>NC_014306.1:2100068-2400078 GCF_000196615.1 Erwinia billingiae Eb661
CGTTTTTCACGTTTAAAAACTGCATTGCCGCAGGCAATCATTGAGGTTATGACAAAATTTCACCCGATCCGCTCACTTTGCGCTGTGCTGGTGCTGGTTCTGGCCGGCGGTGCTGACCATGATGCGCAGGCGCTGACCACGGATACCCGTGTCGCCGATGCGCCGTTTGACGATCCCGCCCGTTTTAGCCAGTCGCTGCCGGACTTAGGCAGCACCGCATCTGATGACAGCGCGTTAGAGAAACGCGTCGCCCAGGCGATGAAAACCATTGGCGAAGCCAGTATGAGCAGTGATGACGATCAGTCACTGGGCAGCGAGGCGGGCCAGTGGGCATTCAATCACTTCCGGGACGAGGCCGCCAAACGGGCCGAGACCGAAGGGCAGCAGCTGCTCTCACCTTACGGTCGCGCCAGTATGTCGCTGATGGTGGATATGAAGGGCGACTTTTCCGGCACTTCTGCGCAATTAGTGACGCCCTGGGCGGACAACTATCGCTATCTCACCTTCAGCCAGCTCGGCGTCGAACAGACCGATTACGGTCTGGTGGGCAATGCCGGCGTGGGGCAGCGTTGGGTGGCCGGTCACTGGCGGGTCGGATACAACGCCTTTGTCGATCAGATGTTTGAATCCAATCAGCAGCGCGGATCGCTGGGCGCGGAAGCCTGGGGTGACTATTTGCGCTTCTCGGCCAACTATTATCAGCCGCTTTCCGGCTGGCGCGATCAAAACAGCCTGACCGAGATGCGTATGGCGCGCGGTTATGACATCACGTCGCAGGGCTATCTGCCGTTTTACCGCCAGCTGGGCGTATCGTTAAGCTATGAGCAATATCTTGGTGACAACGTGGATTTGTTTAACAGCGGCACCCAGGGCAGCAATCCGTCGGCGATTGAGCTGGGCGTCAGCTATACGCCGGTGCCGCTGTTTACCGTCACCGCCAGCCATAAAACCGCAGATACCGGCGAAACCCAGGATCAGTTCGGTCTGAAGATGAATTATCAGATTGGCGTCGCGCTCAGCAAGCAGCTGTCGGCGGATAACGTGGCGGCAGCCCGTTCGCTGAGCGGCAGCCGCTATGACACGGTGAACCGGAATAACTCACCGGTGATGGAGTTCCGTCAAAGTAAGACGCTGTCGGTGTTCCTCGCCACGCCGCCGTGGCAGGTTCAGCCGGGCGAAACGCTGCCGCTGAAGCTGCAAATTCGTCATGCCAATGCGATCAAGGCCATCAGCTGGCAGGGTGATACCCAGGCGCTGAGCCTGACGCCGCCCGCCAGCAATACCGATCCGCAGGGCTGGAGCATCATTATTCCGGCCTGGGACAGTTCAGAAGGGGCGAGCAATGAGTATCGTCTTTCGGTCACGCTGGAGGACAGCAAGCAGCAGCGCGTCACCTCTAACTGGATCACCCTGAAGCTGGTGGCCCCGGTCACTCTGCAGGGGGATCAGCAAAACCCGTATGATTTGATGGCACCCTGAGCCGCAGGCGTAAAAAAGGGCCTTTCCTTGTCAGACACAGGTGAAAGGCCCGTGGGTAATACAGCGAGGGTTAGAACTGGTAAATCAGGCCGATGCCGGTGATATCATCCGTTGGCAGACCCAGCGGGTTGTCCTCTTTCAACAGGTTGATGCGGTGCTCGATGTACGCCACCATATTCACATTCATAAAGTACTTCGCGCCGATATTGGCGTACTTATAAATATCCGCATCGCCCACCCCTTCAATATCCTTCGCGCGCGAGGCGACATACGCCAGCGACGGCTGTAAGCCATTGAGGAACAGATACTGAGCGACGGCTTCAAAGTTTTGCGCCTTGTTGGCAAAGCCGCCGTCGATAGGCGTCGCATTGCGCGTCTGGCCATACATGGCCGCCAGATAGAACTGGTTCATGTCATATTTAATGGCGGTTGACCAGAGTTCGGCACGCTTGCCTTCGCCGCGTAGTGCCAGGTTCTGCGCATCGGTTCGATCGATGCTGGCCCAGGCGGCAACCATGCTGATACCGGCATCACTGTTATAGCCCACCGACGTGGCGTAACCGTCACCGTTAGAGCGGACAACGCTGCGGCTGCCCTCACGTTCATTTTTGCCCTGATACTGGGCAGCCCACTGCAGACCCTCAACCATACCGAACAGGTTTGACGTGCGCCAGGTTGCGACACCGCCCGAGCGGCTGGTAAGGAACACGTCACTGTAGGCGGCGTCACCGCCAAACTTAGGCAGCACATCGGTGTATGACAGCGCGTCATAAATCAGGCCGTAGTTGCGGCCATAGTCGAGGCTACCGTAGTCACCGAACTTCAGACCCGCAAAGCCCAGGCGGGCGCGGTTGCCGTTTTGCACGCCTTCGCCTTCGGGGTTATCAAGCCGGAACTGGTATTCAAACATGCCGTAGCCGGTCAGGCTGTCGCTGATTTGCGTTTCGCCCTTGAAGCCTAAGCGGGCGTAGCTGTCATCACCGTGTTTGCTGTCGTTAGAGGAAAAAATGCGCGAGACATCGACCTTTCCGTTGAGGTCAATTTTATTGCCGTCTTTGTTGAAGATCTCAGCTGCATGAATACAGCCGATTCCCATGAAGGTAGAAATAACCAATGCTAATAATTTGACTTTCATTATGCGAACACCCTGTTCATTTTAAGACGCCCACTTGCGTCGCGTTAGAAAATGCCATGAAGGGGCTGAATAAATGAACATAATATACGTAACAAAATGTAAATATTTAATTTAGATCACTTATTTCGCGGGTGGGTAATTGAGGTGTTATGCGCTTTTTATTTAACGATAACGTTATTATTATGTTTACTAATTTATCAATGAGTTGATTTTATTGAGTTTTATTTGACTCCGCTCGCGAGCGATCTTTAATGGCATCCACAGGGAATAAGTTCAATGCGTTGATGGGATGTTTACCTCTTAATATTTTTATTATTAATGTTAACCGTTACGTGAATCGCTTATCGGTTCCATTTAATTAGCGCTGTAATGCAGGGTGTTTATTTAATCAGGTCTGATAAGCGTGTATTTTTGTCGAAAGTATCCTGAAAAATATTCCGACCGTGGGTCGGGGCAATTCCGCCCGCCAATCGACTACAACGCCCTCTATTACGTCAATTTATGGTGTCAGCGGGTAAGTTTTGCTGTGGTAAGCAGGGAAGGGAAGGTGCTCAGGGGGTCGTCAGTACGCGCTCCTGTCACGATTAAATGAGATTAATATCACAAAAAACCGCTGTGCAGCGCCGTCGGAATTTGCCAGAATCCAGAAAAATCCTGCAGATCCTCAATTATGATAATTCGTCCACATCGCCACTGGTTTGTTCGTTTATTCTCCTGGCACGGTTCTGTGCTGTCCGGCATCATGTTTCGGCTTGGGTTGAATTTGCTGATGTCTATCGTGGCGATTTATTGCCTCGACTGGTACGAGACGCTGGGCGTCAAGCTGACGCTTGCGCCGTTCAGTTTGCTCGGCGTGTCGATCGCCATCTTCCTCGGCTTTCGTAACAGCGTTTGCTATGCACGCTTCACCGAAGCCCGCCAGCTGTGGGGCAATCTGCTGATCGCCAGTCGAACCATTATGCGTCAGGTACTGGCGATTTCGCCGACCGATGCGCCGCGCATCAGTGCCCTGTTGATGGCCTTCTGTTACAGCCTGAAGCATCAGTTACGTCAGACCGATCCCAAAGAGGATCTTCATCGTTATTTAGGTGACGAAGCCGAGGAAATTTTGCGCCGCCGGGCGCAGACCAATGCCATCGAAATGAAGATCTCTCAGTGGCTGGCGGAGCAGCGCCGTAATGGCGAGGTATCCGATATCGTGTATGCGCAGCTGGACAGCAGCATTCATCAGCTGTCGCAGGTATTGGGAGGATGTGAGCGTTTAGCCAGCATGCCGCTGCCTTTTGCCTATGGTCTGCTGTTGCACCGCACGGTGTATCTGTTCTGTACCTTACTGCCGTTTGCGCTGGTGCCGGATCTGCATTACATGACGCCGCTGGTCTCGGTGTTTATCGCCTACAGTTTCCTGTCGCTGGATACGCTGGCCGAAGAGCTGGAGATGCCGTTTGGCTATGCCAACAACCACCTGCCGATGGATGCCATGTGCACCAATATTGAGATCAATCTTCTCGAGATGAATAACCAGCGCGATCTGCCTGACACACCAAAACCGGACAGGTACTACCGCCTGACCTGATGCACACGCGGGATCGCAGAGCATAAAAAAAGGGCCGTAAAGGCCCTTTAACACGTCACCTTCTTCAGACACAGGCAGAGGGTGATGAGGTCAGGATCGGTCAGAACTGGTAAGTCAGACCGACGGCGGTAATGTCGTCATCCGCCAGGCCCAGCCCATTATCGCTGTCCAGCAGGTTGATACGGTATTCGGCATACGCCAGCATGTTTTTGTTGAAGTAGTAGTTGGCACCCACGCTGACATATTTATAGATGTCTGCGCTGCCAATGGTTTCGATGTCTTTACCCCGTGAAGAGACATACGCCAGGGAAGGGCGGAAACCGTTGAGGAATTGATACTGCGCAACCGCTTCAAAGTTCTGCGCTTTGTTAGCAAATCCGCCGCTGATTGGCGTGGCGTTATGCGTTTCGCCATACATTGCAGCAAGGTAGATCTGGTTGGCATCATACTTGACGGCCGTTGACCAGATTTCAGCGCGGTCGCCTTCACCGCGGGTAGCCAGATTCTGGGCGTTAGTGCGGTCAATGCTGCCGTAGGCGCCAACCATGCTTAAGCCAAAGTCAAAATCATAGGCAATGGACGCCGCATAGCCATCCCCATTTGCCCGGCGGACCGCGTTAGCGCCGCTACGCTCATTCTTGCCCTGATACTGGGCGGCCACGCTCAGGCCATCAACCAGACCAAAGAAGTTGCTGTTACGCCAGGTGGCGACGCCGGTGGAACGGCCGGCCAGGAAGGCATCGGTATAGGCGGAATCACCGCCAAATTTTGGCAGCATATCGGTGTAAGCCAGCGCATCGTAAATCACACCGTAATTGCGGCCGTAATCGAACGAGCCGGCGTCACCGAACTTCAAGCCGGCATAACCCAGTCGGGTTTTATTGCCGGTCTGCGCGTCATCACCTTCTGAGTTATTCAACTGGTACTGATATTCCCAACGGCCATAGCCACTGAGCTGGTCGGTGATCTGCGTCAGGCCTTTAAAGCCCATACGGGCATAGCTGTTATCGCTGTTGTTAGCATCATCAGAAGAGAACAGGTGGCTGACGTTAATTTTGCCGGTCAGATCAACTTTGTTACCGTCTTTATTGTAGATTTCGGCGGCGTTAACGCTACCAATCCCGAGGATGGCAGGAATGACCCATGCCAGAAAGTTGCGCTTCATCATTAAGTAACCCTGTGAATTAATTATTGTAATGACGTCGAATGCGTCGGAAAAGAAAATGACACAGGACGGCGTGACATAAAAACTAAATATATGTAACATTATGTAAATAAGGGTGGGTTATCAGAATTTCCAATGGTAATTAGCTTTTTTTCTTCTTTTTAATGCCACTTTCTTATCATGGATAGAGGTTGCTTTTGTCGTTGTATTTCGGTGTATATTGTTGTTTTAGCGTATAAAATGTCCTTATTTTACCTTTCTATAACATTGTTTCTCTAATTTAATAACCAGTGCTGCCGTGTGTTTTCTGTGTTTATTTTGTTCAATAACAAAAATAAAAATGGGCTTGGAATAAAAGCGTATTTGCGATTTTAGTTAATTTGGTGTTGCGGGATGTTTCTGTTGTTTTTTTAATCCTTTCAAGCTGGGAATTGATAATTACCAGGGTTATTATTGTCGCGGAGAGTAGTTAACTTTCCGCTTTTTTAATTAGCGTGATAATTAATTTCCCAGCATGCTCAACTGGCTGTTAACGCATTTAATGGCAGAACTGCGAGCCGTAGGATTAAGCAGACGAATTTTATCGCGTTAAACCGACAAGCGCGCGCGGAGGGCTGCCGCCGTAAGAAGTGGGGACAGACAGCAATTTTTAACCGTGTTGCCTCACATTAATATGAAATCTGTTGCAACAGTTGCGCCCGGCATTGCCTCAAAGGGGTGCGTAAAGCGCGATTATGGTGCGCTAAATGCCTCTTTTTAAACCCTAATCCCGGCTTCGATCACAAAAGCGATATTTTATTTTCTCGTTGCATAATTCTTCTCTTTTTTATTCGGCAAACCCACCCCAATCAGAATGTTATTCACTTTATATGCATTAACTGTGCATAAGTGATTTTCGTAACTCCTTGATATTTGGTGGATACGATCGGTTTATGCATTTTTATCGCTGGCTGGCACGCTGCGTGCAATCTACAGTAGAGCCGCAATGAATCATTTCGTTAACATTATTTAAACTTTTAAGTTACCTGCCAGTGCGCAGTAAACAGAGGCCGTTATGAACCCGTCAGTATCTCGCGAGAATTTTGACCAGTGGATTGTGCCAACCTATGCACCCGCCAGCTTTGTCCCGGTGCGTGCCGAGGGATCCACACTTTGGGATCAGCAGGGCAAGTCGTATATCGACTTTGCCGGCGGCATCGCGGTGAATGCGCTGGGCCATGCCCATCCGGATCTGCAAAAGGCACTGCAACAGCAGGCGGCAAAACTCTGGCATACCGGCAATGGCTACACTAACGAGCCGATTTTGCGCCTGGCGAAACAGTTGATTGATGCCACCTTTGCCGACCGGGTGTTTTTCTGTAACTCCGGGGCCGAAGCGAATGAAGCCGCCCTGAAGCTGGCGCGTAAAGTGGCCCACGACAAGGTGGGTGAGCAGAAAAGCGGCATCGTGGCGTTCAAGAATGCCTTCCATGGCCGCACCTTATTCACCGTGACTGCCGGTGGCCAGCCTGCCTACTCCAAAGACTTCGCGCCGCTTCCGGGCGGTATCGACCATGCCGTTTATAACGATCTGGCCTCGGCCGCCGCGCTGATTACCGACCAGACCTGTGCGGTGATCGTCGAGCCCATCCAGGGCGAAGGCGGCGTTGTGCCTGCTGAACCCGCTTTCCTGCGTGGCCTGCGTGAGCTGTGCGACCAACATCAGGCAGTGCTGATTTTTGATGAGGTGCAAAGTGGCGTGGGGCGTACCGGTTCCCTTTACGCCTACATGCACTACGGCGTCACGCCTGACGTGCTGACCACCGCCAAAGCGTTAGGTGGCGGTTTCCCGATGGGCGCGATGCTGACCACCGAAACGTTGGCGTCGGCAATGGGCGTCGGCACCCACGGCACCACCTACGGCGGTAACCCGCTGGCGGGCGCGGTGGGCGGCAAAGTGATGGAGTTGATCAATACGCCGGAAGTGATGTCTGGCGTCGCACTGCGTCACCAGTGGTTCGTTGACGGCCTGAATGAGATTAACCAACGTCTGCATCTGTTCAGCGAGATCCGCGGTCTGGGTCTGCTGATTGGTTGCGTGCTGAACCAGGATTACAACGGCCAGGCCAAGCAGTTTAACCAGGCGGCGGCGGTTGAAGGCTTAATGGTGCTGATTGCAGGCGCTAACGTCATTCGCTTTGCACCGTCGCTGATCATTTCGCAAGCCGAAGTGAAAGAAGGGCTGGCCCGTTTTGAAATTGCCTGTCGCGCCGTGATCGAAGGAGCCGCAAAATGATGGTCATCCGTCCTGTTGAACGTGACGATCTCGCTCAGCTGATGGCCCTTGCCAGCAAAACGGGTGGGGGATTGACCTCATTGCCTGCTGACAGCGTCACGCTGTCGGCGCGTATCGATCGTTCTATTCAGACCTGGCAGAACGAATTGCCGAAGGCTGAGCAGGGCTATGTGTTTGTGCTGGAGGACAGTGAATCGGGCAAAGCGGTCGGGATATGTGCGATTGAGGTGGCAGTAGGACTGCAGGATCCCTGGTATAACTTCCGCGTGGGAAGCCAGGTCCATGCCTCGAAAGAACTCAATGTTTACAACATGATGCCGACGCTGTCACTCAGCAATGACCATACCGGCAGCAGCGAGCTGTGCACGCTGTTCCTCGATCCGGATTACCGCAACGGCAAGAATGGTTATCTGCTGTCAAAATCCCGCTTCCTGTTTATGGCCGCCTTCCGCGATCGCTTTATGCAGAAGGTGGTGGCGGAAATGCGTGGGGTGATCGACGAAGCCGGCCACTCGCCGTTCTGGGAAAGTGTCGGCAGCCGTTTCTTCTCGATGTCCTTCAGCGAAGCGGACTACCTGTGCGGCACCGGACAAAAATCGTTTATCGCCGAGCTGATGCCGAAACATCCGCTGTATCTCGATTACCTGTCGGAAGAAGCCAAGGGCGTGATTGGTCAGACCCATCCGCAAACCGCACCGGCCCGTGCGGTGCTGGAAGCGGAGGGATTCCGCTATATGAACTACATCGACATTTTTGACGGCGGTCCAACGCTGGAATGCGATATCGATCGCGTGCGGGCAATCCGTAAAAGCCGACTGCTGAAGGTCAGCCTGGGTGAGCAGGCGGATAGCAGCCTGCCGTTATGCCTGGTGGCTAACGACAGTTACGCCGATTTCCGCGCGATCCTGCTGAACGTCGATCCGCATGGCGACAGCATGGCGCTTAGCGCTGAACAGGCTGAAATTTTACGCTGCGGGCCGGGCGACAGCCTGCGCGTGGTAACACTGAATGCGGAGAGTAAAGCATGACGCACTGTATTGAAGGTCAATGGTTGACGGGCGCGGGCGAGAATTTTAGCAAGCTGGATCCGGTCAGCGGCGAGCTGCTGTGGCAGGGCAAAGCGGCCAGCGTCGGCCAGGTGTCGGCGGCAGTTGGCGCAGCCCGTACGGCGTTCCCGGCGTGGGCGCGTCGGCCCTTTGCTGAGCGTCAGGCGATTGTCGAAAAATTTGCCGCGCTGCTGGAAAAAAATAAAGACGAGCTGACCGTTACCATCGCCCGTGAAACCGGCAAACCGCGCTGGGAGTCCGCCACCGAGATTCAGGCGATGATCAACAAAATCGCGATTTCGGTAAAGGCCTATCACACCCGCACCGGCACGACGGTAGAGGCAGAAAGTTCATTGCGTCACCGCCCGCATGGCGTGATGGCGGTGTTCGGGCCGTATAATTTCCCCGGTCATCTGCCGAATGGGCATATCGTTCCGGCGCTGCTGGCCGGGAACACCGTGGTCTTCAAGCCCAGCGAACTGACGCCGATGATTGCCGAGAAAGTCGTCAAGCTGTGGCAGAGCGCGGGCCTGCCGGATGGCGTGCTGAATATGGTGCAGGGCGGACGCGAAACCGGCCAAAGCCTGTCGAAAGAACCTCAGGTGGATGGCGTGCTGTTTACCGGCAGCGCGGCGACCGGTTATCAGTTGCACAGCCAGTTTGCCGGACGTCCGGACAAAATGCTGGCGCTGGAGATGGGCGGCAACAATGCGCTGATCGTTGAAGACCCGGATGATATCGATGCCGCGGTAAACCTTGCGATCCAGTCGGCCTTTATCACCGCCGGTCAGCGCTGCACCTGCGCGCGGCGGATGCTGGTGAAACGTGGTGCGGCAGGGGATGCTTTCCTGGCCCGCCTGACGGAAGTGGCCGCGCGGATCAAGCCCGGCGGTTGGGATGAGCAGCCGCAACCCTTTATGGGCAGCGTGATTTCCCTGCAGGCGGCGGAGCGTATCTTCAGCGAGTGGCAGGCCCGCGTGGAAGCCGGCGGCAAGGTGCTGCTGCCAATGACCTGGCCCGCCCGCGACAGCGCGATCCTGACGCCGGGGATTATTGATATCACCACGCTTAACAACGTGCAGGATGAAGAGGTGTTTGGGCCGCTGCTGACGGTGATCCGCTACGACGATTTCGATCAGGCCATCCGCCTGGCCAATAACACCCGTTATGGCCTCTCCTGCGGGCTGATTTCGCCGAAGCGTGAGCTGTTCGATCGCCTGCTGATTGAGTGCCGCGCCGGTATCGTCAACTGGAATAAACCGCTGACCGGTGCCGCCAGTAGCGCGCCGTTCGGTGGCATCGGCGCGTCCGGTAATCATCGCGCCAGCGCCTTCTATGCTGCCGACTACTGCGCATGGCCAATGGCCTCGCTGGAGTCGGCTGACCTCTCGCTGCCCGTGACGTTGTCACCTGGTCTGGACTTCGGTCCGGCGGGAGGCACGCAATGAGTGCACGTGAAGCAAACTTTGATGGCCTGCCGGGCCTGACGCACCATTACGCCGGCCTGTCGTTTGGTAATGAGGCCTCGACCCGCCATCAGCATCAGGTGTCTAACCCGAAGCTGGCCGCGTTGCAGGGCTTAATGAAGATGAAAGCGCTGGCCGATATGGGCTTTGTGCAGGGGGTAATCCCGCCGCATGAACGGCCGAACGTCGCCGCACTGCGCCAGATTGGTTTCAGTGGCACCGATGCGGAAGTGGTGGCCAAAGCGGCCAAGCAGGCGCCGCAGTTGCTGTCTGCCGCCAGCTCGGCCTCCGCCATGTGGGTGGCCAACGCGGCCACCGTGTCGCCTTCGACGGACAGTGCCGACGGACGGGTGCATCTGACGGTGGCCAACCTGAACAATAAATTCCACCGCGCGATGGAAGCGCCGACAACCGGCGCGTTGTTGCGCGCGATTTTCCGCGATCCGCAGCATTTCAGCGTGCACGATGCGCTGCCGCAGGTCGGCATGTTTGGCGATGAGGGCGCGGCTAACCACAACCGCTTTAGCGCTTCCCATAATGATCCCGGGGTGCAGCTGTTTGTTTATGGTCGGGAAGAGGGCAAAAGCGGCATCGCGCCCGCGCGTTATCCTGCCCGTCAGACGCTTGAAGCCAGCCAGGCCGTCGCCCGACTGCATCAGCTGGATGCCGAACGCACGGTGTTCGCTCAGCAGAACCCGGCGGTGATCGACCAGGGCGTTTTCCATAATGACGTCATCGCGGTCAGCAATCAGCAGGTGCTGTTTTGCCATCAGCTGGCGTTTCAGGACCAGCCGGCGTTACTGGCTTCGCTGGCGGAAAAAATGCCCGGTTTTACGCCAATTGTGGTGCCGGATAATCAGGTCAGCGTGGCAGATGCGGTCGCCACCTACCTGTTCAACAGCCAGTTACTGAGCAAGCCGAACGGCAAAATGCTGCTGGTGCTGCCAGAAGAGGCGCGTCAGCATCCGGGCGTCTGGCGTTATCTGTGCGATCTGGTGGAGAGCGGCGGCGCCATTGACGAGCTGAAGGTGTTCGACCTGCGTGAAAGTATGTGCAACGGCGGCGGTCCGGCCTGTTTGCGCCTGCGGGTGGTGCTCAACGACAGCCAGCTGGCGGCGGTCAATCCGTCGGTGATGATGAACGATTCGCTGTTTGCCACGCTGAATGGTTGGGTCGAGCGGCATTATCGCGACAGGCTGTCTCAGCATGACCTGGCAGACCCACAATTGCTGATTGAAGGGCGGCAAGCACTGGACGAACTGACGAAGCTGCTAAACTTAGGGAATGTCTATAACTTTCAGCAGTAATCACGGATGACGCGAAGCGCATCATGGTACTCTGTGATGCGCCTTGCCTTATTGAAGGAGCAGAAACTCACAACAAGGAGAACGTATGAAGGACTTCCTGAAACAAACCCTGAGCGGAGAGCTACCCGAACAGATCGCCGGTCGCAATGACCAGTTGAGCTGGCAGTGGCTTGATGAAGGGATCCTTGAGCTGACCCCGATTAACACAACGTCGCAGGCGTTTGTGGTCTCAGCGGGTATTCATGGTAATGAAACCGCCCCGGTTGAAATTCTCAATGAACTGATTTGCCAGCTGCTGCGCGGCGAGAAGCCTTTGCTGCCTCGTTTGCTGGTGATTTACGGCAACCCGGCGGCGTTACGCAACAATAAACGTTATCAGCGCTGCGACATCAACCGGATGTTTGGTGGCCGCTGGCAGCAGTATGAAGACTGCCCCGAAGCGCGCCGTGCATGGCGGCTTGAGCAGGCGATGGAAACCTTCTGGCAGGCTGGCAGCAGTGATGAAGTTCGCTGGCACCTGGATCTGCACACGGCGATCCGTGGTTCTTACCACACGCGATTCGGCGTGATGCCGCTGCGGACCACTCCGTGGCCGGAAGATTTCCTTCACTGGCTGGGTGCGGCAGGTCTGGAAGCGCTGGTGTTTCACCGTTCCGCCGGCGGCACCTTTACCAATTACAGCGGTAAACACTTTAGCGCCGCCAGCTGTACGCTGGAGCTGGGCAAAGCGTTGCCTTTCGGCAGCAATGACTTAACCCAGTTCAGTGCCGCTAAACAGGCGCTGGCCGCGGTGCTGTTCGGTGACGCCTTGCCTGAAGTGACTGCCCAGCCACAGCGTTATCGCGTGTCGCAGCAGATCACCCGTCACACCGAAGCCTTTAAGCTACATATGAGCGATGACACGCTGAACTTCACCGCCTTTCCGCAGGGAAGTTTACTGGCTGAAGATGGCGAAGAACGTTTCTATGTGCAGCAGGCGCGCGAGTACGTGATTTTCCCCAATCCCAATGTGGCGCTGGGGCAGCGGGCCGGGTTGATGCTGGTGGAAGATAACGCCCACAATGAAGCCTTAGGTTCGACCGAGTAGTCGTTGGCCGCTGGCCTGATTCAGGGCGATCGTTAATCTGATCGCCCAGGGATTTTCGCCCTTACTTTTCCCTTTCCGGATCCTGTCGAACGTATTACACTTCTCCATAATTCCTGCATTAATCCCTTAAAATTCATATCTGTTAGCAATTCCTCACGATAATCTTCGCATTCTCTCCATGATTGCCGGCATTTTGTCTTTTATGCTTTCAGGGCTTTACCCAGGCTCTGAGTACTTGACGTTCAGCGCCCTAAACTGAGTTCCGACATCGCGACATTGTTGTCGTAACAGAACTGAAAAGTAAGGATAAAAACGATGCGTAAATTAACTTCTCTTGTTGTTGCAATGACACTGGCCCTGGGTGCTGCGAATATCGTTCACGCTGCGGCTGATAACATGACGCCTCCTCCAGCCGGAGCCGATAAAACCCTGCATCAGCCACCACGTCATGGCGGCATGCACCACGAAATGTTTAAAGGTCTTAACCTGACCGACGCGCAGAAAACACAAATGCGCAGCATCATGAAAGATGCCCACAAAGACATGAAGCGTCCTTCTCTGGATGAGCGTCGCACCATGCACAGCATTATTGCCTCCGACAGCTTCGACCAGGCGAAAGCCGAAGCGCAGGCAACGAAAATGTCTGAAGAGGGTAAGGATCGTGCCCTGAAGATGATGGAAACGCAGAACAAGCTGTATAACGTGCTGACGCCAGAGCAGAAGAAGCAGTTCAACCAGAACTTTGAGAAACGTCTGACAGAAAAGCCGAAGCATGAAGGTAAAATGCTTCCACCGGACGCAGAAGGCTAAGCCCTGCTAATCCCCAACTAAATTGAGACCGCCGACGTTGTTCACGAGGGCCATGTGCCGTGAACAGCGTCGGCGGTTTCGTTTGTGCGGCTTAAGGCAGGGGAAGGATCGGGAACTTTCCGCTGAGAATCGGCTTACAGAGGATTTTGTAGCCGTCACTGTCGAAGCCTTGCGGCGTGGTGGTGAGTTCGCTGGCCTGCGCCAGATCTTCTACCGAGCCGAGATAGAACCAGTTATTGATGATGTGGATCTGCTGGTGGTTGATCCCCTGCTCAACAACGCCGACCGCGCCTTGCCACGGCCAGCACTGCACCCGTACTCTCTCCAGCGCCGCAATCAGCCGCTGCTGATGTTCGTCCAGACTCTCTTTCCCACAGCAGGCACCGGCACAGCGACCCAGGCTGGCGCGGAAACAGGCGCGTCCTTTGCTCAGCTTCTCCAGCCCTAAAACCCCCAGACACAAGCGCTGTTCATCGGCAATTTTCTGCAATTTTTCCAATGCGGCATGGCGGCTGGCATACAGGCCAAACAGATCCGGCGTATGGGAAAAGTCGAGATCTTTGGCATACACCACGGTCGGTTTTTCTCCGGCCATATGCAGTGAACAAAGCTGACGGTTTTTACGCAACCGCTTATTAAACAACGGCTGCTGCACCTTGATCATCTGTGCTTCCAGCAGCAGGGCGCCCAGCTCTCCGGCCGTTGGGATAAAGGTGACACGCTTTGCCTGACGCAGCATTTTTGCTTCATCGGCGGTGCGGAAATGGGACATCACCCGACTGCGCAAATTGACGCTCTTGCCAATATATAGCGGCATAGTTTCACTCTCGCCGTGAAAAACATACACGCCGGGCAGAGAAGGTAAGCCTTCAAGATACGGTCGGAGATGGTCGGGATATTGGTAGATCGCCGCGGGTTCAAATTCCAGGCGATGGCTTGCTGCACGTCTTGGCACACTGCGCTCCAGTTACTGTTTACTTGTACAGTGTAGCAGGACGTCTGCGGATAAAAAAGCGCCAGTTATCGCGTGGCGCGCCAGCAAATCAGCGAACCCAACGTTACCATGACCACGCCTTGCCAGAAGCTGAAGGCGGGCGTGAGCTGTAACCACAGCGTGGCGAGCAACGCAGAGAACACCGGCGTAAAGTACGAGGCGGTTGCCAGCAGCGTCATGTTGCCATGCTGAATGCCGGCATTCCACGCGGAGTAAGCGATGGCGGTGGAGGCGGCCATAAACAGCACTTCAGCCACCACGCCGGGGGAGAAATGCATCGGCTCCGGCTGGCCACCAATGGCGAATTTCAGCCACAGCGCTATCGCGGTGATCAGGAAGAACAGGGTGACGCCGCTCTGACCTTCGGCATAACGACGGGTAACGTTGTTATACAGCGCCCAGGCAATCGCGGCGAAAAACGCCAGGCCATAGGCCAGCGGGTTGTCCATCACGTTGTGCCACAACAGCTGTGGCGTCCAGACGCTGTGGCCTTTCAGTACCCAGACGATGCCGCCCAGCGCCAACGCCAGGCCTGGCCACAGCCACCAACGAAAGCGTTGCTGATTAAACGGGATAGCAAAGACAATGGTCAGGCTGGGCCACAGGTAATTGATCATCCCCAGCTCCAGCGCCTGCGGGCGGTTGTGGGCCAGACCGATCGACACCGCCAGACAGATTTCGTAGCTGACAAACAGCGCGCCGCCCCACCATAAATAGCGCGGAGGCAGATTGCGCCAGCGGGGCAGGCCGCGAGCGAGACACAGGAACAGCGCGCTGGCGCTGTAGATCAATGCTGCGCCGCCGGTGGCGCCAAGCGATTCAGAGATGCTGCGGATCAGCCCTACGGTGGTGCTCCATAAAACTATGGCGCACAGGCCAGTCAGGGTTGCGCGTTGCGGTGTCAGTGCCATCAGAGTCCGTTATGATGAAAAAGGGCGGTGAGGACCGCCCGGAGTGACGAGGTGAGGGTTATTTCTTCCAGAAGTCGTCGAACACGGTAATCGGTGGGCGACGCTTGTGCTCGGTCTTCAGATACCAGCCTTCAATGATTTTGGCGGCGGCATCGTCAATGGTTTTGCCTTCCAGATACTGGTCGATCATCTCATAGGTGACACCCAGCGCGACTTCATCCTGCAAGCCTGGACGGTCATCTTCCAGATCGGCGGTCGGCTGTTTCAGGTAGAGATGTTCCGGGCAGCCCAGTTCTTTTAATAGCTGTTTGCCCTGGCCTTTGTTCAGACGGAAGATGGGGTTGATATCGGTGCCGCCATCACCGTATTTGGTGAAGAAGCCGGTCACCGCTTCCGCAGCATGGTCCGTTCCGACCACCACACCGGCGTTCATCCCGGCAATGCTGTACTGCGCCTTCATGCGCTCGCGGGCCTTTTCGTTACCGCGAATAAAGTCCGACAGCGTAACGCCGGCATCGCGAAGGGCTTTCTCGCTGGCCAGAATCGCTTCTTTGATATTGACCGTCAGCACGCGGTCCGGCTTGATAAAGTCGATGGCATCCTGGCAATCCTGCTCGTCCGCCTGCACGCCATAAGGCAAACGCACGGCAATAAACTGGTAAGCGCTGTCGCCGGTTTCTTCACGCAGTTCGGCGATCGCCGTTTGACTGAGTTTGCCGGTCAGGGTGGAGTCCTGACCGCCGCTGATGCCCAGTACCAGAGACTTGATAAAGGGATAGGTTTTCAGATACGACTTGAGAAAGTCGACGCTGGTGCGAATTTCCTGCTTAACCTCAATGGTGGGCTTAACGCCCAGCGCTTCGATAATTTCCTGTTGCAGAGCCATTTACCTCTCCTCAGATTCGTTCCGCGCGATCCGCGGCAGTTAAAAAATGTCTGCGGTAAAACTAACGCGACCGGGGCGAAACAACAAGAATCAATGCTGTTGTTTCGCCACCTTTTACTGATTAATCAGACGTTTTCGGTTTTTGGGTCAGCAGTAAAAACAGTGTGATTGCCAGCATATAGCAGCCAAAAATGGTCGCCGTCATGGTCAGCACCGAGGTGCCGCCGATGCCGGTGACCGGCACAGCGATGCCGCCAAGCGTAAACATGGTGACGCCCATCACCGCTGAAGCACTGCCGGCGCGATGTCCCTGACTTTGCATCGCCAGTGATGCTGCCGCCACACCCACCGCGCCATTACTGGCCACGCTGAAGAACAGGGCCACCAGCACCATCGGTAACGCCGCGCCGGTCAGCCCGGTAATCAGCAGGGTGCCGGAGGAGACGAAAGCCAGCGTTAAGGCACCTTTAACCACGCGATATTCGCCAAACAGCGGACTCAGGCGGGCACTGATTTGAGATGCAAGGATCAGACCAACGCCGTTGGCCGCAAAGCAGAAACTGAAGGCCTGAGGCGACAGTCCGTACAGCTGCTGCAGGACGAAAGGCGAGGCGCCGATATAGGCAAACATGCCGGACATCATAAAGCCCTGCGTCAGGCAGAAGCCCATAAAGGGACGGTGTTTAATCACCGAGCCCAGCGCGGCCCAGGCCGAGAAAATGCTGCCCTGGCTGCGCCTTTCGGGGATCAAGGTTTCGGTCAGCTTCACTTTTGCCAGTACAAACAGCAGCGCGGCAATGGCGGCAATCACCATAAACAGCCCGCGCCAGTCCAGTACGGCCATCAACGCGCCGCCCATCACCGGCGCGGCAATCGGCGCCAGGCCGTTCACCAGCATCAGCAGGGCAAAGAAGCGCGTCAGCTCATGACCGCTGTACATATCACGGGCAATGGCGCGCGACAGCACTGCGCCACCGGCACCGAACAGCCCTTCACACAGACGCGCCAGCAACAGCTGGTTGATATTCTGTGCCAGCGCGCAGCCTACTGACGCAATCAGCAGCAGCACCAGCGAGATTAGCAGCGGCTTGATGCGGCCAAACTTGTCGCTCATCGGGCCAAAGATCAGCTGACCTAATCCCAGGCCGATCAGGCCGGCGGTCAGGCTTAACTGCGCGGTGGCGGTTGGCGTCTGCAAATCCTTTGCCAGAGACGGCAGGGCAGGAAGATAAAGATCGATACAAAGCGGCCCGAGAGCCGCCAGAAGTCCAAGCGTAATGGCATAGCCAATACGGTTACGGTGTGCAGTTGTCATTTTTCCTCTGTCTTAAAAAGGTGGTCCATAAATTGTTGGTATAAGGCGAAGAGTCTTTCCGCTGACGCTTTCTGAGGCGTCAGTCGGCGATACGACGTACCTTCGGCCAGTACGGCAAACACTTCCACGCAGGCGCGGATATGCTCATCGTCGAGGTCGGGATGGCTTTTTTTCACATTCTGGCAGGCATGAGAGAACATCCGCTCATCGGCCTCCACCATCATGCTGGCTACCGCCGGGTTGCGGGTCGCTTCGGCGGCGACTTCCAGCATCAAGGCTTCATCATCCTCATCCAGCGCATGACGCCATGCCAGTAGCTGCGGCAGATTGAGCGAGGTGGTGGTCTCTTCGATATAGACCAGGCGGTTATCGATGATCCTTTTCACTATCTCAGCAATAATCGCGTCTTTATTGGTGAAGTAACGATAAATCTGCCCAACGCTCAGGCGAGCTTCAGCCGCCAGCTGCGCCATACTGGCAGCATGAAATCCAGAGCGACGAAAACAACGCCGTCCGGCGGCGATAATTTCATCCTGGCGTTGACGATGGCGGGCATCGCGGGCTTCATTTGGGGTACTCATCATGACCTCAAGCCGGTAAGCGGTTCGCGGGTGAGCGAAAACCTGCGGGATAGCGGGGTGAGAGCGAACGTTCATTCTCAACGCCGGCATTATAGGCTTGCGGAGGTTCGGTGGCGAAGTGTTTTGGGCAATTTGCTGCCATAAAGTTGATAAATCAGCGTTTATGTACCAGGCTTATCCTCACATGGAAAATAAACGAGGAATAAAAACATGAATAAAGTAACGGGATTTATTGGTGCTGCGGTGGCTCTGGCCGTGTTGTCTGGTTGTTCGGCCTATGACCGTGCAGAAAGCTACGTGACCAAACCGGTTGTTCAGGACGTGAAGAAAGGAATGACCCGCCAGCAGGTTCGTGATATTGCCGGTCCTCCTTCTACCGAAATCACCATGGTCCATGCCCGTGGTACTTGCCAGAGCTATGTGCTCGGCGAGCGTGATGGCAAAATCCAGACTTACTTCGTCAGCTACAGTGATACTGGCCGTGTGATGAACTATGGCTTCCAGAGCTGTAAAGAGTACGATACCGATCCGCAAGCGGCTCAGTAATCGCACCCGCTTAATGAAAAACGGTCACCTTCGGGTGACCGTTTTTTTTTGCAAGTTACAGGCCCGGCGGGCGAGGCACTTCGAGATAACGACCGTCGATGTCGCGACGGTAGTAGTGGCCATCCTGCACATAAAAACGTTCGCCGTTGTAATCCAGTGAACGCATATCGCCGCTGACGCGCTCAATCGGAGGCTGCACCACCACATAGGTATTGTCGTTCTGCCGCTGATAGTAGTTACCGTTCAACGCGTAATAGGTCAGGCCGCCGATTAACACCGCAGCTGCCGCTTCTGGCAGGAAAGAGAGGTGGTCTGGCCCGTGGCCACCGTGCCATCCATGTCCTGGATCGCCATGCCAGTCAGGACCTGGGCCCGGTCCCCAGCCACCTGGGTGGGCAAAGGCCAGCGCAGGCGACAACAACGTTACAACTAACAGTGCACTCATCACCTTTTTCATAAGGATCCTCCTGGTTCTGACTGACGCTAACATTACGCCGCGCCAGTCAAAACGCAAGAGCAAGTGGGCCGCTATTGTGGCTTGCTAACAGTGCTTAACACTTCCTTAACGCTTCCTCCATCAAGCCTGTCATATCACGACGTTGTGCTGATTAAAACCTCAGCTAATACCGCAACTTCCCGATCGTTAAGCCGGCACGCTCAACGCTTTTTGACTGCGTGACCAGATGCGGTGCGCGCCCATCGCTGCAAGGAACTCGCTCATGAACACGCCTTCGGCTTTACTGTCTTCAATGATGCCTTCTTCCTGCTGATCGTCAGCCAGACCAAACTGGGATTTGAAGCGCCGGGCATCGCCACTCAGGCCGATCACTTTCAGGTGCTTATAGGCTTCCAGCAGAAAGTAACGCGCATCGCCACTCAGCAGCAGCGCATCAATATTGCCATCTGGCACGATCACCGCATCAAAGGTCAGTGACGGCAGTCCGCTGAAGGTGGCATCGATCGGCAAATCTGAGCCATCATCGGCCCGAACCTGGCCCATATGGGGCGCAATCAGCTTGGCGTGAACCCCGTGTTGCTTAAGCTCCATCAGGATTGCCAGCGTATCCGCCGCAATCACACCATCACTCATGAGCAATGCAACCTGACGACCTTTAATGGTGCCATTGGGAACGGCATACAGACTCAGACTGGCGTCCTTTTTTAGCCCGTTTACATCCTTCGGCGGCGCAGTGTGCATCTTCTCGTCGGAAAGGGAGATCCCCAGGTGCTCGGCCACACCGTTTGCCAGCGAAATATCGATATGCACCAGATGATCCACTACCCGCTCGCGAATATATTCACGCGCGACCTTGCTGAGCTCAAACGAGAAGGCATCCACAATATGCTGTTGCTCTACCGGCGTCTGGCTGTTCCAGAACAGGCGAGGCTGCGAGTAATACTCACCAAATGAGGGGCTGCGCTCGCGGATTTTGTGGCCTTCAATCCGTTCCTGATAGCTTTCGAAGCCGCCGCGATGCGGTGAGGGGGGCGTTTCACGCGGCCAGTTATCATTGATTGAATTCGGCTCGTAGTTCGCCGGGTTGGTATCAATGTCCATCCGGTGCATGCCCTGACGCTGGAAGTTGTGGTAAGGGCAAACCGGGCGGTTTATCGGGATCTCATGGAAGTTTGGCCCGCCAAGGCGACTGATCTGCGTATCGGTGTAGGAGAACAGCCGGCCCTGCAGCAGCGGATCGTTGGAGAAGTCCATGCCGGGAACAATGTGGCCGGGATGGAAGGCCACCTGTTCGGTTTCGGCAAAGAAGTTATCAGGATTTCGGTTGAGCACCATCTTGCCAATCAGCTCCACCGGCACCAGCTCCTCCGGGATCAGCTTGGTGGCATCAAGGATATCGAAGTCGAATTTGAATTCATCCTCCTCGGCGATCAGCTGCACGCCAAGTTCATATTCCGGGTAGTCGCCCGCTTCAATCGCTTCCCACAGGTCGCGGCGGTGGAAGTCCGGATCGCGCCCGGTCAGCTTTTGCGCCTCGTCCCATAGTAGCGATGCCTTCCCGGCAACGGGCTTCCAGTGGAAACGCACGAAGGTGGATTTCCCTTCGGCATTGATAAAGCGGAAGGTGTGAATACCAAACCCTTCCATAGTGCGATAGCTGCGGGGAATGCCGCGATCGGACATCGCCCACATCACGTTATGCAGGGTTTCAGGTTGCAGCGACACATAATCCCAGAAGGTGTCGTGGGCACTTTGTCCCTGTGGAATTTCATTGTGGGGCTCAGGTTTAACCGCATGGACAAAATCAGGGAATTTATGCGCATCCTGAATAAAGAAGACCGGTGTGTTGTTACCGACTAAATCAAACACGCCTTCATCGGTATAGAACTTTGTCGCCCAGCCACGAATATCTCTTACCGTATCAGCCGATCCCGCACCGCCCTGCACGGTAGAAAAACGCACAAAGACCGGCGTGATCCGCTCCGGGTCGCGCAGGAAGTCCGCTTTGGTGATCTCGCTCATATCCCGGTAGGGCTGAAAATAGCCGTGAGCCGCCGAGCCACGGGCGTGGACGATGCGCTCGGGGATCCGTTCGTGGTCAAAATGGGTGATTTTCTCGCGCAGGATAAAATCTTCCAGCAGCGTTGGGCCACGGGTTCCGGCACGCAGGGAGTTTTGATCGTCGGCGATGCGGGTGCCCTGATTAGTAGTCAGCGGGAAGTTTTCACCTCCTTTACGGAAGGTCTCCAGCGAATCAAGCTTGGCGTTATGGGTATCAGGTGCTTTCAGGCTGCCGGGTGCCGTAGGCTGTTTGCCTGGCGCGGTGGGTTCAGCCAGCGGCTTGTGTGAACCATCTTCAGGGGCCAGTGAATCCATACCTGGTCGCGCAGAATCGGGGCCGGTAGAGGGCGCATTATGACTCAGTTCCTTGTTATCGGTTTCTTTCGACATGCTCACTTACTCCTGCAATTGTCGTTTCAGACTCCAGTAACTATAGAACAGGGACGCGGGTACGCCCGGAAAGTGCAGGGATATGCGGCGGGGGAATCATGACAGGATGTTTGGTGGGATAAAACAGAACGGGCCAGCAGTGTGCCGGCCCGTGTGGAGATCAACGGTGCGCCAGTTCCACGTCGTTATCTGCATCGGCATTTAACAACGTTTTATCGGTCTGCTTCAGCCACTGGCTGGTCAGCGTACCGGCGGTCATCGAGCCGTTGACGTTCAGTGCCGTGCGGCCCATATCAATCAGCGGTTCAATGGAGATCAGTAATGCGACCAGCGTCACCGGCAAGCCCATGGTTGGCAGGACAATCAGCGCCGCGAAGGTCGCTCCGCCGCCAACACCGGCCACACCCGCTGAACTCAGCGTAACGATGCCGACCAGCGTGGCAATCCACATTGGATCAAAGGGATTGATGCCAACGGTTGGTGCAACCATTACCGCCAGCATGGTTGGGTAGAGTCCCGCACAGCCATTCTGGCCAATGGTGGCACCGAACGAGGCGGAGAAGCTGGCAATGGATTCCGGGATGCCCAGACGACGCGTCTGTGCTTCAACGCTCAGCGGAATGGTCGCGGCGCTGGAACGGCTGGTGAAGGCGAAGGTAATCACCGGCCAGACTTTGCGGAAGAAGCGGCGTGGATTCACGCCATTAACTGACAGCAGCAGCGCGTGTACCGCAAACATGATCGCCAGACCGAGATAAGACGCCACCACGAAGCCGCCCAGCTTGATAATGTCGTTCACGTTGGAGCTGGCAACCACTTTGGTCATCAGCGCCAGCACACCAAATGGGGTGAGCTTCATGATCAAACGCACCAGCTTCATCACCCATGCCTGCAGCACGTCAATGGCAGCCAGCACGCGTTCACCTTTGGGTTTGTCGTCGCGCAGCAGATGCAGAGCAGCAACACCGAGGAAGGCGGCAAAGATCACCACGCTGATAATTGAGGTCGGGCTTGCGCCGGTCAAATCAGCAAACGGGTTTTTCGGCACAAAGGAGAGTAGCAGCTGAGGCGTGGAGAGGTCAGCCACTTTGCCCACATAGTTATTTTGCAACGCAGCCAGACGCGCGGTTTCCTGCACACCCTGCACCAGGCCTGTGGCATTCAGACCAAACAGCCAGGTCACAAACACCCCTACCAACGCGGAGATGGCGGTGGTAAACAGCAGCACGCCAATGGTCAGTACGCTGATTTTGCCCAACGACGAGGCATTATGCAGACGGGCAACCGCGCTCAGGATCGAGGCGAAGACCAGCGGCATCACAATCATTTGCAGCAGTTGCACATAGCCGTTGCCGACAACGTTAATCCAGCTGATCGACTCTTTCAGCACCGGGCTGTCAGAACCATAAATAGTGTGCAGGCCCAGGCCAAACAGTACGCCGAGCACCAGTCCCACCAGGACTTTTTTCGACAGGCTCCAGTTGGCGCCGCCGGTTTTGGCGAGGATCACTAACAGGGCAACAAACGCGGCCAGGTTAGCGAGTAATGGAAGGTTCATCCCCAATTCTCCAGTCAATATGGCGTAATTCCCTACGCCGGTAAGCTTCAGATAATTTTTATCGCGTACCAAGTACGACACGTGCGTGAATGGTATCAGCTCAAACTGGTGCTGCCATATATCCAAAAAATATGGCTTATAACGATTTGCGTTTAATTGGGTGTTTAATGGGCGTTTTGCGAGTTTATCAGCCGGTTCATGCCGCTTTGCACCGAATTAACCATTTGCGCGGGCCAGCCGGACGCACCAAAGGGGGGCATTCCCTGCGGAAACCACATGGCGTAACCCACCAGTGCGAGGCATAACGCGCGCTCTAACTGATTGCCTTTCTGGCTCCTTAACAGCGGCAGGCGAAATCGCCAGCGGCAGGGCCACAATAAAGGGACGCCGGCAGGGGTCAGCATATCGGCGGCGATATGGCTTAGATATCCCAGTACTAATCCCTGAAAGACATCGGCGGGGATCACCCAGTCTTTTGGCACTTTTAAATGGAATAGCGCCACGCCACCCAGAACCGCAAGCAGGCTATGGGTAAAACCGCGGTGCCCAAACACGCGCGCGACAGGTTGCGAAATCCATCTGAAGCGTTGCCCCAGGGTAGATTTGGGGTGATCGATATCCGGCAGCAGGCAGGTCAGCAGTGTCGCAGGCACGATATGCCACCAGTCGCCGTTAGCCAGTTCCGGCGTCAGGTCGGCGCGTTTGGCAAAGATGGCACTGGCAATTGCAAAAATGAGATGGCCTTCGGCCGTCATGGGAACACCTGGCTGCTGAACTGTCGATGTATACAGTATAGGGGATATATACAGTAGAAACTATACGTTACCCTGTAACTAAAGATGACTATTTTTACGTTATTGAAGGGGTTAACAGCAGGAAGGATGTGGCGCGGGCGATTTCGGGCGAAAAATCAGACCGGAGCGGGCAGAAACCCGGCTCCGGGTGTGGATTACCTGCCGTGCAGGTGCGCGGAGGTGAGTTCGTTAAGCGAAGTCAGCTTAACGTTCGCCAGCGACCAGCGGGCATCATCAGCATGTTCTTGCGCCGGGATAACGATTGAACGCATGCGGGCGGCTTTGGTTGCCACCATACCGTTAATCGAATCTTCTAAGGTGACGCAATTCAGCGGGTCTACTCCTAATCCAGCGGCGGCATCGAGGTAAACCTGTGGGTGCGGCTTGCTGTAAGGCAGGGCTTCAGCAGAGGCAATCACGTCAAAGTAGTCGCGCAGATTGAACATCTCCAGCACGCGATTCAACATATGCAGCGGTGAAGCGGACGCCAGGCCAATCTTTAAGCCCTCGGCTTTGCACAGCTTTAATGCCTGCTCCACGCCCGGCAGCAGAGGACGGCTGTCTTCGACTAGATTCAGCGCGCGGGCAATAATCCGCTGGGTGACTTCTTCCTGTGAGGGGCCGCTCCACGGCAACGCTTCATGCCACATTCTGACGGTCTGATCGATGCGCAAACCCAGCGTATCGGGCAACTCATTCCGACGGGTCAAATCGATATTCAGCGTGGAAAACACGTCCAGCTCAGCCTGATCCCACAGCGGTTCAGAATCAATAAGCAGGCCATCCATATCAAAGATGGCGGCAAGGACGGGGCGGGAATAGGACATTTTGCGGCTCCTTTTGAAAATTTACCTCACCATAGCATGAAGCTTTCATCGACAACATTGTCCCGCTTGCGGCGGTTCTTCCCCTTTTAACGCGACATGACGACTTTTTTCAGGCACATTTCGCTACCTGAAGGTAAACTTATCACCTCAAACCTTAGTCAGGAGAAAGCATGACTTATCAACAAGCTGGCCGGGTCGCGATCCTCAAGCGAGTCGCTGGCTGGATTATTTTTATTCCGGCGCTCATTTCAACGCTGATTTCACTGATGACCTTCCTCGAGAAGAGCCGGGAAAAGCGCGAAGGGATTAATGCGGTGATGCAGGATTTCTCCCATGTGATGATCGATATGATCCGCTTCAACACCGGGTTCCTTAATGCGTTCTGGAATAATTCACCGCAGCCCGATTTTAATCACGGCAGCAACGTCACCTTCTGGATTGTCTACTGGCTGATCTTCGTCGGGCTGGCCTTACAGGCTTCTGGCGCCAGAATGTGGCGACAGTCGCGCCATCTGCGTGAAGGGATTGAGGATCAGGTGATCCTGGAGAATGCGAAAGGGCCAGAAGGGCGCAGCCGCCAGCAGTTGGAAGAGAAAATTATCGTGCCACGTCACACGATTTTCCTGCAGTTTTTCCCCCTGTATGTCTTACCCATCGTGATTGCGGTGGCGGGTTACTTCGTCCTTAAGCTGCTCGGCTTTATCTTCTGACAGACCGGCCTGAAGCACACTTCAGGCCGGGCGGGCATTTTTCTTGCCCAGTTCATCGGCATCCAGCAGCGCACCTACCGCCTGCTGGGCCTCGCCAAACCAGTGCCCACCAAAGACATTCGCCCGGTTAAGCAAATAATAGAGCTGATACACCGGCTGACGCTGAAGGTAATCTACCGGCAGCGGCCAGACGGATTCATAGCCTTGATAGATTTCCGACGGCAAATCCGCATACCACGACAGCATCGCTAAATCACACTCGCGGTCGCCCCAATAGCAGGCAGGATCGAAGATCCACGGTCCAGTGCTGCTGCCACCACAGTTGGCAGGCCAGAGATCGCCATGAAGCAGAGAAGGTTGAGGATGATGGCTCCCTAATGCGGTTTGCGCGCAACGGATAATCAGCTCGATATCGCCGTACTGAATGCCTTTTTCGGCGGCTAACTGAAGTTGCCAGCCAATACGCTGTTCAGCAAAGAAGATGGACCAGCGTTTAAGCCAGCTGTTGGGCTGAGGGGAAGTGGTGAGGTTGTTGTCATAGTCGAGACCGAACTGCGCCTGCTCGCTCCACTGATGCAGATGGGCCAGCTGCTGACCCAGCTGGTGGGCGCTGTGCCGATCCAGCGGTTGTAGCGGAATGTATTCCAGCAGCAAAAAACTCACTTCGCGATCGCTGCCGACGCCATAGACGGCCGGTACGCGAACGGTTTTGGTGCGCGCCAGCAGTTGCAGCTGATCGGCCTCCCAGGCAAAAAGATTCAGCATGTCGCGGCTGTTGCACTTCACAAAGACATCATACTCGCCATAACGAATATGCCATGCCGGGTGAACGTCGCCACCCGGTAACTCCGTACGCTGGCTGATTTCAGCATCGCCTAACTGCTCACTCAACAGACGACTAATGGCTGACCACATGGCGGTTTCCTCTTTTCGCTGTGTCTTGCAGGACTAACGGATAATAGCGCTTAAAGAATAATCAAAACCAGCGCCTGCGCAAAGCATGGCGCATTTTTTACACAACCTTAGCTTTTATTGTCCTGCAAAAAGGCTTCAAAGGTCTGAACCTCGACCTCAGGTTTCTGACCTAACGCCACTTCAGCCAGTTTTTCTGCCTGTTCGTGGATCTGGTCTTTATCCTGCGGGCTGGTAATGCCGAAGCTGTTAGTACCCAGCTGATGGGAAGTGCCATCCGCATCGGTCAGCGAAGTACTGAAACCGCCGTTGGTCAGCACGCTATTAAGTTCCAGAACGTCAGAAAGGCCTTCTTCCTGATAACGGAAGGTCACGACGTATTGCGTAATATCAGAAGCACTCATAATTCACCTCATTGTTAATCCGTGATTTTCAGCATAGCCCATCGGCAGGAAAGGGGATCCCGGCCGGGGGAATGTTGCCAATGCAAGTAATAATCATTACTATTGTGGCCCTTTCTTTTGACGTTCATTCCGGAGCCCGACGTGCTACTGAAGCCTCAATTCTCCTTGCTTGCCTCTTTGCTGGCGCTTTCCACCGCCACTTTCTCTGCCGTTGCCACCACCTATCCGGTGACCCTGACCGACAGCGATGGCCAACAGGTTACGCTGAAGCAGGAGCCGAAACGGGTCGTGCTACAGGATGGCCGCGATATTCTGACGCTGGCGCTGCTGGACCGTGACGATCCTTTCCAGCGTCTGGTTGCCTGGAACAACCTGCTGAAGAAAAGTGATGCACCGACGTGGGAGTTGATGGAGAAGAAATGGCCGGAAGCCAAAAAGATCATCGATATGGGCTTCAGCGACAAAGGTGAGGTGAATCTGGAAAGTGTGGTCGCCGAACATCCTGACCTGATGATTGCCCAGCTGCGCTCTAAACCTTCGCTGAGCCAGGGCGGCGTGCTGGATAAAATGAAACAGCTCGGCATCCCGGTGCTGTTTATTGACACCTTTGAGCAGCCGGTTGTCGACACCCCGAAAAGCATCACGTCACTGGGCGTGGCGCTGAACCGTGAGTCCGAAGCGAAGGCCTATACCGATTTTTATCAGCAGCATTATCAGGCCATCATTAATAAGACCCGCGACGTTAAGCCGCAACCGCAGGTGTTTATCGAAGCCAAAGCCGGTTTGGGTGGCCTTGAGTCCTGCTGCTTTACTCATGCCCATGTGGGCTGGGGTGCGATGGTGGAGGCGGTTGGTGCCAAAAATATCGGTTCCGGGCTGCTGCCGGGCGCCACTGGCGATATTTCGCTGGAAAAAGTGATCGCCATGAAACCCGATGTCTATATCGTTTCTGGATCGCAGTGGGCCAGTAAAAACAATGCGGCCGTGCCATTCGGCTACAACGTGACGCAGGCGCAGGTCGATCAGGCTTTCGATAAGATGAAGCAGCGTCCCGGCTTCTCTGAGGTATCCGCCATCAGCAACCATCGCTTCTACGGGCTGTATCACAACTTCTACAACCATCCGTACAATATTGTCGGACTTGAGTACCTGGCGAAGTTCATCTATCCGCAGCAGTTTACGGAACTTGACCCGGCTAACACCTGGAAAGAAATTGTCACTCGCTTCACCAAAGTGCCGTTAGGGAAGGGTGTGTTGGGTGCTCAGGCACCGGCAAACTGATTTTCAGGAATACCTGAGGTAGGTCTGATGAGAAAAGGGCGATCCGTAACGGTCGTCCTTTTTTATTGATTTACTTTTAGCGCGGACAAACCCCTACGCCGGTATTAACATTGAGAGATGTTTTGACACCAAATGACATCTTTCAAGCCCCCTTCAAAGAAAAATCTCATTTACTCAATGCTGGATAATGCCTAAATAACCATTATACTTCGCCGCGTTAATGAGAATCCTCTCATTCAGAGTCTGAATTTGCCAATGCGCCAGGTAAAAAGAGCGATTTCATAAAATGTTACGTTTCTTACAGTAAAAGGCATTGATCGTCCTGCAAAACCCTTCAGACTCACTCTTTTTTAAACTGTCGTATGGGTCACACTTAATGAAAGCGCTTAACAAGCTGTCTGTAGTTCTTTTGCTCTCCGGGGGAGCTATTTGCCATCAAGCTCTGGCAGACAACAACGTCTTTACGGTCATGGATGACCCTTCCACGGCAAAGAAGGATTTTGATGGGAGTGCGTCGGCGGGTTACCTGGCACAAACCGGTAACACCACCAGCTCCTCGCTGACCGCCAATACCAACATGACCTGGTATCAGCCAAATACCGCTTACAGCCTGTGGGGCAACGCCAGCAATACATCGTCTAACGACGAGCGTTCTTCAGAAACGTACCAGGTTGGTGGCCGTACACGTTACAACATGAACAGCTATGACTACCTGTTCGGTCAGGCCAGCTGGCTCAGCGACCGTTTCAACGGTTACGACGGTCGTTCATTCCTGGCGGCAGGTTATGGTCGTCAGCTGCTGAACGGCCCGGTGCACTCGCTGCGTGTGGAAGCCGGTCCGGGCGTGCGTTATGACGATTATCATGACGGTGGCCACGATACCACCGCGCTGGCATACGGTGCGTTGAGCTACCAGTGGCAGCTGACCGATACCACCAAGTTCATTCAGGGTGTGTCCGTGTTGGGTAGTGACGATACGACAGTCAACTCCGAAACCGGTCTGCAGGTTGCTATCAACCAGTCCTTCTCGTTGAAGCTAGCCTACAACGTGACCTGGAACCAGAACCCACCTGATTCTGCTCCAGACAAAACCGACACCAAGACCACCATCATGTTGTCCTACGCGATGTAATGCGTTCCGGGCCGAGTCCATCGGCCCGAATCTTTAAACCTTCAAGCTCTTCCTCCACTTACCTGTTGTCATTCTTCTTTTCGTCCCCATCTTTTACTTATCCGACAAGAACTCACGGTGTTCATACTTTGACGTAGGATGCATAGCGTGTAAGATGTTCGTCCCTCAGAAGTTTTTGTTAAACAGACACTTTTGAATATGTGTACCAGACTCTGTACCAAACCGACAAATGTGAGTGGGTTTCAAGTGCAAAGTCCTTGATGTACAAATTAAATACTACTTTTGTATGTAGCCTTGCGTATGGGTTACCACTGCAATTAAGGATGTAAAATGCCCGTTATTACTCTTCCTGATGGAAGTCAGCGTTCTTTTGATCACGCCGTTAGCGTGATGGACATTGCTCAGGACATCGGTCCTGGCCTCGCGAAAGCCTGTATTGCTGGCCGCGTGAATGGTGAACTGGTGGATGCGGTTGATCCGATCACCGAGGATGCCAATGTCGCTATCATTACCGCAAAAGATGAAGCCGGTCTTGAGATCATTCGTCACTCTTGTGCTCACCTGCTGGGACACGCTATCAAACAGCTGTGGCCTGACACCAAGATGGCTATTGGTCCAGTGATCGACAACGGCTTCTATTACGATGTTGATATCGACCGTACCCTGACCCAGGAAGACATTGAGCAGCTGGAAAAGCGTATGCACCAGCTGGCTGAAACCAATTACGATGTCATCAAGAAGAAAGTGAGCTGGCAGGAAGCGCGTGATGCGTTTGCTGCACGTGGCGAAACGTACAAAATCACCATTCTTGATGAAAACATCAGCCATGATGACCAGCCTGGTCTGTATCATCATGAAGAATATGTCGATATGTGCCGTGGTCCGCACGTGCCGAATATGCGTTTCTGCCACCACTTTAAGCTGCAGAAAATTTCTGGTGCTTACTGGCGTGGCGACAGCAACAATAAAATGTTGCAGCGCATTTACGGCACTGCCTGGGCAGATAAAAAGCAGCTGGCTGCCTATTTACTGCGTCTGGAAGAAGCGGCCAAGCGCGATCACCGTAAAATCGGTAAGCAGCTTGACCTGTATCACATGCAGGAAGAAGCGCCGGGCATGGTGTTCTGGCATAATGACGGCTGGACCATCTTCCGCGAGCTGGAAGTCTTTGTGCGCAGCAAGCTGACTGAGTATGACTATCAGGAAGTGAAAGGCCCATTGATGATGGACCGCGTGCTGTGGGAAAAAACAGGGCATTGGGAAAACTACAAAGAAGCGATGTTCACCACCTCTTCAGAGAACCGTGAATATTGCATCAAGCCAATGAACTGCCCAGGCCACGTGCAGATTTTCAATCAGGGTCTAAAATCATACCGCGACCTGCCGTTACGTATGGCGGAGTTCGGTAGCTGTCACCGTAACGAGCCATCAGGCGCGTTGCACGGTCTGATGCGTGTGCGTGGCTTTACTCAGGATGATGCCCATATCTTCTGTACAGAAGAGCAGGTGCGTACTGAAGTAAATAGCTGCATCCGCATGGTGTATGACATGTACAGCACCTTCGGATTTGAAAAAATCGTGGTGAAGCTGTCTACCCGTCCGGTAAAACGCATCGGTACTGAAGAACAGTGGGATCGCGCCGAGGCCGATCTGGCTGCCGCGCTGAAAGAGAACGACATTCCGTTCGAATATCAGCCGGGAGAGGGCGCTTTCTACGGTCCTAAGATTGAATTTACCCTGCATGACTGCCTGGATCGCGCATGGCAGTGTGGTACCGTTCAGCTCGACTTCTCATTGCCGAGCCGTCTGAGTGCCTCATATATTGGGGAAAATAATGAGCGTCAGGTGCCGGTGATGATCCACCGTGCAATTCTGGGTTCAGTGGAGCGCTTTATCGGTATTTTGACCGAAGAGTATGCCGGGTTCTTCCCGACCTGGTTGGCTCCAGTACAAGTTGTGGTGATGAATATCACCGATGGCCAGTCCGAATATGTTGCAGAATTGACCCGAAAACTGCAGAATGCGGGCATTCGTGCAAAAGCGGACTTGAGAAACGAGAAGATTGGCTTTAAAATCCGTGAGCATACTTTACGACGTGTCCCGTATATGTTGGTCTGTGGTGATAAAGAGGTGGAATCTGGCAAAGTTGCCGTTCGCACCCGCCGTGGTAAAGACCTGGGTAGCATGGACGTAAACGAAGTGATCGCGAAGCTGCAAGACGAAATTCGCAGTCGCAATCTTCATCAATTGGAGGAATAAAGTATTAAAGGCGGAAAACGAGTTCAACCGGCGCGTCCTAATCGCATTAACAGAGAAATCCGCGCCACAGAAGTACGACTGACTGGCGTCGATGGCGAGCAGATTGGTATTGTCAGTCTGAATGAGGCTTTGGAAAAAGCTGAGGAAGCAGGTGTTGATTTAGTTGAAATCAGCCCTAACGCCGAGCCGCCCGTTTGCCGTATCATGGATTACGGCAAATTCCTTTACGAAAAAAGCAAATCTTCTAAAGAACAGAAGAAGAAGCAAAAAGTTATCCAGGTTAAGGAAATCAAATTCCGTCCTGGTACCGATGATGGCGACTATCAGGTAAAACTACGCAACCTGATTCGCTTTCTCGAAGAGGGCGACAAAGCCAAAATCACGCTGCGATTCCGTGGACGTGAGATGGCGCACCAGCAGATCGGCATGGAAGTGCTTAACCGCGTCCGTAAAGATCTGTGTGAAGACATCGATTTGGCTATCGTCGAATCCTTCCCTTCGAAGATCGAGGGTCGTCAGATGATCATGGTGCTGGCTCCGAAGAAGAAGCAGTAGGCCATAAAGTAATCGAAGTCCGGGCTTCGGCCCGGACTTTTATTCGCCTGTCTGATTCATTTTATTAACAATGCGAAGTGGATGTTTTTAAATGCCAAAGATTAAAACTGTACGTGGCGCGGCCAAGCGCTTCAAGAAGACCGCCTCTGGTGGCTTCAAGCGTAAACACGCTAACCTGCGTCATATTCTGACTAAAAAATCTACTAAGCGTAAACGTCACCTGCGCCCGAAAGGCATGGTTTCTAAAGGCGATCTGGGTCTGGTTATTGCCTGCCTGCCGTACGCATAAGTCTATTTTTTTTTAACAGAATATTAAACAGGAGAGCTAAATGGCTCGTGTAAAACGTGGTGTAGTTGCTCGCGCACGTCACAAAAAAATCTTAAAACAAGCTAAAGGCTATTACGGTGCACGTTCACGTGTTTACCGCGTTGCCTTCCAGGCTGTTATCAAAGCTGGTCAGTATGCTTACCGTGACCGTCGTCAGCGGAAGCGTCAGTTCCGTCAGCTGTGGATCGCGCGTATCAACGCAGCGGCACGCACTAACGGAATGTCTTACAGCCGTTTCATTAATGGTCTGAAAAAGGCTTCTATTGAAATCGACCGTAAGATTCTGGCTGACATCGCAGTCTTCGACAAAGTGACCTTCACGGCACTGGTTGAGAAAGCGAAAACAGCTCTGGCGTAAGTCAGGTGGAAGAGGGAGCTTGTCTCCCTCTTTTATTTTTTGTTCACTGAAGCCCCACCCGTTCTTTCTGTACAAGGTATCGCAAGCATGAATGCTGCTATTTTCCGTTTCTTTTTTTACTTTAGCACCTGAATATCGGGGCTTGTGCGCAAAGAAAAGAAACGAAAAATCGCGCTTAAAGCCTCCCCCGTGGAGGCTTTTTTGTTTCTGGCGTAGCTGATAACGGACGAATGCTCGTCCACATAAAAAAACAGACCGGCCACGGCGGCTGGAAGAAGAGGAAAGCATGTCACATCTCGCAGAACTGGTGGTTAACGCGAAAGCGGCCATCGCTGATGCTCACGATGTTGCCGCGTTAGATACGGTACGCGTTGAATATCTGGGGGAAAAAAGGACATCTGACGCTGCAGATGACAACATTGCGTGAACTGCCTGCGGAGGATCGCCCGGCAGCCGGCGCGGTTATCAACGAAGCCAAGCAGCAGGTTCAGGAAGCGCTGAACATGCGTAAAGACTCGCTGGAGTCGGCTGCGCTAAACGCGCGTCTGGCAGAAGAGACCATTGATGTCTCACTGCCTGGCCGTCGTATCGAGAACGGTGGCCTGCACCCGGTAACCCGTACCATCGATCGTATCGAAACCTTCTTTGGTGAACTGGGCTTTGCCGTGGAAACGGGCCCGGAAATCGAAGATGACTACCATAACTTTGATGCGCTGAATATTCCTGGCCATCACCCGGCACGTGCCGATCACGATACCTTCTGGTTTGATGCGACTCGCCTGCTGCGTACCCAGACATCTGGCGTGCAGATCCGCACCATGAAGAACCAGCAGCCGCCAATCCGTATCATCGCCCCGGGCCGTGTCTACCGTAACGATTACGACCAGACCCACACGCCAATGTTCCATCAGATGGAAGGGCTGATCGTTGATAAAAACATCAGCTTTACCAACCTGAAAGGCACGCTGCACGATTTCCTGAACAACTTCTTCGAAGAAGATTTGCAGGTTCGCTTCCGTCCTTCTTACTTCCCGTTTACCGAACCGTCTGCCGAAGTGGATGTGATGGGTAAAAACGGCAAGTGGCTGGAAGTGCTGGGCTGCGGCATGGTTCACCCTAACGTTCTGCGAAACGTCGGCATCGATCCAGAAGTTTACTCTGGCTTTGCGTTCGGGATGGGTATGGAGCGTCTTACCATGTTGCGCTATGGCGTGACCGATTTACGCGCCTTCTTCGAAAATGATTTACGTTTCCTCAAACAGTTTAAATAAGGGCGGGTCAAACCAATGAAATTCAGCGAACTCTGGTTACGTGAGTGGGTTAACCCGGCTATTGATAGTGCAGCACTGTCAGAACAGATCACCATGGCAGGCCTGGAAGTGGATGGCGTTGAAGCTGTCGCCGGGGCGTTTCATGGCGTGGTGGTGGGTGAAGTGGTGGAATGTGGCCAGCACCCAAACGCAGATAAACTGCGCGTCACTAAAATTAATGTGGGCGGCGATCGCCTGCTGGATATCGTCTGTGGCGCGCCTAACTGCCGTCAGGGACTGAAAGTCGCCGTAGCGACGGTCGGTGCCGTGCTGCCAGGTGATTTTAAAATTAAAGCAGCCAAGCTGCGCGGCGAACCTTCAGAAGGGATGCTGTGCTCCTTCTCTGAGCTGGGTATTTCCGACGATCATGACGGGATTATTGAGCTGCCGCTGGATGCGGCGGTTGGAACGGACATCCGTGAGTTCCTGAAGCTTGATGACAGCACCATTGAAATCAGCGTCACGCCGAACCGTGCGGACTGCCTGGGCATTATTGGTGTGGCACGTGATGTGGCCGTACTGAACAAAATGACCCTGACTGAGCCAGACATCTCACCGGTGGTAGCAACAGTCCAGGATACCTTCCCAATCCGTGTTGACGCGAAAGAAGCCTGCCCGCGTTACCTGGGCCGGGTGGTGAAAGGCATTAACGTTAAGGCGGCAACGCCGCTGTGGATGAAAGAGAAGCTGCGTCGTTGTGGCATCCGCTCTATCGATCCGGTTGTCGACATCACTAACTTTGTGCTGCTTGAACTGGGCCAGCCGATGCATGCTTTCGACCTCGATCGTCTCGAAGGCGGTATCGTGGTGCGGTTGGCAGAAGAGAGTGAACTGCTGACTCTGCTGGACGGTACCGAGACCAAACTCAAAGCGGACACGCTGGTGATTGCCGATCATCAGAAAGCGTTGGCCATGGGTGGCATCTTCGGTGGTGAACACTCAGGTGTGAACGAAGAGACCCGCAATGTGCTGTTCGAGTGCGCGTTCTTCAACCCGCTCTCCATCACCGGACGTGCGCGTAGCTACGGTTTGCATACTGACGCCTCACACCGTTATGAGCGTGGCGTTGATCCGCAACTGCAGTTCAAGGCGATGGAGCGCGCAACGCGTCTGTTGCTGGACATCTGCGGCGGCGAAGCTGGCCCGGTTATCGATGTCACCAATGAAGAGACGTTGCCAAAGCGTGCCACCATCACGCTGCGCCGTGAAAAGCTGGACCGTCTGATTGGCCACGTTGTATCTGATGATCAAGTCAGCGACATTCTGCGTCGTCTGGGCTGTGAAGTGACCGAAGGTGAGGGTTTCTGGCAGGCGGTCGCGCCGGGCTGGCGTTTCGATATGGAAATCGAAGAAGACCTGGTCGAAGAAGTGGCTCGCGTGTATGGCTATAACAACATTCCAGACGTGCCGGTGCAGGCCGGCCTGATTATGACTAAGCACCGCGAAGCGAATCTGTCGCTCAAGCGCGTGAAATCGATGCTGGTCGATAAAGGGTATCAGGAAGCGATCACTTACAGCTTCGTCGATCCTAAGATCCAGGCGTTGCTGCACCCGGGCGAAGAGAATCTGGTGCTGCCAAGCCCAATCTCGGTTGAAATGTCGGCGATGCGTCTTTCGCTGTGGACGGGCCTGCTATCTGCGGTGGTGTATAACCAGAATCGTCAGCAAAGCCGTGTGCGTCTGTTTGAAAGCGGCCTACGCTTTGTGCCTGATACTCAGGCAAACCTTGGCATTCGTCAGGATGTTATGCTGGCCGGTGTGATCAGCGGTACGCGTAATGAAGAGCATTGGGATCTGGCGCGTCAGGCAGTTGACTTCTATGATTTGAAAGGTGATTTGGAGTCCGTCCTCGAACTTACCGGTAAATTGTCTGAGATTCAGTTCCGCGCTGAAGCAAATCCTGCTTTGCACCCGGGACAGAGCGCAGCAATTTATTTACGCGGCGATCGCATCGGATTTATCGGTGTGGTGCATCCAGAACTTGAACGGAAACTGGATCTTAACGGCCGTACTGTGGTGTTTGAACTGGAGTGGGACAAGGTGTCAGACCGCGTCCTGCCTGATGCGAGCGGCATTTCCCGTTTCCCGGCAAACCGTCGCGACATCGCCGTTGTAGTGGCTGAAAACGTCCCTGCAGCAGATATCATCACAGAGTGTAAGAAAGTTGGCGTAAATCAGGTAGTTGGCGTAAACTTGTTTGACGTGTACCGCGGTAAGGGCGTAAATGAAGGTTTTAAGAGCCTCGCTATCAGCCTGATTTTGCAAGATACCGCCCGGACACTCGAAGAAGATGAGATTGCCGCTACCGTTGCAAAATGCGTAGAGGCACTGAAAGAGCGATTCCAAGCATCCTTGAGGGATTGAACCTATGGCGCTTACAAAAGCTGAGATGTCTGAATACCTGTTTGAGAAGCTGGGGCTTAGCAAACGGGATGCCAAAGAGCTGGTTGAACTGTTTTTTGAAGAAGTACGTCGTGCTTTGGAAAACGGTGAACAGGTGAAACTGTCAGGATTTGGCAACTTCGACCTTCGCGACAAAAACCAACGTCCGGGACGAAACCCCAAGACTGGTGAAGATATTCCAATCACGGCGCGTCGTGTGGTTACCTTCCGACCTGGTCAGAAGCTGAAAAGCCGGGTCGAGAACGCAACACCGAAAGAAGACTGATTTCTGCTAGTCAAAAAGGCCGCTTATGCGGCCTTTTTCATATGAAGTGAACCATGACGCTGCTTTCTGAACACATGAAAAGCGCCCGGCAGCACCAGCGGCGCTGGCTGGCAGGTTTGTTGGTCTTTAGCCTGCTGATGATAATGCTGAGTTTGTCAGCCGGCGATCGCTGGTTGATGCCTGTCGACTGGTTTATGCCGGATAATTCGCTGTATGTCTGGCAACTGCGTCTGCCAAGAACGGTGGCGGTATTGCTGGTGGGCGCCTCGCTGGCCGTTGCGGGCGCGGTGATGCAGGCGCTGTTTGAAAATCCGCTGGCCGAACCCGGTCTGTTAGGCGTTTCTAACGGGGCAGGGGTTGGGCTGGTGCTGTGTATTTTTGCCGGTGCTGCCGGGCTCTGGCAAATCAGCCTGTGTGCCATCTTCGGCGCGCTGGTGGTCACGCTTATCCTGCTCAGGTTTTCCCGTCAGCATCTTTCTAACAGCCGCCTGCTGCTGGCGGGCGTGGCGCTGGGGATCATCTGCAGTGCGGTGATGACCTGGGCAGTCTATTTCAGTACCGATCTCGATTTACGGCAGTTGATGTACTGGATGATGGGCGGTTTCAGTGGCGTAGACTGGCGTTATCGCTGGTTAATGCTGGCGTTGCTGCCGGTGCTGATCTGGCTCTGCTCATTGTGGCGGGTGATGAACCTGATTGCGCTGGGCGAAATTTCTGCCAGGCAGTTAGGCCTGCCTTTACTGATGTGGCGCAATCTGCTGGTGTTGAGCATCGGCTGGCTCACCGGTGTCAGCGTGGCGCTGGCGGGCGCGATTGGGTTCATTGGGCTGGTTATCCCGCACATCCTGCGCCTCAATGGCATCAACGATCATCGTATGCTGTTGCCTGCCTGTGCGCTGGCTGGTGGGGCGATATTACTGGCCGCTGATGTGCTGGCCAGAGTCGCCATGTCTTCGGCAGAATTACCGATTGGGGTGGTGACGGCAACGCTCGGCGCTCCGGTCTTTATCTGGTTACTGTTACGCAACCGGCCATAGCGGCCTCCCTTTTTCACTCTCTACTGAACAGGAACACTCGATGACTATTTTCGACACAAAACTGGAAACGCTGGATGGCGAACAGACTTCTCTGGCGAACTGGCAGGGCGACGTACTGTTAGTGGTGAACGTGGCATCCAAATGCGGGCTTACCCCTCAGTACGAGCAGTTAGAAGCCTTACAGAAAAACTGGCAGGAGAAAGGCTTTTCGGTGCTGGGCTTCCCGTGCAATGCATTCCTCGGTCAGGAACCTGGCAGCGCAGAAGAGATCAAAACCTTCTGTAGCACCACCTATGGCGTGACCTTCCCGATGTTTAGCAAAATCGAGGTCAATGGCCCGGATCGTCATCCACTGTATCAACAGCTGGTGGCGGCGCAGCCTACGGCCAGCGCACCCGATAACAGTGGTTTCCTCGAGCGCATGTCCAGCAAAGGCCGTGCGCCGAAAGAGCCTGGCGACATCCTGTGGAATTTCGAGAAGTTCCTGATCGGTCGCGACGGCACGGTGATCCAGCGCTTCTCGCCGGATATGGAACCCGCCGATCCGCTGATTGAGAGTGCGATTAAACAGGCTTTGGCAAAATAAATGCTGTTGCAGTGTGAGGGTGTTGCCATTAAGCAGCGCCTTGCGCCATTTAACGCTGAGGTGAACGCCGGAGAGCTTATCCATCTGCTGGGGCCGAATGGCGCCGGTAAAAGCTCTCTGTTGGCCTGTCTGGCCGGTATGCTGCCCGGAGAAGGGACCATTTTGCTATCGGGGCAGCCTTTGCAAGCCTGGCGTCACAGTGCGCTGGCACGAACGCGGGCGTATCTGGCACAACAGCAGGTGCCCGCTGGCAGAATGCCGGTCTGGCACTACCTCACGCTGCACAATGCGGTAACCGATGAGGCGGCACTGATGGCGCTTTGCCAGACCTTCAAGCTGGTGGATAAACTGGCCAGACCGCTGAGCCAACTGTCGGGAGGGGAATGGCAGCGCGTTCGCCTGGCCGCGGTGTTATTTCAGATGTCTCAGCCCGACGGCAAACTCCTGCTGCTTGATGAGCCGCTGACCGGGCTGGACCTGGCTCAGCAGGCCGCGTTTGATGGTTATCTGGCCAGCTGCGTGGCGCAGGGGCTGACGATTATCATGAGCGGGCACGATATCAACCACAGTTTGCACCACGCTCACCGCGTCTGGTTGATGAAACAGGGGGCGCTGGTTCAGCAGGGCACCGTTGATGAGGTTCTGCAACCCGAAGGGCTGAGCAAGGTCTTTGACGTGCCGTTCCGGCGACTGAGTGTGGAAAATCACCAAATCCTCACCACATTCCTCTGATTAGCCGGACATTGTTGTCTGAAAACCCCGTTTGCAGGTAGAGTAAGTCGTCATCTCAGAAGGATCTCCGTTATGCGCTACTGGCTGTTGCTGATCGTCATTATTCTTGCGGGCTGTAGTAGCCATGCACCGCCACCCAATGGGCGTTTGTCCGATTCAATTACGGTGATTGCCCAACTGAATGAGCAGCTTAGCCAGTGGCACGGCACGCCCTATCGCTATGGCGGCATGGGAAGGGGTGGCGTTGACTGCTCGGGCTTTGTCTATCTGACCTTCCGCGATCGTTTTGATCTGCAACTTCCCCGCACGACGGTGGCACAAACCGATATCGGCACCCGCATTAGCAAAGATGAATTGCTGCCAGGCGATCTGGTCTTTTTTAAAACGGGCAGTGGCGAAAATGGTCTGCATGTTGGGATCTACGATACCGACGATCAATTTATTCATGCTTCAACCAGCCAGGGTGTGATTCGTTCTTCTTTAAATAACGTTTACTGGAAAAAAGTGTTCTGGCAGGCAAGACGAATTTGATCCGCCTTATATTTAGCGTGCTAAGCAATTACAGATAAAGCTCATTTATTCGTCATTTGATTTATGGGATGATATTAAATAACGCATTGCCCACCCGGGATAAAATAATTCAATTTCCCTTAAGTCTCTTTTTATGTCAGCATTACGTCAAATTTTAGTAAAGAGATGTTGAAGTTAATGACAAGTTGGTGCTTAAACACCAGTGAACCGATAAACTGCTCAGCATCTTTCTTATCAATTGTGTGATAGTTTACTGTTTCGCAACGGGCCTCACCCTGTCTATTTTGCTTTTTATGCGACAATCTCACTTAATATTGGCACTGTTAATTGCCATTAGCGGTGAAGCAGGGTGCACGAATTGGCACTTCATCATGGCTGAATAAAATGAAAATCCATCTGGAAGCGGATTATAAAAGTTACACAGCATTCTACCCAGTTTACAGCTTTGACGGCCTTTTAATCGCTGTCGAATTGCTGACGCATTTTTCCCATACCAAAGCCAATGTCGCCATGCCGCAAGAAATGTTGCTGCCGCAAATGGACAGCGAACAACGTATTCTTCTGTTGCAAAGCCAGATAGCCAGCATTGAAAAACATCACGACTTCTTTCGCCAGCAGGGTGTGAAGGTGACGCTGAAAATTGATGACATCACCTCACAGGCGATCCTTGATAGTGATTTTCTGGCGAAAAAGTTGGATGCGCTGGAATGGCTTGAGCTTGAAATTAATGAAAGCTTCCCGAATTTAAAACTGGGTAAAGACCATCCGGAATTAATGGCTTTAAGTGAGCGATTTGACTTAAGTCTGGAAAATTACGGATCCGGTAAAGCGCCGTCGAAAGCGGTGTATGACGATCTGTTCTACCGCATCAAACTCGACAAAGGCTTTATTAAACACAATATCAACAAGCTATCTTTTAAACCATTTATAAGTACAGTGTTGGATCATATCAAACCGCACTGCCATCAGATAATCGTTCAGGGAATTGATGATTTATCCGGTCTGGAAAAGATCAGCCATTTCCAGTTTGACGGAATACAAAGCGCACTATTTTCGCCCGTGGGCGAAGACGCGCTCTCGTCATTGATTCATCCTCCTAAAGAGTTGCAGGGCCTGCCGCATTAATAACCCCTTTCAGTATCCGTGTTAAGCTGCTGCGAGGCGGTTTACACTAACCGATAGTTTGCCTGCGGTCCGGTCGCGACCGCACGGGCATATCGCAAGGGGATCTCATGCAGTTTACTAACACCTGGCATCAGGAGCTTGAGGGGTTTTACACCGCGCTCACGCCCACGCCGTTAAAAAATCCACGTCTGCTTTATCACAGTGCCGGGCTTGCCGCTGAGCTGGGGCTTGATGACAGCTGGTTTGCTGCGGATAAAATTGGTATCTGGAGCGGCGAGTCTCTGCTGCCGGGCATGCAGCCTTTGGCGCAGGTATACAGTGGCCATCAGTTTGGCGTCTGGGCCGGTCAGTTAGGCGACGGAAGAGGGATTTTGCTGGGTGAGCAACGGCTGGAGGATGGCCGTAAAATGGACTGGCACCTGAAAGGGGCGGGCTTAACGCCTTATTCCCGCATGGGTGATGGTCGGGCCGTTTTACGTTCCTCTCTGCGCGAGTTCCTGGCCTCTGAAGCGATGTATCATCTTGGCGTCCCCACTTCCCGCGCGTTAACTGTGGTGACCAGCGATGAGCCCGTTTACCGTGAAACCACGGAGCGCGGGGCGATGTTGCTGCGCGTGGCGGAAAGCCATTTGCGTTTTGGTCACTTCGAACACTTCTTTTATAATCAGCAGCCGGAAAAAGTCCGCGAACTCGCCGATTATGCCATCCGCCATCACTGGCCACAGTGGCAGGACGAAGAGGATCGCTATCGGTTGTGGTTTACTGACGTCGTCCGCAGAACCGCGCGCCTGATTGCTCACTGGCAAAGCGTGGGCTTCGCTCACGGCGTGATGAATACCGACAATATGTCGATTCTGGGCCTGACGCTGGATTACGGTCCTTACGGATTCCTTGATGACTACAAGCCTGACTTTATCTGTAATCATTCAGATTACCAGGGGCGTTATAGCTTTGAAAATCAGCCGGTGGTGGGCTTGTGGAACCTGAATCGCCTGGCTCATGCGCTGTCGGGCCTGATGACCACCGAGCAGCTGAAGCAGGCGCTGGCAGAATACGAGCCCGAGCTGATGCGTTGTTGGGGCCAGCAGATGCGCGCCAAACTTGGATTCACCACGCAGGGCAAGCATGACAACGATATCCTGACCGGGTTACTGGCGTTGATGACCAAAGAGGGTAGCGACTACACCTGGACCTTCCGTCAGCTGTCTGATTCGGTACAGCAGGGATCCACTTCACCGCTGCGTGACGAGTTTATCGATCGTGAGGCGTTTGACAGCTGGTACAACATCTGGCGACAGCGTGTGCTGGAAGAAGAGCGTAGCGATGAAGATCGCCAGCAGCAGATGAAGCAGGCCAATCCCGCCATCGTGTTACGTAATTACCTGGCACAGCAGGCGATCGAGCAGGCCGAAAAGGATGACATCAGCGTGCTGAGCAGATTGCATCAGGCGCTGAGCCAGCCTTATGCGGACGCGCCAGAATTTGCCGATTTGATGCAGCGCCCGCCAGACTGGGGCAAAAAACTTGAAGTAAGCTGTTCGAGCTGATTTTAGTGGCGATTGCAGGGCCGACCGTGATCTTCGATGTCGACTGGCAGGTGGGGATCGCAGGTGAGCAAAGGGGATGCAGCGGGGTTGCTGCATCCCATCACTGAAGTTAACGCTTTACCCTCAGAAGCGAGCATCCACCGCCGCAGCCAGATGCGCCAGCACGGCTTCGCTGTCTTCCCAGTTCAGGCACGGGTCGGTAATCGACTGGCCGTACACCAGCGGTTTGCCGGACTCAACCTTCTGCGTACCCTCCTGCAGGAAGCTTTCAATCATCACGCCGGCTATGGCCCGCGAGCCCTCACGGATCTGCTGTGCGACCGACGTTGACACCTCTTTTTGCAGGCGATGCTGCTTCAGGCAGTTGCCATGGCTAAAGTCGATTACCAGCTGCTCCGGCAGTTTGAACTCACGCAGGCTGGCTGCGGCCGCTGCAATATCTTCCGCATGATAGTTCGGCTGTTTACCGCCACGCATAATGACATGGCCGGAAGGATTGCCGCTGGTCTGGTAGATGGTCATCTGACCATGCTTGTCCGGCGACAGGAACATATGGCTGGCTCTTGCGGCGCGGATCGCATCTACGGCAATCTGAATATTGCCATCGGTGCCATTTTTAAACCCGACCGGGCAGGAGAGGGCTGATGCCATTTCGCGGTGGATCTGGCTCTCTGTGGTACGGGCCCCAATGGCACCCCAGCTGATCAGGTCAGCGATAAACTGCCCAACCACCATATCGAGGAACTCGGTGGCGGTCGGCATGCCTAACGCATTGATGTCCAGCAGCAGTTTGCGGGCAATCTCCAGACCGTGATTCACGCGGAAACTGCCATCCAGATCCGGGTCAGAAATCAATCCTTTCCAGCCGACAACGGTACGCGGTTTTTCAAAATAGGTGCGCATAACGATTTCAAGGCGCGACTGGTGCTTCTCACGCAGTACACACAGCCTGCGGGCGTAATCGACCGCCGCTTCGGGATCGTGCAGGGAACATGGGCCAATCACCACCAGCAGACGAGGATCTTCGCCGGAGAGAATACGGGCAATACGCTTACGGGAGTCGGTGACGTTGGCTGCGATGGCCGGGGTGATCGGGTGCCGTTTTGCCAGTTCATCAGGCGTAATCAGGCTCTCGATGCGCGCGGTCCGCAGTTCATCTGTTTTGTTCATAACCATCTCTAAATTTTTTTCTTCGCAGCGGCAGGAGTACCGGGAAGTGATGGCGATCACAATAAACCAACCAGCGATGATTTCAACCGCAAACGCCCGCTAATCGGGCGTAACGCGATAAATATCACTAATTAATACATCCGGCGGGTCAGTCCCATGATGTCGAGGATCTTGGTAGCGATCTCTTCCACCGAGTAATTGGTACTGTTGAGGTAACGAATTTGGGTGGTGCGGAACAGCGCCTCAACTTCGCCCACTTCAAGGCGACACTGACGCATCGAGGCGTAATGGGTGTTTTCCGCCCGTTCCTGACGGATGGCGGCCAGACGCTCCGGATCGATGGTCAGCCCAAAACACTTATTCTGAAAAGGCTTCAACGCAGGGGGCAACTTCAGGTTATCCATATCATCGGCGATAAAAGGATAGTTGGCGGCGCGGATACCAAACTGCATCGCCAGGTAAAGGCTGGTGGGGGTCTTACCGCAGCGCGAAACGCCCAGTAAAATTACCTGAGCATCTTCCAGCCCACGCAGGGAAATCCCGTCATCATGCGCGAGGGTATAATCTATCGCGGCAATACGGGCATCGTATTTGCCCAGGTTATTGGCCGTCAGGCCGTGGGTACGATTGGCGACCGGCGCGGGCGCAATGCCCAACTCCTGCTGCAAAGGCGCCACCAGCGACTGGACGATGTCCTGACAGAAACCGTCGCTTTGCAGAATGATCTCCCTGACCTCCGGCGTCACGATAGAAATAAACACCAGAGGACGTACGCCGCTTTTCAGGTATAAGGCATTGATCTGTGCCTTGACCGCCTGCGCGCGCTGCACATTCTCCACAAACGGCAGGGTTACGCTGTTGATCCCGACCGGAAACTGGGACAGCACCGCATGTCCAAGCACTTCAGCCGTAATCGCTGTGCCATCTGAAATATAAAAAACACTTCTCTCGCTGTTCACGTCCATTTTATCTCCGTTCGCTGTGCATCATTTCAGACTAAATTAATCCAGCCTGTGAAAGCAAATAGTGATGTTGCCTGCAAAATAAAATAAACGCTCCATAAGTTAATGATATGAACTTTTTATTTTTATAAACTGAGATTAAGGCGAAAAAAAGCCAATTTATGAAATGACGTTCCCTTTTATTATTCATAAAAATAGCCCTTAGTTAAAAAAGCATTCTAATTCTTCATCAAGTTTTGTTGCGCAACCCGTTTACTCTGATAAAGATAAAACTGTGAGCAGGCGACTGAAAGATAAAGACTTATCTTATTCCCTTCGTTGCGCAACGCCGCAAAACAGCGCGGAGTTTTCTTAAAATGACATTTTTAATCCGCTTGATCGATTCAACAGTTTCTTTCCAACACCGGAATGTGCCAGGCTCAAAACGCACTACTCTGTCCTCATATTATTCATTAATCTTAAAAGGATTGTTTCAATGTCCAATAAAGGCGAACTGCCGCTTGTGCTCTGGTATAACCAGCTTGGCATGAACGATGTTGATCGGGTGGGTGGCAAAAATGCTTCCCTGGGTGAAATGATTACTAATTTGTCCTCGCTCGGCGTTTCTGTACCGAACGGCTTTGCGACGACCTCAGATGCATTCAATCAGTTCCTCGATCAAAGCGGCGTCAATCAGCGTATCTACGATCTGCTGGATAAGACCGATATTGATGATATTGATGAACTGGGAAAAGCGGGTAAGCAAATCCGCCAGTGGATTGTCGAAACACCTTTCCAGCCCGCGCTGGAACAGGCCGTACGTGAAGCCTACGAGCAGCTCTCCTCCGATGATGCGGAAGCTTCATTCGCGGTGCGTTCTTCCGCCACGGCAGAAGATATGCCGGACGCCTCCTTCGCCGGCCAACAGGAAACCTTCCTTAACGTGCAGGGCTTCGATGCCGTGCTGATTGCCATTAAGCATGTTTATGCTTCCCTGTTTAACGACCGCGCCATCTCTTACCGCGTGCATCAGGGCTACGACCATCGTGGCGTGGCGCTGTCTGCCGGTGTTCAGCGTATGGTGCGTTCAGATCTGGGTTCTGCAGGCGTGATGTTCACCATTGATACCGAATCTGGTTTCGACCAGGTGGTATTTATCACTGCGGCTTATGGCCTCGGTGAAATGGTGGTGCAGGGCGCGGTTAACCCCGACGAATTCTATGTGCACAAACCGACGCTGGCTGCCGGCCGGCCGGCGATTGTCCGTCGTAACATGGGATCCAAAAAAATCCGCATGGTTTATGCCGACTCTCAAGAGCACGGTGAGCAGGTGCGAATTGAGGATGTGCCTGAAGAAGAGCGCGATCGCTTCAGCCTGACCAGTGAAGAGATTGAAGCCTTAGCCACCCAGGCGATGCTGATCGAGAAGCACTATCAGCGTCCGATGGACATTGAGTGGGCGAAGGATGGCCATACCGGCAAACTGTTTATCGTACAGGCACGTCCGGAAACCGTCCGTTCCAACGGCCAGGTGATGGAACGCTATACGCTGCAGGGCAAAGGTACGGTGGTGGTGGAAGGACGTGCAATCGGCCATCGCATCGGTGCCGGTGAAGTCAAAGTCATTCACGACATCAGCGAAATGAACCGCATTGAGAAAGGTGACGTGCTGGTTACCGACATGACCGACCCGGATTGGGAACCGATCATGAAAAAAGCCTCGGCGATTGTCACTAACCGTGGCGGACGTACCTGCCACGCGGCGATCATCGCCCGTGAGCTGGGTATTCCTGCGGTGGTCGGTTGCGGCAACGCGACGGATATTCTTAAGGATGGCCACAAGGTCACGGTTTCCTGTTCTGAAGGGGATACCGGCTACGTCTATAACGATCTGCTGGACTTTGAAGTGAAGAGTTCACAGGTTGATGAGCTGCCGAAGCTGCCGCTGAAAATCATGATGAACGTCGGCAATCCCGATCGTGCTTTCGACTTTGCCTGCCTGCCGAATGAAGGCGTGGGCCTCGCTCGTCTGGAATTCATCATTAACCGCATGATTGGAGTGCATCCTAAAGCGCTGCTGGAGTTTGACCAGCAAACGCCGGAACTGCAGAAGCAAATCCGCTCGATGATGAAAGGCTTCGACGATCCGGTTGAGTTCTATATTGCGCGTCTGACTGAAGGGATCTCCACCCTGGGCGCCGCCTTCTCACCGAAGCGCGTCATCGTACGGTTGTCCGATTTCAAAACCAACGAATACGCAAACCTGGTGGGCGGCGAGCGCTACGAGCCGGAAGAGGAAAACCCGATGCTCGGCTTCCGTGGTGCAGGTCGCTACGTGGCAGACAGCTTCCGTGACTGCTTCGCGCTGGAATGCGCAGCCGTAAAACGCGTGCGTAACGATATGGGACTGACCAACGTTGAAATCATGGTGCCGTTCGTCCGTACCGTCGCGCAGGCTAAAGCTGTTGTCGAGGAGTTAGAGCGTCAAGGCCTGAAGCGCGGCGAGAATGGACTCAAGCTAATCATGATGTGCGAGATCCCGTCCAATGCGCTGCTGGCTGAACAGTTCCTGCAATACTTCGACGGCTTCTCGATTGGCTCGAACGATATGACTCAGCTGACGCTGGGACTGGACAGAGACTCCGGCGTGGTGTCTGCACTGTTTGACGAGCGTGATGAAGCGGTTAAAGCCTTGCTTTCAATGGCCATCCGTGCGGCGAAAAAAGAAGGGAAATACGTGGGTATCTGCGGACAAGGTCCATCCGATCATGAAGACTTTGCAGCGTGGCTAATGGATGAGGGAATCGACAGTTTATCTCTTAACCCAGATACGGTGGTTCAGACCTGGTTAAGCCTGGCGGAAATACCGAAAAAGTAGCAGATTTCGCTGTAATAACCCCGAAGGCCAGTTTATCTGGCCTTTTTGCTTTTCTACAGGCAAAAAAAAGCCCATCACATGGGATGGGCAAAGACTACACACAGCAATTCTTTAGTTTACTCAGGGGAAAAAGGTTGTTTAGAAATCAGCGGTTTGATCATAAACATGTCATTCATACTATTCAGCCGGGCAGGGGGAGTCATTAAGAATCCTCTTATTAGTTTAAAACCCATAACCTTTTGTGACAGATCCCGGGTGACATCGTCTGGGAAACTGTATATCTGGTAATCAATTACCAGGTGTTATCAGCTAAAAGGGTGAAAAATGCGCTTTTCTGGTAAAAAACCCTAATCAAAGTGAATTAAGACGTGACGCACATTTTTTTAATTACGAAAGCGGCCAGGCAAGCTGGCCGCAGAGGAAGGATTATTTTGCGCTGTGTTCGTGTTCGATCTCTGCCAGTTCTTCAACCACTTCAAGCGGGTCATCTTCCGGCGCCGGCGCTTCATGCACCCAGACCGACACCAGACGATAAGAGACGGCCAGCACCACCGGACCGATAAACAGGCCAATCATGCCAAAGGCAATCAGCCCACCAATCACGCCTGAAAGGATCAGGATCATCGGCAAATCCGCGCCCATGCGGATGAGCATCGGTCGCAGCACGTTATCCAGCGTGCCAACCACACAACTCCAGATCAGCAGCACCGTTCCCCAGGTGGTATCACCTGTCCAGTACAGCCAGACAATCGCCGGAATTAACACCACCAGCGGACCCAGCTGAACCAGGCAGGAGAGGATCATCACTACCGTCAGCACGGTAGCATAAGGAATGCCTGATATCGCCAGACCAATACCGCCCAGCAAGCCCTGGACCAGCGCGGTGACCACTACGCCCAGCGCCACGGCGCGGATCGCCTGACCGGCCAGCAGTACCGCCGCATCACCCCGACGTGAGGCCAGGCGGAAGGCGAAATGACGTATGCCATGACCCACCTGTTCACCCCGGGCATAGAGCAACACGCTGAACAGCAGCATCAGACCGAGGTGCATCATAAAGCGGCCAAAATGCCCGGCCTGCGCAAACAGGAAGCCACTGGTGCGGCCGATATAAGGCTGCACTTTGGTCATCATCGCGCTGCCGCCGCCCTGCACCAGGTTGTGATAGGCGGAAAACAGCTTTCTGCCGACCAGCGGAATGCTGTTCATCCAGTGCATGTCGGGGAGTTGAATGTGCCCGGCAGAGGCCCAGGCGATCACCGGCCCGCTGCTGTCAATCAGGCTGTTGACCAGCACCGATACCGGCAGCACAAACAGCAGGATCAGCAGCAGCGTCATGGCAATCACCGCCAGCGAGCGTCGGCCCCACAGCAGGCCCTGCAGTTTGATCATCAATGGCCAGGTGGCAATCACCACCATACTGGCCCAGGCAAAGCCCAGCACGAAGGGCTGAACCACCCAAAAACAGGCCACAATCATCAAAATGATAAACATCAGCGAGAAGACGATTTGCGGCAAATCCCAGCCTTTTTTTTGCACGTTCTTTATGGTTGACACGGTAACCTCAGCGAGAAAAACAGACGGGATACTCCCGGAAGACCCCTTGTCTCCCCGAACATCCCTTAGCATGATGCATTAAACGCATTTTCGACAGAAACGGCACGCGATTCTTTTCAGCTATATTGTTGAGATCGCGACAGGTCATAAAAAAATGTGATAAAAACAGAGTCAGCAATAGCAATCGTTTACCCAACATTCTGGTCACCCGATAATGATCCCACAGATTTCCCAAGCGCCAGGCCTCGTTCAACTGGTGCTGAATTTTTTGCAGGCGTTAGAGCAGCAGGGTTTTAACGGCGATACAGCCACCAGCTATGCCGACCGTCTTACCATGTCCACCGACAACAGCATCTATCAGCTCCTTCCTGATGCGGTTCTCTTCCCCCGTTCCACGGCCGATGTGGCGCTAATTGCCCGCCTGGCGGGTGAAGAACGCTTCCACAGCCTGGTGTTTACTCCCAGGGGCGGCGGAACCGGCACTAACGGGCAATCCCTGAATCAGGGGATCGTGGTCGATATGTCCCGCCATATGAACCGCATCCTTGAGATCAATGTGGAACAGGGTTGGGTCAAGGTTGAAGCTGGCGTCATTAAAGATCAGCTCAATGCTTACCTGAAACCCTTTGGCTATTTTTTCTCACCTGAACTCTCAACCAGCAACCGCGCCACCTTAGGTGGGATGATCAATACCGATGCGTCGGGACAGGGATCGCTGGTGTACGGCAAAACCTCGGATCACGTAACAGGCCTGAGAGCGGTGTTACTGGGCGGCGATATTCTCGACACCCGCAGTATTCCCGTAGCGCTTGCTGAAACGTTGGCGAAAGAACAGAGCAACGAAGGCCGCATTTACCGCACCATTCTCGAACGCTGCCGCGATCGTCACCAGAACATCATTGATAACTTCCCGAAACTGAACCGTTTCCTGACCGGCTACGATTTACGTCATGTGGTCAGCGACGATCTTCAGCATGTCGACCTGACGCGGATCCTGTGCGGCGCCGAAGGCACGCTGGCCTTTATTACCGAAGCGCGGCTGGATATCACGCCGATCCCGAAAGTTCGCCGTCTGGTGAATATCAAGTACGACTCGTTTGACTCTGCACTGCGCAGTGCACCTTTTATGGTTGAAGCCAAAGCGTTGTCGGTCGAAACCGTCGATTCAAAAGTGTTGAATCTGGCGCGTGAAGATATCGTCTGGCATTCGGTAAGCGAGTTGATTACCGATGTGCCCGACCAGGAGATGCTCGGCCTGAATATTGTCGAGTTTGCCGGTGACGATAAGGTATTGATCGACAGCCAGCTTGAGTCACTTTGTCAGCGACTGGATGGCTTGATCAGCAATCGCCAGGCGGGCGTGATTGGCTATCAGCTGTGCGACGATCTTGACGGCATTGAGCGCATCTACGCGATGCGTAAAAAAGCGGTCGGCCTGCTGGGCAATGCCAAAGGCCGCGCCAAGCCGATCCCGTTTGTGGAAGATACCTGTGTTCCGCCGCAGCATCTGGCTGACTACATCGTGGAGTTCCGTGCGCTGCTGGACGGCCATAACCTGAGTTACGGCATGTTTGGCCACGTGGATGCGGGTGTGCTGCATGTGCGTCCAGCGCTGGACATGTGTGACCCTCAACAAGAGATGCTGATGAAGCAAATCTCTGATGAAGTGGTCGAGCTGACGGCTCGCTATGGCGGGCTGCTGTGGGGAGAACACGGCAAGGGCTTTCGCGCACAGTACAGCCCGGAATTCTTTGGCGAAGAGCTGTTTAACGATCTTCGCCACATCAAGGCGGTGTTCGATCCGGCTAACCGGCTCAATCCGGGTAAAATCTGTGCGCCAATAGGCGTCGACGAGCCAATGATGAGAGTGGATGCCACCAAGCGCGGCACTTACGATCGTCAAATCCCGATCGCTGTCCGTAGCGACTGGCGCGGTGCCATGGAGTGTAACGGCAACGGACTTTGCTTTAACTTTGATGTGCGCAGCCCTATGTGCCCATCGATGAAAATCACCGGCAACCGCATTCATTCTCCCAAAGGTCGCGCAACCTTAACCCGTGAATGGCTGCGGCTGCTGGCGGAGCAGGGCGTTGATCCGCTGGAGCTGGAAAAGCGTCTGCCGGAAGCCAAAGTTACCCTGCGGGGAATGATTGAGCGCACCCGCAACAGTTGGTACGCGCGCCGTGGCGAATATGACTTCTCCCATGAGGTTAAAGAAGCCATGTCCGGTTGCCTGGCCTGTAAGGCCTGTTCCACGCAGTGCCCCATCAAAATTGATGTGCCGGGCTTCCGCTCACGCTTCCTGCAGCTCTATCACACACGTTATCTGCGTCCGGCCAGTGATTATCTGGTTGGCACCGTGGAGAGCTACGCGCCGCTGATGGCCAAAGCGCCGAAATTCTTTAACTTCTTCCTGCGCCAGCCGCTGGTGCGGGAGATGAGTAAACGCCATGTGGGCATGGTCGATCTGCCTTTGCTCTCCTCGCCGAACCTGAAAAAGCAGCTCGCGGGTCAGCCAGCCATCAGCACCACGCTGGAATCGCTGGAAGCGATGAGTCCGGCGGATCGCGAGCGCCATGTGCTGGTGGTACAGGATCCGTTTACCAGCTATTACGAAGCGCAGCTGGTAACAGACTTCGTCAAGCTTATCAGCAAGCTGGGTTACAAACCGGTGGTGCTGCCTTTCTCACCGAACGGAAAAGCGCAGCATGTGAAAGGTTTCCTGCAGAGTTTTGCGCGAACCGCCAGGAAAACCGCCGATTTCCTCAATCGCGTGGCAAAACTGGAGCTGCCGCTGGTTGGTGTCGATCCGGCGCTGGTGTTGTGCTATCGCGATGAGTACAAAGAGATCCTGAAAGATCGGCGTGGTGACTTCCACGTGCAGCTGGTGCATGAGTGGCTGCAACAGGCGCTTCCGCCTCAGGACGTCAAGCCTGGCAATCAGGAGGCCTGGTATCTGTTTGGCCACTGTACTGAAGTGACGGCATTGCCTGCATCGACCAAACAATGGGAAGGGATTTTTGCCCGTTTCGGCGCGAAGCTGGAAAACATCAGCGTCGGCTGCTGTGGCATGGCGGGAACCTACGGTCACGAAAGCAAAAATTTGGAAAACTCGCTGGGCATTTACGAGCTTTCGTGGCATCAGGCGCTGCAAAAACTGCCTCGCCAACGCTGTCTGGCCACCGGCTACTCCTGCCGCAGCCAGGTGAAGCGTGTGGAAGGCAACGGCATGCGTCATCCCTTACAGGCGTTACTGGAGTTAATCCGATGACAATCTGGAAGCGTGAATTCACCCTGGAGCAGCTTAACCAGCGCAGCCAGGACACGCTGGTGGCGCATCTGGGCATCGTCTTCACCGCGGTGGATAAGCAGACGTTGACGGCGACAATGCCGGTGGATGCCCGCACGCGTCAGCCTTTTGGCCTGTTACACGGCGGCGCGTCCGCCGTGTTGGCAGAGACCCTGGGTTCGATGGCGGGCTATCTCTGTACCGAAGGCGATGATCGTATCGTTGGACTGGAAATTAACGCCAATCATCTGCGCTCAGTGCGTGAAGGAGAGGTGAGGGGAGTTTGCCGCGCACTGCACCTGGGACGTCGTCACCAGGTCTGGCAGATTGAGGTTTATGACCTGCAGCAGCGCCTGTGCTGCAGCTCCAGGCTCACTACCACGGTGATATCAGCCAGCGCAAAAGAGTGATATACTTCCGGGCCTTTAAAATCGCGCCCGGACGCCTCACAGTATCCAGGATGCGTGCTTAACGAATTCGCTTTGCAGTTTGGTGGCTTTATCCCATTCGCCGCTCATTGCCAGTTGATGGCACAAGCGGGTAAGCGAGTGTCGGGCTAGCTGCCAGGCTTGCATACGGAACAACCTGTCACGTTCGGCGTTTCCCAACTCCTGAACCAGGCGATGGTGAAGTTTTCCCATGGCATGCAGGTAGCTGTGGTCGTCGCCGTTAAGCTGGCAAAGTTCGGCCATATCCAGGCAGGTATCATTGAATTTGCGCAGTTGTTCGAGGGTGCATTCCGGACGGTCTACTTTGGCTTGTGCCATGTAGTAATCGACGGTGATATCACGAACGGAATATTTGTATTCGTCAATCTTGTGTTGCAGCCAGGCACTTATCGACAGATTCATTTTAGGGCTCACTCGTTAATGATAATCATTATCATAGAGTAACTGGTGTATAATTCAACGTCACCGTAAGAAATTTTTATCGATAAATGCGGCCTCTCAGATAAATTGGTCATAACGATAATTGGCGACGCTGAAAGAGTTAAAATGAGTATTATTCCCGTTTAGCGTAAACGCGCCTGGATTTACTGACTTGTTTTCAATGTGTTACCATTACGTTAAATCGACGCGTGACGCAGATCGCAATCCTTCTTACAGGGTCTAAACTGAATAAAGAGGGCTAAAAAACCCCATTTGGCCTTAATCCCTGCAAAACAAGAGGTTGAAGCGATATTCATTATCACTAACATAGGGGCATTAGCCTTAACGGCTATCGACTCACGAGGTAATGTTATGCCATCAGCAACTACGGCTTCTTTTTCTCCCGACGACTACGTCTGGAAGGGACTGACCATCACTGACAGCGCCGCAAAACAGATCATTGTGCTGGCAGCCGATGATGCGCAAGTGAAGGGCTTAAAGCTCGGCGTGAAAACGTCTGGCTGCGCCGGTTTTGGCTACACCATGGATATGGTGAAAGAGCCTGCCGACGACGATTTGGTCTTTACCCATCAGGGCGCGCATCTGTATGTGCCTCTGCAGGCTATGCCTTTCATCGACGGTACCGAAGTAGATTTCGTTCGTGAAGGTCTGAACCAGATTTTCAAATTTAATAATCCTAAAGCTCAACACGCCTGTGGCTGTGGTGAGAGCTTTGGCGTTGAGTAAAACTTATGTCCCGAAACACTGATACATCGGATGATGTGCAGGTCTGGGAAGGAAACCATCAGAAGTACAAAGAAGGTTTCTTCACTCAGCTGCAAACCGAAGAATTTGAAAACGGCATCAACGAAGACGTTGTGCGCGCGATTTCTGCCAAGCGTAACGAGCCAGAGTGGATGCTTGAATTCCGCCTGAAGGCGTTTGCTGCCTGGTTGGAAATGGAAGAGCCGCACTGGCTGAAGGCGAACTACAAATCGCTGGATTACCAGGATTACAGCTACTACTCCGCGCCATCGTGCGGCAACTGTGATGACAGCTGTGCTTCCGAGCCTGGCGCCCAGCAGACTTCCGGTGCGACGCCTGCTAACTACCTGACTGAAGAAGTGGAGAACGCCTTTAAGCAGCTTGGCGTCCCGGTTCGTGAAGGTCAGGAAGTGGCTGTTGATGCGATTTTTGACTCGGTATCGGTTTCCACAACCTATCGTGGCAAGCTGGCAGAGCAGGGGATTATCTTCTGTTCCTTCGGCGAAGCGATCCACGATCACCCGGAACTGGTTAAACAGTATCTGGGCACCGTGGTTCCTGCTAACGACAACTTCTTTGCTGCGCTGAACTCCGCGGTGGCTTCCGACGGTACTTTTGTGTACATCCCGAAAGGCGTCCGTTGTCCGATGGAGCTGTCGACCTATTTCCGCATCAACGCGGCGAAAACCGGTCAGTTCGAGCGCACCATCCTGATCGCCGATGAAGGCAGCTACGTCAGCTACATCGAAGGCTGTTCAGCGCCGGTTCGCGACACCTATCAGCTGCACGCGGCCGTTGTTGAAGTCATCATTCATAAAGATGCTGAAGTGAAGTACTCCACCGTGCAGAACTGGTTCTCCGGCGGCGAGTCTGAAGGCGGTATCCTGAACTTCGTTACCAAGCGCGCGCTGTGTGAAGGTGAGAACAGCAAGATGTCCTGGACGCAGTCTGAAACCGGCTCGGCGATCACCTGGAAATACCCAAGTGTGATCCTGCGTGGTGACAACTCGGTCGGTGAATTCTTCTCTGTGGCGCTGACCAGCGGTCATCAGCAGGCGGATACCGGCACCAAGATGATCCACATCGGCAAGAACACCAAGTCGACCATCATCTCTAAAGGTATTTCAGCGGGCAAAAGCCAGAACACTTACCGTGGTCTGGTGAAAATCATGCCGACGGCAACCAATGCCCGTAACTTCACCCAGTGTGACTCGATGCTGATTGGTGCTGACTGTGGCGCGCATACCTTCCCGTATGTGGAAGTGCGTAACAACACGGCACAGCTGGAGCATGAGGCGACGACGTCAAGAATTGGTGAAGATCAGATGTTCTACTGCCTGCAGCGTGGCATCAGTGAAGATGACGCAATTTCGATGATTGTGAACGGCTTCTGTAAAGACGTCTTCTCCGAACTGCCGCTGGAATTCGCGGTGGAAGCGCAGAAACTGCTGGCGATCAGCCTTGAACACAGCGTGGGCTAAGCCCCCGCGCTAACGGTCATTCAGCGCAGTGCCGGACAGCACTGCCAGGGAAACACTATGTTAAGTATTAAAGATTTACAGGTTAGCATTGAAGATAAAGAGATCCTGCGCGGGCTGGACCTCGAGGTGAAAGCGGGTGAAGTTCACGCGATCATGGGCCCAAACGGTTCAGGTAAAAGTACGCTGTCTGCCACGCTGGCGGGCCGCGAAGAGTACGAAATCACCGGTGGTTCGGTCAGCTTTAAAGGCAAAGACCTGCTGGAACTCTCCCCTGAAGATCGCGCTGGCGAAGGCATCTTTATGGCTTTCCAGTACCCGGTTGAGATCCCAGGCGTCAGCAACCAGTTCTTCCTGCAGACGGCCGTCAACTCAGTGCGCAAATACCGCGATCAGGATGCGCTGGACCGTTTTGATTTCCAGGACTTCATCGAAGACAAAATTCAGCTGCTGAAAATGCCTGAAGATTTGCTGACCCGTTCAGTAAACGTCGGCTTCTCCGGCGGTGAGAAAAAACGTAACGACATTCTGCAGATGGCGGCTCTGGAACCTGAGCTGTGCATTCTGGATGAAACCGACTCCGGTCTGGATATCGATGCCCTGAAAACCGTTGCCAACGGCGTGAACACGCTGCGTGATGGCAAGCGTGCCTTCATCATCGTCACTCACTATCAGCGTATCCTGGATTACATCAAGCCTGACTTCGTCCACGTGCTGTATCAGGGCAAGATTGTGAAGTCTGGTGACTTCTCGCTGGTGAAACAACTCGAGGAGCAAGGCTATGGCTGGCTTACCGACCAGGAATAGTGACAATGCCCTCCAGCAGTGGCATCACATGTTTGAAACGCAGAGCGCTAACCGTTCCCTGCAGGCGCAGCAGCACTGGCAGCAGGTGCTGCGTTTAGGCCTGCCTACGCGCAAGCAGGAAAACTGGAAATACACCCCGCTGGAAGGCTTGTTCGACCATCAGTTTGCGGCACCAACAGCGGCTGACGTGACGGCAGAGCAGGTTAAAGCCCTGGCGCTGGATATTGACGCGATCAAAATGGTCTTCGTTGATGGCCGCTTCAATGCCGCCTTAAGCGACAGCGAATTCGATCTGTTTAACGTTCAGGTGACGGATTCAGCGCAACGTCGCGAATTAAGCGCACCTGTGCAAGCGGAAGTGTTCCTGCATTTGACCGAAAGCCTGGCGGAAGAGGTGACGTCAATTCACCTTGCCCGTGGCAAATCGGCCGCACGTGCGCTGTATATGCTGCACATCAGCAGCAGCGCGCAGGCAGAAATGAGCACCTCGCATTACCGTCATCATCTGCAGTTAGATGAAGGCGCGGAAGCGACCATTATTGAGCACTACGTCAGCCTGAACGAAGCCAGTCATTTCACCGGCGCACGCTTCACCGCTAACGTTGCGAAAAACGCCCAGCTGAAGCATTACAAACTGGCGTTTGAACATAACAGCAGCTATCACTTCTCGCACAACGATCTGGTGATTGAGCGTGACGCGAATGTGAAAAGCCACAGCTTCCTGCTGGGCGCGGGCCTGACTCGCCACAACACCAGCGTTCAGCTGAACGGTGAGGGTACCGATTTGGGTATCAACAGCCTGATGTTGCCAGTAGACAAAGAAGTTTGCGACAGCCGCACTTACCTTGAGCATAACAAAGGTCATTGCCAGAGCCGTCAGCTGCACAAAACCATCGTGCGTGATAAAGCCCGTGCGGTGTTTAACGGCATGATTAAAGTGGCGAAGCACGCGCTGAAAACCGACGGACAGATGACCAACAACAACCTGTTGCTGGGCCGCCTGGCCGAAGTGGATACCAAGCCTCAGCTGGAAATCTACGCGGATGACGTGAAGTGTAGCCATGGTGCAACCATTGGTCGTATTGACGATGAGCAGATGTTCTACCTTCGTGCCCGCGGGATTAACGAAGAGTCTGCCCAGCGCATGATTATCTACGCCTTTGCCGCCGAACTGACTGAAGCCATTACGGATGAGGTGCTGAAAGAAGCGGTGATGCAACGTATTGCTCAGCGTTTCCCTGGAGGCCTTCAATGAGTTTTGACCTGGCACGCGTCCGGGCTGAATTTCCGGTTCTGTCGCGAGAAGTGAATGGCCAGCCTCTGGCCTATCTCGACAGCGCCGCAAGCGCCCAGAAGCCGCAAGCAGTGATCGATGCTGAAAGCCATTTTTATCAACATGGCTATGCCGCTGTGCACCGGGGTATTCATACCCTGAGTGCAGAAGCGACCACCGAAATGGAAAACGTCCGCATTCAGGCGGCACGTTTCCTTAATGCTGCTTCGCCAGAAGAGATTGTCTTTGTTAAAGGCACCACTGAGGCAATCAATCTGGTTGCCAGCAGCTGGGGCGGAAGTCAGTTACAGGCGGGTGACAACATCATCATCACCGCGATGGAACACCATGCCAATATCGTTCCGTGGCAGATGGTGGCCCAGCGTACCGGTGCTGAAATCCGTTTTATCCCGCTGACCGACACCGGTGAGCTGGATCTCTCGGCGCTGCCAGGTCTGATCGACAGCCGCACGCGCATGCTGGCTCTGACTCAGGTGTCTAACGTGCTTGGCACGGTAAACCCGGTGAAAGAGATTATCGCGCAGGCGAAAGCCGCAGGCGTGGCGACGCTGGTCGATGGTGCTCAGGCGATAATGCATGAGACCATCGATGTGCAGGATCTCGGCTGTGATTTTTATGCCTTCTCCGGGCATAAAATTTATGGACCGTCCGGCATCGGCATCCTGTATGGGCGTAAAGCCATGCTGGATCAGATGCCACCCTGGGAAGGCGGCGGATCGATGATTGCCAACGTCAGCCTGACTGAAGGGACCACCTATAACGCGGCACCATGGCGTTTTGAAGCCGGTTCACCGAACACCGGTGGCATTATCGGCCTGGGCGCTGCGTTAAAATGGGTAACCGATCTGGGTCTGGACGTTATCCAGGAGCGTGAGCAGTCGCTGATGCGTTATGCCCTCGACAAGCTGGCTTCGGTTCCCGATTTGGTGATTTACGGTCCGCAGCAGCGTGCAGGCGTCATCGCCTTCAATCTGGGACAGCATCATGCCTACGATGTCGGTAGCTTCCTCGATCAGTACGGTATTGCTATCCGCACTGGCCACCACTGCGCCATGCCGCTGATGACCCATTACGGCGTGCCGGCGATGTGTCGTGCTTCTTTCGTGCTGTATAACAGCGAAGAAGAAGCCGACCGCCTGGCGGCAGGACTGACACGTATACACCGTCTGTTGGGCTGATTGCCCGGCGGCTTTCGGAGGAACGAATGGCAACCTTGCCAGAGAAAGAAAAACTGGTTCGCAACTTTTCCCGCTGTGCGAACTGGGAAGAGAAGTATCTGTACGTCATTGAATTAGGCGCGATGTTGCCAGAATTGTCTGAATCATTGCATCAGCCGGAAAACACCATTTCTGGCTGTCAGAGTCAGGTGTGGATCCTGATGAGCACCGATGACAGCGGTCGTGTTCAGTTACATGGTGACAGCGATGCAGCGATCGTTAAAGGATTGATTGCGGTGGTCTTTATTCTGTATCAGCAGATGACACCCGCAGAAATTCTGGCCTTTGATGTGCGTCCCTTTTTCGAACAGCTGGCGTTAGCTCAGCACCTTACGCCTTCCCGTTCTCAGGGACTGGAAGCGATGATCCGCGCTATTCGCCAAAAAGCTCAGGTTCTCAGCCAGGGCTAACTTGCTACACTTCTCGACAGACTTCCCGCTTCGCACGCGGGAAGTTTCTTCATCCTAACCGAGAAATTCGCATGAAACCTTTGTCTCCTCTTGCCGCATTGCTCCTGACACTCCTTGCCTCAACGCAGTATGCCCGCGCCACCGATTATCCTTTGCCCGCAGATAACAGCCGCTTAATCGGCGAAAATTCCACCTATACCGTACCCAATGACGGTCGCCCGTTGGAAGTCGTTGCCGCCAAATATAAAATTGGCCTGCTGGGCATGTTAGAAGCGAATCCCGGCACCGATCCCTGGTTACCCAAAGCGGGCAGTCAGTTGACCATTCCTACGCAAATGCTGCTTCCGGATACCAAGCGGGAAGGGATCGTGGTGAACGTGGCGGAACTGCGGCTTTATTACTACCCGAAAGGGGAAAACAAAGTGGTGGTTTATCCAATCGGCATCGGCCAGCTGGGCGCGAACACGCCACCGATGGTCACCAGTGTTAGCCAGAAAATCCCAAATCCTACCTGGACGCCCACTCCCAATATCCGTAAACGCTACGCCGCTGAAGGCAAAACCTTGCCGGTGACGGTGCCTGCGGGTCCGGACAACCCGATGGGGCTGTATGCGATGCGCCTGGCTTACGGACAGGGGCACTACCTGATCCATGGCACCAACGCGGATTTTGGTATCGGCATGCGCGTCAGTTCAGGCTGTATTCGCCTCAGACCGGATGATATCGAGGCGCTGTTCAACAGCGTGCCGAAAGGCACCAGAGTGCAGATTATCAACCAGCCGGTGAAGTATGCCGTTGAGCCGGATGGCAAACGCTATCTGGAGGTCCATCAGCCGCTCTCACACAGCGATAAGGACGATCCGCAGACCATGCCGCTGCCACTTAATGCCACGGGCAAGAAGTTCGTTAAAAGCGAGCACAGCGACGCTGAGGTGATTAAAGAGGTTTTAGCGCGCCGTTCAGGCATGCCGGTGCTGGTGAGTCAGGGTGAAGCGGTTACCTCAGATACGCCGATGCCTGCCATTATGCAGCAGAGCGATTCTGAGCGCGCGAAAGCGGAACCGGCAACCGTGAGTCAGGCTGAGGGCGAAACCCCGCAGAATTGATTGTGGCGCGTTTAGCATACCCTTGTCGGTTATAGCAGGATATCAGGAAGGGAAGTGAAGAAGAGGTCAGCAGGGAAGCTGAAAAAAAGCCAAAAAAAATGGCGCACAATGTGCGCCATTTTCAAACCAGAACTCTTACTTACGGTAAGAGTGAGCCTGGTTGTCCAGACGCTGGTTAGCGCGAGCTGCGTCGTCTTTAGCAGCCTGAACGTCAGAACGCATTGCGTTCACGTCGTTGCTCAGCTGGTCAACTTTAGCGTTCAGAGTCTGCACGTCGGTAGACAGCTGATCGATTTTAGCGTTGCTTGAACAGCCAGCCAGCAAAGTTGAACCCAGGATTACCGCGCCCAGTACCAGTTTAGTACGATTCATTATTTATACCCTCTAGATTGAGTTAATCTCCATGTAGCGTTACAAGTATTACACAAAGTATTTTCTAATGAGAATAAATTTTTGATGAGAACGTGCTTAAATTTGATCGTTCGCTCAAAGATGCACCGTCTTTCCAGTTTTATGCAAAAAAATTAGCTAAAACAGGCTACTTTAATCGGACACATCTTAAGATTTTTCTATTCGAACGGTTAATTTCAAATGGAAGTTTTATGAAAGGCCTTAACACAAGTTGTAAAAAAAGCGCCTCTCGGGGCGCTTTTTATCTACAAGGCGTAATCTTCTATTACAGCACGTGCACAGAGGCAGTATTGGTAGTTCCGCTTGGTACTAACGCACCAGAAACCATGACTACCACATCACCCTTCACACCGTAGCCGCTAGCCAGCGCGGCTTCTTTACCTAAACGGTAGAAATCGTCAGTAGATGCGATCTCTTTCACCACAGAAGTGATGATACCTTTGCTCAACAGCAGCTGACGAGACGTCTGCTCGTTAGTGGTCAACGCAAGGATAGTGGCGTTCGGGAAGTACTTACGCACTGACTTGGCTGATTTACCGCCTTCGGTCGCAACCACGATGATTGGCGCTTCCAGGTTCTGGGCAGTTTCAACGGCGCCACGGCATACCGCTTCGGTAATGCGCATTTTGCGGTTGTCATGCTGAGAGTCGATACGGCTCTTCATCACGCGGTCAGTACGCTCGCAGATAGTGGCCATAATGGTCACTGATTCCAGCGGGTACTTACCCTTGGCACTTTCACCAGACAGCATGACGGCGTCAGTCCCATCCAGGATGGCGTTCGCCACGTCGCCAGCTTCCGCACGAGTAGGGCGTGGGTTTTTGATCATTGAATCCAGCATCTGTGTCGCGGTGATCACCACTTTGCGAGCGCGGTTACATTTCTTGATCATCATCTTCTGCGCGAAGATCACTTCTTCAACCGGGATTTCAACGCCCAAATCACCACGAGCAACCATGATGCCGTCAGACGCTTCGAGGATCTCGTCGAAGTTATTCAGGCCTTCCTGGTTTTCGATTTTAGAGATGATCTGAATGTGCTCGCCGCCGTGCGCCTTCAGGTGCTCACGAATTTCCAGCACGTCTGAACGCTTACGGATAAAGGACGCGGCCACGAAGTCCACGCCTTGCTCGCAACCAAAGATCAGGTCACGTTTGTCTTTTTCAGCCAGTGCAGGCAGCTGGATAGAAACGCCCGGCAGGTTAACGCCTTTGTTTTCGCCCAGGTCACCGTTGTTCAGCACTTTACAGACCACGGTGTTTTCGGTGACTTCAGTCACTTCCATACCGATCAGACCGTCATCAACCAGCACGGTGTTACCGATTTTCAGATCGGCGGTAAAGCCTGCATAAGTCACTGCGACGCGAGAATCATTACCAATCACTGACTGGTCAGTGGTGAAGGTAAAGGTCTGGCCGGCTTTCAACGAGGCATCGTTGCCGCCTTCCAGTTTCATGGTGCGGATTTCAGGGCCTTTGGTATCCAAAAGGATAGCCGCCTGATGTCCGGTCTTACTCATCACGGCACGCAGATTTGAGATACGTTTACCGTGTTCTTCGTAATCGCCGTGGGAGAAGTTAAGGCGCATTACGTTCATGCCTGCATCAAGCAGGTTGGTCAACATTTCTTCGGATTCGGTTTTTGGACCGATAGTACAAACGATCTTAGTCTTTTTCATGACGAGTTATCTATTAAGTTGTGATGGATGAGAAAAGCGAGATCCCGGGAGCTGGAAAGCGCCGGCTAAGAATTCGTGCCTGAAAGGCGAACTGCGATACAAAATAAGAATAGGTGACTGTGGTAAAGCGTGCAGGGGAAGTTGAGACGCGGTTTCAGCGCGCGCGCAAGAGTGCGTTGCGCAACATGCTATCGTTTTTGCTATAGGGTCAACCATACGCTGAAACCATTCAAGTGAAACAACGTTGCACATTATAGTAGTTAAGTTGGCGAAAACCAATTAAAAAGCAGCAGGGAGTGTGGCAAAGGTTGCGATAGATCAGCTTGTTGCGCAAAAAAGGAGACGGGTGTTTTTAGGATTTAACGCAGAGTAAGGCGAGATGGTGCGTTCTAGAGGACTCGAACCTCCGACCCCTACCATGTCAAGGTAGTGCTCTAACCAACTGAGCTAAGAACGCGAAACTAATGGTGCGTCCGAGTGGACTCGAACCACCGACCCCTACCATGTCAAGGTAGTGCTCTAACCAACTGAGCTACGGACGCACTGTGGTGCGTTCTAGAGGACTCGAACCTCCGACCCCCACCATGTCAAGGTGGTGCTCTAACCAACTGAGCTAAGAACGCACTGATTGCTGTCTTGGTAACAGCGGGGACGAATATTAACGACAGCCTCAACGACTGGCAAGTGGAAATCTGCTTTTTTCTTCGCGACTGCTGCGCAACTGTGCGAAGCGCAGCAATTTTGAACATCATCGGCAGAAAATCGCCGAAAAATTAATGTGCTGCGCGCGCCAGAATCACCGCTGCCGGTTGTTGTTGCAGACGTCTCATCCGCCACACCATCATCACTGCCGCAGAGGTCAGGCCGATAATAAAACCGATCCAGAAACCGGCTGGCCCCATGCCTGGCACTACCCAGTCGGTCATCGCCAGAACATATCCGCACGGTAGGCCGAGTATCCAGTAGGCAATAAAGGTGATGAAGAAGATCGACCGGGTGTCCTTATAGCCGCGCAAAATACCGCTACCGATCACCTGGATAGAGTCAGAGAACTGATAAATCGCCGCCAGCAGCATCAGATGAGCGGCAAGGGTGATCACTTCCGGGTTATCGGTATAAAGAAGGGCGATATGTTCACGGAAGGTGACGGTAAACAGCGCGGTGATCAAGGCCAGCGACACGCCAACCGCCTGCGCAGTCCAGGCGGAAACCCGGGCCGCTTCAGTCGAGCCCTGACCCAGGCGGAATCCAACCCGGATGGTGGTCGCCACACCCAGCGAAAGCGGCAGCACGAACATCAGCGAACTGAAGTTCAGCGCGATCTGATGGCCTGCCACTTTGACGATGCCCATTGGGGAAACCAGCAGGGCAACCACGGCAAACAGCGTCACTTCAAAGAACAGCGCCAGTGCCACCGGCAGGCCGAGCTTGAACAGGCGCCAGAGAACCGCCCGATCGGGACGGGTGAAGCGATCGGTCAGGCGGATATCACGCATCGATCGTGCGCGGCTGACCCAGTACTTCATGGCGATAAACATCACCCAGTAGACCGAAGCCGTTGCCACGCCACATCCCACGCCGCCGAGCGCCGGCATGCCGAAATGACCATAAATGAAGATATAGTTAACCGGTATATTCACCAGCAGACCAATAAAGCCCATCACCATGCCAGGTTTGGTTTTAGACAACCCTTCGCACTGATTGCGCATGACCTGGAAGAACAGATAGCCCGGCGCACCCCAGAGCAGCGCATGCAGATAGCCGACAGCAATCTCGGCCATTTTCGGGTCGATATTCTTCATCGAACGGATAACAAATCCGGCGTTATACAGCACCACCATGATCACAATAGACACCACGCCGGCCAGCCAGTAAGCCTGACGAACCTGATAAGCCACGCGATCGCGTCGGCCAGAGCCGTTGAATTGAGCAACAACAGGCGTAAGTGACAGTAACAGACCATGGCCGAAGAGAATGGTAGGCAACCAGATAGACGTGCCCACGGCGACGGCGGCCATATCCGTGGCGCTCACTGCGCCGGCCATAATGGTATCAACAAAACCCATAGCGGTTTGCGCAACTTGCGCAAGGATCACCGGGATTGCCAGCGCTAATAATTGACGCGCCTCTGTCAGGTACTTCTGCACTTATACACCTATTGAATTAGCGGGAGGAAGGGGCTCTGCGAAGGCAAAAAACGTTATTTTAGCGAATTATCAGCAGGGCAGGCCGCACAGTGTAATGATCGCAGAGGAAATAGCCAATGATTCGCGTTAAGAATAGCTCTTCATGTCACGCTAAATCATCCGGTTGCATTTGGTTTTCTCACTTAGCCAGGGCAAACTAGTGCAAGAATTCAATTATTGAGGCCATGACTATGTTTACCGGTATTGTGCAGGGCACCGCAGAGGTGCTGGCAATTGAAGAGAAACCTAATTTCCGTACGCATATCGTCCGCTTACCGGCTGAATTGTTGCCGGGTCTGGAATTGGGCGCATCTGTTTCTCACAATGGCTGCTGCCTGACGGTAACTGAAGTGCAGGGCGATCGCGTCAGCTTTGATTTGGTTAAAGAGACACTGCGTATTACTAATCTTGGCGACCTTAACGTTGGCGATACGATTAACGTTGAGCGTGCGGCAAAATTTAGCGATGAAATTGGCGGTCATTTGATGTCCGGGCACATTATGACCACCGCAGAAATCAGCAAAATAATTACCTCTGAGAATAATCGCGAAATCTGGTTCAAGCCACTGGACGCTCAGCAGATGAAATATATCCTCCATAAAGGCTTTATTGGCATTGATGGGATTAGTCTGACGGTGGGTGAAGTGAGCAAAACTAAATTCTGCGTCCACCTTATTCCTGAAACGCTGGCGAGAACCACGCTGGGCGCGAAACGTCTGGGCGATCGGGTGAATATTGAAATTGATCCTCATACCCAGGCGATTGTCGAAACCGTTGAACGGGTACTGGCTCAACGCGAAGCGGCTCTGCTTGCTGCGGCAGCCTCAGAGCTTAATGAGTAACCTTTAAAATAAAAAAAGGCTGACAATTCATCCTGTCAGCTTTTTTTTTGCGCGATCTTAATGCGGGACGCGTAAACCGCCCTCAACCCCATGGGTAAAGACCACCTGCCACAGTTGAATATCGCGGGCGCGGAAAGCGCCGGCACAGGCATTCAGGTAATAGACGAACATCCGTTTAAAACGCTCACCGTATTTTTCTGCCAGCTGGGGCCAGGCTGCGAGGAACCGCTCGTGCCATGCCATCAGAGTGGTGTCATAGTCCTGACCAAAGTTGTGCCAGTCTTCCATGACGAAATGCGGCTCGTGCGCTTCAGAGATGTGGCGTACTGAAGGCAGACAGCCATTAGGGAAAATGTACTTATTGATCCAGGGATCAACATGTTCATTGGTCTTATTGGCACCGATGGTGTGAAGCAGGAAAATACCGTCAGGTTTCAGATTGCGGTTTACCACGTCAAAATAGGTGGCGTAGTTTTTAGGTCCAACATGTTCAAACATGCCTACGGAAGATATGCGGTCAAACTGCTGGTTTAAATCGCGGTAATCTTGCAACAGAATAGTGACATCCAGCCCTTCACATCGCTCTTGAGCCATTTTCTGCTGTTCAGCAGAGATAGTGACGCCAAATACGCTGACACCGTAATTTCTGGCGGCATATTCAGCCAGTCCGCCCCAACCACAGCCAATATCCAGCAGTGACATGCCTGGTGCTAATTGCAGTTTATCGCAGATCATTTTTAATTTAGCATTCTGTGCTTCTTCCAGCGTTTGCGCTTCTTTCCAGTAGCCACAGGAATATTGCATATGATCATCAAGCATCAGTGAGAACAGATCGTTACCCAGATCGTAATGCTCTTTACCGACAATCCAGGCGCGTTTTCGTGATTGCAGATTGGTTAATCTGGCGGCAGCTATTCTGAGCGTATCTTTAAAGTGGTGGGGGAGTTGTTGATCGAGTTTGGCGACCAGAACGCGATGGAAAAACATATCCAGATTTTCGCATTCCCACCAGCCATCCATATAACTTTCGCCCAATCCCAGTGAGCCCTCTTGCATCACGCGCTTGAAGAACTCCGGATTTTTAATCTGGATATCCCAGGGGCGTGTGCCGTTGACCTCAATATCTGCATTGCGTAGCATTTCCTGGACGATTCGATACCAATGATCCTCGACCAGGCTCACTTCTTCTATACACGATGAACTCATAGCTTCTCCATCACCCTGTGTGATTGAAACCTGAGAAATAGAATAGACAATTTCTACAGGATTTGAGAACACGCACGGATAAACCGTACGCCTGATATCCGGCGTTACAGAGGATTGTTAAGAATAGTGCCTGCAGAGTTGCGCAACGAATGCCGCGCGAGATAACACCTTGACCACCCTGTCAGGACTCAAAAAATTGCGACGAACTTGTTATTTTGTGTTGCCTGAAATGAGTATATGCTCACGCCAGGCAATATTCAATTGTTTATTGTTAGGGTGCTAACCAATTGGAATCAAGCTGTTAGCGACCGCTGTGCGCGTCCGCCAGAGCGAGCTTTTCCGCCTTCGCCCGTTGTAAAATATAGCCGATTCCTGCCAGAACAACAGTCGAGATCATCACCAGCGAGGTGGTGAACAGCGAAGTGCTGATAAATGTGGAAACAATCAGACTGGCGATGCAGCACAAACCCAGTTGCAGCGTGTTCTGCAGGGCAGCGGCTTTACCACTCGATTGCGGGAAAGGTAAGAGGGCATTCGACACGACAATCGGATAAATCGCACCGTTTGCTAACGCCATACCGCAGAACGGCAGCAATAACGCCACCATAGACGGATCTTCAATCTGCGCGGCGATAAAAAAAGCCACAATGCTGAGTGAATAGATTGCCAGTAACCAGGGCAGCAGGGAGCGGCCTTCAGTGTGTTTCAGCAACGTTCGGCAGCCGAATCCGCCAATCAAAAAGGCCAGCGTCTGAGGCACGTAGCTCAGCCCAATGTCACCGGGAGACATGCCAAGATCGCCGAGAATGAAGGGCGAACCGGTCAGCCAGGCGAAGAAGCTGGCTGAACAGGCGGCATAAATCAGCACGTTACCACTGTAAACCGGCGATTTTAACAGGCTGAAAAAGCCCATTTTCTTCACGCCATCCACCACCGGCTTCTTCACCGTTGGGGCGAGGAACAAGGTGGAAATCAGCAGCACCACTGCGACCAGCAACAGCGCGACAAAAATGGCGCGCCAGCTGAAATGGTTGAGTAACCAGGCGCCCAGTAACGGCGCGAGCGCAGGCGAGAGTGCCACTAACGGCATGATGGAGGCGAATACGCGATTTGCCTGGCTGGCGGAATAGCGGTCGACGACCAGTGCCTGCCAGCTGACTGCAGCAGCACAAATCCCCACCGCTTGCACAAAGCGCAACGCCAGCAGGGCCGCAGCAGAATCTACCCACCACATCGCGCCACAACTGACGGCGAACAGACTCAGACCCATCAACAGCACAGGCTTACGGCCAATACGATCCGACAACGGACCCCAAAACAGCTGGGCGATGGCAAAACCCGCCAGGAACAGGCTGAGGCTGGCGCTGATGATCCCGGCATCGGTTTGCAGGTCTTGTTGCATGGCACCAAAGGCAGGCAGGTACATATCGGTAGCGAGGAAACCTGCCACGCTTAACAGCGCCAGGTAAACAATAAATCCTTTCGAAGGCATTCTTTTGCTCTTTATTTGTGATGAACGAAACGCCGCAGAGTGTAATCGCGTGCCATACAGCTTGTGAAACGGTAATATTTGCAGGTTGCGTTCAAAAATATTGCAGGCAGATTATGTGGTCAGAACATTCCCTTGAAGTGGTTGATGCAGTTGCCCGCAGCGGCAGTTTTACCGCTGCCGCCGCAGAGCTCCATCGCGTACCCTCAGCCATCAGTTATACCGTGCGGCAGCTGGAAGAATGGCTTGCCGTGCCGTTGTTTGAGCGTCGCCACCGTGATGTGGTGCTGACCGATGCGGGACGAGTATTTATCCAGGAGGGCCGCAGTGTCATCAAAAAAATGCTCGCCACCCGACGGCAGTGCCAGCAGGTCGCTAACGGCTGGCGAGGGCAAATTAATATCGCCGTCGATCGCATCGTTAAATCTCAGCGAACCCGACAGCTGGTAGTCGACTTTTATCGGCACTTTCCGGATATGGAACTGCATCTGTCAGCAGAAGTTTTTAACGGCGTCTGGGATGCGTTGGCCGACGGGCGGGTGGATGTGGCCATCGGCGCGACACAGGCTATCCCGGTAGGTGGCCGCTTCGCCTTCCGCAATATGGGCGCGCTCAACTGGCGCTGTGTGGTTGCCGCGGATCATCCGCTGGCACGTCAGCACGCAGAAACCAGTGAAGAGGCCATTGGCGAATGGCCTTCACTGGTGCTGGAAGATACCTCAAGAGCCTTGCCGAAACGCACCACATGGACGCTGGATAATCAGCGGCGGCTGGTGGTGCCAGACTGGGAAAGCGCATTTGACTGCCTGCTGGCGGGCTTATGCGTGGGGATGGTACCGGGCCATCTGGCGCAACCGCTGCTGCAAAAAGGCGCTTTGCATGAATTGACGCTGGAAGGCGGATTTCCGGACAGTCCGTGCTGCGTGAGCTGGTCTGAGCAGCAGGCTTCACCGGCGCTGAGCTGGTTGCTGGATTATCTGGGTGACAGTGACACGCTGAACAGTGAATGGCTGAAGGAAGAGCCCTGAGCCAATTGGGTGTGCTGAGGGAGAATTCGCCCTCAGCACTGAGCGGGACTAGCGGCGGTAATCCAGGAAGGGACCATCGGCAACCGAACGGCGTTCGATCAACGTAGGATGTACTTCAATCGTCTGCGGTTCTTCACGCTTGCTGGTGATACGATCTAACAGCATATCGAAGGCGGTTTCGCCCAGCTGTTCTTTTGGCTGGTGAACCGTGGTCAGGGCCGGTGTGAAGTAACGGGCGTTGCGTACGTTATCGTACCCGATTACCGATATATCCTGCGGAACGCGCAGGCCCATCTCATCAGCCGCACAAATTGCGCCCATCGCCATCACATCGCCACCGCAGAACACCGCCGTTGGACGCTGCTTCTGCGAGAGGATTTGCTGCATCGCCTGGTGACCTGATTCAGGTTCGAAATTGCCCTGAACCAGCCACTCGTCACGCAAGGTAATCCCCGCTTCAGACAATGCTTTCATAAATCCGGCAAGACGGCCACCGCCGGTGTTGCGCTCCATCTGACCCGGGATGACACCAATATCTCGATGCCCACGGTCGATCAGATAACGGCCAGCCAGATAACCGCCTTCAAAGGCGTTGTCTTCTACCGTATCGGTAAAGTCACCGCGCGATTTGCCCCAGTCCATCACCACCATCGGAATATTGCGGTTATCTTCCAGCATGGTGATCAACTCGTCAGGGTATTCGGAACACATCACCAGCAGGCCATCCACGCGTTTCTGCGCCATCATCGACAGATAGGCCTGCTGCTTGGCAAGATCATTGTGGGCGTTACCGAGGATCAGCGTGTAGCCTTTGGCAAAACAGCGGTTTTCAATGGCTTCAATAATTTCGGCGAAATAGGGCGCCTCGCTCGAAGTAGCCAGCAGCCCGATGGTTTTGGTGTGATTCACCTTCAGACTACGGGCAACCGCGCTGGGTGAATAGTGGAGCGCCTTAATGGCGGCCCACACGGCTTCCCGCGTTTCTTCTGCAACGAAACGGGTCTTGTTGATGACGTGGGAGACGGTGGTGGTGGACACCCCGGCTTGCTTTGCCACATCTTTAATTGTTGCCATGAAATAACTACTCCTGCGCCTATCTTAACCGTTTGATAAGCCTGTTGTTAATCGTTTGCCTGGTGAGATCGAAAACCTGACGTCTGAAGTCGTTTTTTAGTTGCTGTCCGGAGTCGTCAGGAAGGAAAAAGCGCTGATTAAAGACCGCTAAACACCTTAAGGTGCGGGCCGTTGCGCAACAAAAAAAGAATTCTAACAAGGCTTGGCAGAGAAAACGAGATTTTTACCGTCAAGTATGGGAAAATTGATGGCATCATAAACTGTAGGGCTATTTAGGATTAAAAATGGATACCGATCTGAAGTTCTCTTTACTGACCACGGTTTGCGCACTGTTGATGATTATGGCGTTTAGCTTCACCGCGATTATGCATTAAGTGCAAACAGGGCCGGTCTGACGATCGGCTCTGAGTATTTCCGCTATCGAATGGTTTTTGGCGTCATCATCCGGCGGGCACCAATATAGTGGCGCTGCCAGTAATCATCTGCCAGAGCGCTGACCTGAATATCCTTGCCAGTACGTGGCGACTGAATAAACTTCCCACCACCCAGATACACGCCAACATGATCTGCCGTCTCGCGCCCGTTAATGCGGAAGAAGACTAAATCGCCTTTCTCCAGCTCATCACGCTTTATCGAAGCCGCATCATGCAGGTGATACATCTCATTCGCCGTGCGCGGGATTTTAAACTTCACTAAATCCTTGTAGGCATACCACACCAGGCCGCTGCAATCGAAGCCGGTTTTAGGCGACGTTCCGCCCCATTGGTAAGGTTTACCCAGCTGGCCCATCAGTTTGGTCATCGCGGTTTCACGGGCTTTTTGATAGCGGGCGCGGTGAGCTTTACTTAACTTTAATGGCGCAGAAACAGAGTCTGACGTCAGCTCTTCAGCAGTATCGACAACCTTGCCACGATGGCGGCCATAGCGTTTATTTCCGGCGTTTAAGGTGGTTTTCTTTTTGTATTTGCTGGAGTGCAACGGGGCAGTCTGAACAGAGGCGGTTTGCAGCGAAGGTTTCTTTTTAAGCTTCAACTTTTGTACTGAGGTTAAGCGAGATTTTTTGCTGGTGGATTCTTTAACTTTTTTGGTGCTGTTGGCTTTAACCGGTCGGCGTTTACGTCGCTCATCCTCTCGGGCAGGCGTGCCGCTATCTGCCTTATGATGATTTGCATTAATAGGGGCATGTGGCGATGCGTGCGCCATATTGAAAAACAGCTGGGCAAAGGCCAGCATGAAGAGCGTGATAAGTAAACGCATCGTTACCATTAACAGTTTGTGCTACGACCAGAGGCCACAGCTTGCCAGAAACAGGGAGTTCTGCCTTTCAGCAGCGTCATTTTGCAATTCTAATCTAACTCATTAACAAAAGGTAAGGTCTTTTTTGTTTCAATGATACAGAGCAAGTAAAAACTGTAAAAATTAGCCAAATCAGCTGTTTATCTGCGCAAAACCTGTGCTTTTCTCATGCATTAATCCAGCGAAAGCAATAGGAAAATGTTATTTTAACGCTATCGCCTGCACGCTGGCGGCTCTGAGGGCGTGCCCAACTGTTAAAAAATGTCGTTTTCATCGGGCCCGCAGAGTCGCTACAATAAATAGACACGAAGTATCCGATTAAGGAAGCCATTTATGAGTACTATTGAAAAAATTGAGCGCCAGATAGCAGAAAACCCGATTCTGCTGTACATGAAAGGCTCACCAAAACTGCCAAGCTGTGGCTTCTCTGCCCAGGCCGTTCAGGCACTTTCAGCCTGTGGCGAGCGTTTTGCCTACGTCGATATTCTGCTGAACCCAGAAATTCGTGCTGAGCTGCCTAAATACGCCAACTGGCCAACCTTCCCACAACTGTGGATTGACGGTGAACTGGTCGGCGGTTGCGACATCATTATTCAGATGTACCAGCAGGGTGAACTGCAGCAGCTGATTAAAGATACCGCGCAAAAATACCCTTCTGACGCCGCGGAATAAGCCCGTCAGCAGCAAAAAAGGCAGGCGTGATGAGCGCCTGCCTTTTTTTATGCTTATTTTTGCTGCTGCAGAAAAGCGTTAAGCAGATCGGTGAAATCTCCGCCTTGTTGCTGATCCTCAGCCATCTGACGGCAGAAGGTGGCAAGGGCGTGAAAAAGCGGCTCGCCGGGCAATTCGCGGGCATTTAACGTCGCAATCTCTTCCATTTCTGGCGCCCAGCGCCAGGCCTTGCTGTACATATCCGGAATAGCCTTGCGCAAACGCGCCAGCAGTGCCGGCTGGCTCGCCTCCATTTCCTCAAGCAGTGCTCCGGCAGCGCCCACCCGACTGGCGTTAATCAACATCAGCGCAGACAGCAAGGTGATGCCTTTATTGATCCCGGCGTAGGACATTTTTAACGCCGACGCCGCGCCAGTCTGCGCCTGCATGATTTTGACCCGCAATCCGAACCTCTCCAGTTCCGCCAGAGAGTCAGCCCGATCGCCCGCAAACCAAAATTGCGGACTTTCATCTTCAGGGGACGCCGGCGGCAGACCGATAATCGCGCCATCGACAAACCCCGCGCCGGTAGGCGCAATCGTTGCGGCAACCCGTTTCAAGGTATCTTCACCGATGGCATTGCAGTCGACATAAAGGGGTTTGGTCTGGGCAGCACTCAACAGCGGAGCCAGAAACTCCGCCAGCGTCACCGCTGAGGCGGGAGGTACGATAGAGAGGATGACATCAGCACGCATCAACGCCTCCGCACTGACCGGTTTCATGCCAGCCTGTTTAGCGCGTTCAGCTGTTGCCCGGGAACGACCTTCGATTAAGGTCAGCACTTCAAGATGATGGTGGGTGAGGAGCCCGGCAATGGCAGATCCCATGGCACCGGGCGCAACGACAGCAATTGTTTTCATTCAGCATCTCCACATTAGGTCAGCAGAGTATGGCTGAAAGTTAGCAGGCTAGCTTTCTTCTGCGATCGGCAGCGGCCAGCCACCGAGGCGTTTCCAGCGGTTTACCAGTTCACAGAACAGGTCGGCAGTCTGCACGGTATCGTACAGCGCGGAGTGTGCCTGGCTGCTGTCAAAGGCCATTCCCGCAGCGGCGCAGGCCTTGGCCAACACGGTTTGTCCCAGCACCAGTCCGCTCAGTGCCGCCGTATCGAAGGTCACGAAGGGGTGGAACGGGTTGCGCTTTAACCCTGCACGGTCAGCAGCGGCATTGGTGAAATTAAGGTCGAAGGTGGCATTGTGGGCCACCATAATGGCGCGATTGCAGCCGTGATCCTTGATCCCTTTGCGCACCAGTTTAAAAATGGCATGCAGGGCATCATATTCACTGACCGCACCGCGCAGCGGATTCGACGGATCGATACCGTTAAAAGCCAATGCTTCAGGTTGCAGAATGGAACCTTCAAACGGCTCAACGTGGAAATGGAGCGTTTCGTCCTTCTCCAGCCAGCCATTCTCATCCATTTTCAGGGTGACGGCGGCTATTTCCAGTAATGCGTTGGTCTTCGCATCAAAACCGGCGGTTTCCACATCAATTACTACCGGATAAAAACCGCGAAAACGGCTGCTGAGGGCGTTCAGTTCGTTCGATTCAGACATCAGGATCTCATTGGCGAAAAAATGCAGCGCGCATTATGGCAAATTTCACCACGAGATGCAGCAGGGGAAGGGGGAAGAAGGGTGCCATTATGGCACCCCGGAACATTAATCACCCAGGCCGTGGCCAGCGTGCTTGTTCTCAATCAGTTCAATTTTGTAGCCGTCCGGATCTTCTACAAAGGCGATAATGGTGGTGCCGCCTTTAACCGGGCCAGCTTCACGGGTGACGTTACCGCCATCATTGCGAATACGATCGCAGGTCGCTGCAACATCATCAACGCCCAGCGCGACGTGGCCGTAAGCGTCGCCCAGGTTGTAGCTGTCTACGCCCCAGTTGTAAGTCAGTTCGATAACAGCGCCTTCGCTCTCATCGGTGTAACCCACAAACGCCAGAGTGTATTTATATTCGGTGTTTTCACTGGTACGCAGCAGGCGCATACCCAGCACTTTGGTATAAAAATCAACGGAACGCTGCAGATCGCCAACGCGAAGCATGGTGTGAAGTAAGCGCATAACATCCTCTTGGTGTAAAACGTCATCATCCGATAACGGGGAAAAAATAAGTATAGCGACGATTTGCCCGCAGGGTAATCAGAAGGCTCTGTCTGCCGGGAAATTCATCAACTTGCGGTGATAAAAGAAAAGGCCGCGCTCAGCGCAGCCTGTTTATCACGTAATCGGGTATCAGCCCGCGAGGGTTGGGTAGTCGGTATAACCTTCCGCGCCGCCGCCGTAGAACAGCTCAGGGCGAGGATCGTTCAGCGGGGCATTTTCACGCAGACGCTCAACCAGATCCGGATTAGCGATGTACACGCGGCCAAAGGCAGCGGCATCAATCAATCCTTTTTCGATCAGCTCTTCGGCTTTATCCGCCGTGTAGGCACCTGCACCAACAATTACGCCGGGATACACCGCGCGAATCGCTTTACGGAAGGCTTCGCTGTAAGGCTTGCCACCGGCCCAGTCGGGCTCGGAGATATGCAGATAGGCCAGGTTACGTTTAGCCAGTTCAGCGATGTAATACAGCGCTGCAGCTTCCTGATCTTCACCGTTGTCCAGGCCGTTGAATGGGCCCAGCGGAGAAATACGGATACCAATACGATCCGCGCTCCAGCCTGCGATCGCGGCATCAACCACTTCCAGCGCAAAGCGGGTGCGGTTTTCAACGCTGCCGCCATAGATATCGTTACGCTGGTTGGAGGCCGGGGACAGGAACTGGTGGATTAAGTAACCGTGTGCAGAGTGCAGTTCAACCAGATCGAAATCGGCTTCACGGGCATTCTCCACCGCCTTGCGGAAATCAGCGACGACGCCCGCAATCTCATCCAGCTCAAGTGCACGCGGTGTGGACGTCGCTTCACGGATAGCCTGACCTTGCTCATCACGCAACGAGGTGCGGGTTTCTGCATTGATAGCCGAAGAGGAGATCGGCGCTTTGCCTTCTGGCTGCACGCTGGTATGCGAAATACGGCCGGTGTGCCACAGCTGTACTGCGCTGTGACCGCCATCCTGGTGGATCCCGGCGTTAATCGCTTTCCAGGCAGCAATCTGTTCGGAAGAGTGCAGACCAGGCGCACCTGCATAGCCTTTGGCCTGGGCAGATATTTGGGTTGCTTCAGAGATGATCAGTCCGGAACTGGCGCGTTGGCGATAGTATTCGCCCATCAACGGCGTTGGGACATCACCCGGTTCCATGCTACGCAGGCGAGTCAGTGGCGCCATAAATACGCGGTTCGGAACGGTGATCGCACCCAATTTTAACGGGGTAAACAGCTTCTTCAATTCCATTACTTACTCCTGGTAGACCGGTCGACTAGTCATGGTGTTTTTTTTAATGTGGTTCTGGCAGCATCCGCGTCATCTCTTGCCACGCATTCACCAGCGGCGAACTGTCACGGGAGATTTTACTTTGCAGACTGGCACCCAGCCACAGCATATAAAGATTCTGTGCGCAGGCTTCAGAGGCGTTCACTGGCAGCAGTGTACCTTGTTGCACTGCACGTTCAACTGCCTGCGTTAGCGTGGCAATCAGCGCCTTTGAACCAGCATTCAGCGCGATGCGCATGGGTTCTGACAGATCGCACACTTCGGCTGACAGCTTTACTGATAAGCAACCTGCGAAGGCACTTTCCTGACAGAAAGTATTCAACGATTGCTGATAATAGTCGAGGATGCGTTGGCGTTGATTGCCCTGATGATCATCCAGAAACGCCTGAAGACGTTGATGATAAACGGCAAAATAACGTTCAAGCATCGCTACTCCAAACGCCTCTTTTGAGGGGAAGTAGTGATAAAACGATCCTTTTGGCACTTCCGCCACTTTCAACAGCTCGATCAATCCCATGCCATTGAAGCCGCGCTGAACGCACAACTGTTCTCCGGTAAGCAGGATATGTTCTCGGGTGTCGGATCGAATTGTTTTCATGGCGCACAGAGTAACAGACCGATCGGTCTGTTACAAATCGGCCGGGTTCCGCCCGGCACAAACTGCTCATCTCAGCAGCAGGGCGTGTAGGTAGTGGATAAAAAAACGGCGCTCAGACTTGCAGACAACCGATAACCGATCTTCAATAGAGGCATTGCATCCATCAGGAGGGGCAGTGGCAGAACAACTTGAGTTTTTCCCGGTGCCAAGTCCCTGTCGGGGGATTTGCCAGTCAGACCAACGCGGATATTGTCGCGGTTGCCTGCGCAGTCGTGACGAGCGATTCAACTGGATGAAGTTTACCGATGCGCAAAAGCGGGAGGTTATTCGCCTCTGCCGCCAGCGTTTCCTGCGCCTGCAACGGGCCGGGAAAGTGGATCTGCCGGAAGAACCCGAGCAGCCGACGCTGTTTTAGGTCGGGACTCACCAAGCCGATGTCTTACGCAGGCGCGCGCGCGCCTTCTGGCAGCGCCTGCTGAAGTTGCGATAGCGAACAGAACAACCGCCAGATAATCCCCGCCAGCTCCGTTTCCCGTGCTCCGCCTTCCGCCGCTAACGACGTCACCATCGCCTGCAATTCATCCAGCGTTTCGGTCAATGAACTGTGATGAACGCCACGCTCGCTGATGATTTGATGGAGATCGCGCAGGGTGGCATCGCGCATCGTCAGCAATGTCGGGGAATCGGAATCCCATTCCCGCAGTTGCCAGACAATATGCGAACAGTTAAGCAACACCACACCCCAGCGTAACAGCCACAGCCTGGCCTGATCGTCCCGGCTGCTGTTGAGCTGATTGATGCGGTGATAAATCAACGATTCGAAACTGCTCTGGCTGAGGTGGGGACGGCGGCTAAGCTGGTCGAGAAATTCCCGACGCAGTGCGCGGATATGCCGGCGGCTGCGGCGCTTATCAGAACTGGGACGCAGGATCTGGAACGCCAGCCAGGCCAGCATCACGCCGCACACCTTGGCGATATTGTCATTCAGGAAAGACTGATAGTCATAAGTCGGCGGATTGGTCACGGCGAGGAATGAGCCGCCAACACAATCAGCTGTGCCCACAGGCTGGCCCGTTTCTTTTGCTGCAACTTAAACAGCTGCAGCGTAATCAGCAACGGGAACAGGAAAATCAAAAACTGCCACAGCACGCTGACCTGCACCATCAGACCAAATTTGATGATAAAGCTGAACACGGACAACAGCATCAACGTTTTTAACAGTAAGGAAACGCTGTTGGTAGGCGAAGGCACCGACGAGTAAAGCACACAGCTGATCGCCGCTAAGGTGATGGCGGCATCCCCGGAATCCCATTGCGTGGTGATGGTAAACGCGCACCCGAGCATGATGACCACGAAGGTTCGCAAAGCACTCCAGCTGGCTTCAGCGCTGTCGGTATGGCGGGCAAGGGCAGGCACGGCAGGCGGCGACAGGCTGGTGTCGGCATCTGCCCGTTCAAATAAACGCAGCCAGCGGCTGATATTCAGGTACATCCAGCAGAAGTAGCGCAACCGGTGCCAGAAAGCCTGATGGCGGTAATCGCCTTTATCGCCTGGCGCCGCCGCGCTAAGGATCTGCGCGAGTCGGTATTTACTGCAGTCACTTTTTGCCAGCTCGTTAAGCAATTCATGCATTGCGGTAAACAGCACTTCTGGCGGATCGGGCCAGTTCAACAGCATGCGCCGCAGGCTGGAGATCACGCTGGTCATGCGCAGCTGCTGGTGCAGCACGTAATTAAGCACGTTGTTCTGTCGCCGGAAGCGGTAATGGCTCCAGAACGCCTGAATGCGCAGCAAATTCATGGTCAGGATTTGGCTGATAACACTTTCGTGAGCACTGCGCACATTGTCCGTGGTTTCCTTTTGCAGCAGTAATCCGGCATGTTCCAGCAGCCTGGTGTGCATTTCGTTCAACGACTTAATCAGCGCATCGCCGTCTGAGGTGCTGGGCAGCACCATCATCATCAGCCCGCCGCACAAAATGCCGGAGATCACCTCACACACCCTGGCCTGGGTGATATCCCACAGATCGTTGATGTCGGTGATATTCACCGTAGTGAAGGCAATGATGGCGGCGGTGTAGCCCGCCAGCGAGAAGGCATAGGCGACGTTATTCTGATAATGGTTGGCAATCCAGGTACAAAGCGCCAGCCAGGCGGACATCGCCAGCGCGAACAGCCAGGGCTCATTCAAGGTGTGACCGGCAATCAGTAACGCGGCGCTGGCACCCAGCAGGCTGCCGGCAATACGCCCAAGGCTTTTACTGATCACGCCACCGACGGTAGGAAAGCTGACCACCGCGGCGGAGGTCATTGCCCAGTAGGGTTCATCGAGCTGCAGACCATAAGCTATGCTCAGCGCCAGACACATGGCGATGGCGTTACGTAAGGCGTAGCGCCACTGACCACCGGTGGCTTTTATCCACGGCAGATTCTGCCATTCCAGCCAGCTCAGGTTCATGGCTGAACAGAAACGGTGCAGGTGGTGCCAGCGACCAGCGGCAGATCTTTCGGAACGTCAGTCAGGCGGATACGCACCGGCACGCGCTGCGCCAGGCGCACCCAGGGAACGTTAGGTTTGATATCGGGCACCAAGCCGCTGTCTGTCTCCACGCTCTGGTCATAGATTGCGCGACCAATACTTTCGACTTCGCCCTGCAGTTCGCGATCGTCGCTATACAGCCGGATTGAGGCTTTGTAGACCGGACGAATATGACGCAGTTTGGTTTCTTCGAAGTAGCCCATGACATAGAACGAGTGGCTGTCGACCAGCGCAAAGACCGGCGTACCGCTGGTGGCATAATTGCCCGGGCGGATCACCAGATTGCTGATCCAGCCATCTGTCGGCGCGGTAATTTGGGTCTGTGACAGGTTCCAGTTGGCCTGATCCAGCTCTGCCTGAGCGGCTTTGGCTGCGGCATCCATTCCTTTAGCCGTGAGGTTGGCGGCATCCAGGTCTTCGGCGGAAATGACATTGCGCGGCAGACTCTGGCGACGACGGGCCTCATGCTGCGCTTTGACTAAGTCAGATTGCGCCTTTGCTAATTGAGATTGAGCATTTAACACGGCAATACGAAAGGGTTCATCATCCAGCACTAAGAGTTTGGTGCCTTTGGTAACGAACTGGTTATCTTTCACCAGCAGTTGCTCAATGCGGCCAGACACCTGCGGCGTAATGTTCACCAGTTCGGCGCGGACTTTGCCGTCTCGTGTCCAGGGCGACTGCATATAGTAGTTCCACAGCCACCAGCCGGCGAGCAGGGCAGCAGCAAAGAAAATAACCGTGGAAAAATATTTTAACGTGCTGAATTTCATGCGATCACCAGGAGATAAGCAGCCACAGCGAAGCGCTGACGCAGAGAATAAAAAGGGAGAGGTCTAACAGCGTGGGATGCCAGATTTCGCCTGAATAGATCCAGCCTCGCAGCAGCGGATGGAGCAGCAACCAGATGAAAAAGCCCAGCAGCACGGCCTTAAACAGCGGTGGAAAATAGACCGAAGCACCGAACACTAAATCGGTTAGCGGTGATGGAGATGAAAAATGTGCGTTATCCACGGAAGAAATCCTTCTTGCCTGGCCGTTAACGGCGCCGGGTAATCAATACGTTTCATGACGGATGAATTTGTATTTTGTCCTGTAAACTCGCAGAATAGTCTAAAATGAGGCTTAATAGCTAGCAAGCTAATTATAAGGAGATGAAATTGGATACCCCTTTAGGATCAGACCTCTCGCGATTGGTGCGTATCTGGCGGTCATTGATTGACCAACGCCTTAAACCACTGGAACTGACACAGACACACTGGGTAACGCTGCACAACATACACCAGTTGCCACCGGATCAGTCTCAGATCCAACTGGCCAAAGCGATTGGCATCGAGCAACCTTCACTGGTCCGCACGCTGGATCAGCTGGAAGAGAAGGGGCTGATTACCCGCACAACCTGCGCAAGCGACCGTCGTGCGAAGCGTATCAAACTGACGGTAGAAGCAGCGCCGGTTATCACTCAGGTTGAGCATGTAATTGATGCGACCCGTGATGATATTTTGTCTGGCATCTCACAAAGCGAGATAGACAAGATGGTGACGTTGATTGCCCGTCTGGAAAAGAACATTCTCGAACTGCAAAATCGGGATGAATAAAAAAACCGGCAATTGCCGGTTTTTTTTATCACTTAGCGTGGTGAAACGGTGACCTGGCTACCATTTGACGCCATGGTCACGCGCTGACCAACAGCATAACGGCTGGCCGCTTGTTTCTGAACCACCATGATGGTGTTGCCATCATCCTTACGGATTTCCAGCTCCACACCCTGCGATTTATTGACCGCGCCCTGCACGCCCTGACCCGCAACGCCACCGGCAACAGCACCTGCGGCAGTCGCCAGACTGCGACCCGTACCGCCACCCAGCGTATTACCGAGGAAGCCACCGAGCACGGCACCGCCGATTGCGCCGATCACATTACTGTCATCACCGCCCTGGATTTGTACCGGACGTACGGAAACCAGCGTACCGTAAGTGACGTTCTGCACCTGCTTGGCTTCAGAGGCGCTGTAAACATCGCCAGAAAGCGTGTCAGTGTTGGTGCATCCTGCCAAAGTCACGCCGGTCAGTGCCACGATTAATAAGCGTTTTATCATCGTTAAAACTCCTTAGTTATCCATTAGCTGCCGTCAGCTGTGCAGCGATCAATAGGGTAATTATATGTTACGAGCCGAAGATTCGGGGAAAAAAACTGCTGAGGTAAGTGTACCGCAGCACGAATAAACCCCGACTCAATCAGCTGCAAAATTGACTCAACCACACCAGAAAACGCTACAGGCTCCAAAAATGGCTAGTTAATCATAGAATTGCCTGGTTAATTTTGCGAGGCTATAAGCAGGATCCTTTTTACACCTAAAGCAGGTAAGGCGAAACCATGAGATCAGGACGTTATATCGGCGTTATGTCCGGAACCAGCCTGGATGGCATTGACGTGGTGCTGGCGGCGATAGATGAGCGGATGGTGGCGCAGCAGGCCAGCTATTGTCATCCCCTGCCTGCCGCCTTGCGCCAGGCAATTTTATCCATCTGCCAGGGGCAGTCGTTAACCCTGTCACAGCTTGGACAGATCGATACGCAGTTGGGCAGGGTATTTGCCGAAGCGGTTCAAACCCTCATCCAGCGTGAAGGGTTAGAGCGTGAGGACATCACCGCCATTGGTTGCCACGGACAGACCGTCTGGCACGAACCGCAGGGCGAGGCGCCAAACACGCTGCAAATTGGCGATAATAACCAGATTGTTGCCGCCACCGGGATCACCGTGGTGGGCGACTTCCGCCGTCGCGATATGGCCCTAGGCGGACAGGGCGCACCGCTGGTTCCCGCCTTCCACCAGGCGATCCTGATGCATCCCGAAGAGCGTCGGATGGTGCTGAACATTGGCGGTATCGCCAATCTGTCTCTGCTGATCCCCGGCAAGCCCATCGGCGGCTACGATACCGGCCCGGGCAATATGCTGCTTGATGCGTGGATCTGGCGCCATCAGCAAAAAAGCTACGATAAAGACGGCGAATGGGGCGGTCAGGGCAGCGTGGTCATGCCGCTGTTGCAACAGATGCTGGCCGATCCGTGGTTTGCGTTGCCGGCCCCGAAATCCACCGGCCGTGAGTATTTCAATATGAGCTGGGTAGAACAACAGCTCTCACTGTTCCCGGGTCTGCAACCGCAGGATGTTCAGGCCACGCTGGTGGAACTGACGGCCACCACCATTGCCGAACAGGTGATGCTGAGTGGCGGCTGTGAACGCTTGTTGGTCTGCGGCGGCGGCAGCCGCAACCTGTTGCTGATGTCCCGACTGGGATCTCTGCTGCCGGGAACCGAAGTGGGCACCACCGATGAAGCCGGGATCAGCGGCGATGATATGGAAGCACTGGCGTTTGCCTGGCTGGCCTATCGCACGCTTTCAGGTCTGCCCGGCAATTTACCGTCCGTTACGGGTGCCAGAGAAGCCTCGGTGCTTGGGGCGATCTATCCGGCTAATCCAGGCCATTACCGCTAAACACTGTCCACCGGAGAGAAAATGAAACGCATTTTATTAGTCACCACCGCGGCGTTGTTGTCAGGCTGCAGCTATTTCCACGCTGAGCCGGAACAACTGAAAACCCTGCATTACACCTGCGGCACCTTACCGTTAACGGTCAGCCTTGATAATGCCCGCCAGGAGGTTAACCTTATCCTTGACGGCAATCCGCTGACCTTAAAACAGCAGGAGGCCGCTTCCGGCACGCGCTACAGTGACGGGAAATATGTTTTCTGGTCGAAAGGTGACGGCGCATTTATCGAGCGTAACGATAAAATCATTATCAATGACTGTCGCCTGGACGCCAGTTAAGCCGTTGAAACCCATTGGGATCGGGCGCACAATGTGCCATCCCCCTGTCAGCAGAAGCCTGAGCGATGAACGAGAGTGATAACCTGCAGCAGATTGCCCATCTGCGCCGTGAATATACCCGTGGCGGCCTGCGCCGTAACGATCTGCCTGCCGATCCGCTGGCGCTGTTTGAACACTGGCTGGGCCAGGCGGTGGACGCCCAACTGCCGGATCCGACGGCGATGAGCGTGGCCACCGTTGACGAACACGGCCAGCCTTATCAGCGCATCGTGCTGTTAAAGCATTTCGACCCGCGCGGCATGGTGTTCTACACCAACCTCGGCAGTCGGAAAGCGCATCATCTGGAAGCCAATCCGCGCATCAGCCTGCTGTTTCCCTGGCATATGCTGGAGCGGCAGGTGATGGTGCTCGGCACGGTGGAAAAGCTGTCGATGATTGAGGTGTTGAAATACTTCCACAGCCGTCCGCGAGAAAGCCAGATTGGTGCCTGGGTGTCAAAACAGTCCAGCCGCATTTCTGCCCGTGGCGTGCTGGAAGGCAAATTCCTCGAGCTGAAGCAAAAGTTCCAGCAGGGCGAAGTGCCCTTGCCGAGTTTTTGGGGCGGATACCGCATCAAAATTGACTCGATGGAGTTCTGGCAGGGCGGTGAACATCGCCTCCATGACCGTTTTTTCTACCAGCGTGATGCTGACGGCTGGAAAATCGACCGACTCGCCCCGTAATTCCGCGAAATAATCCCGTTAAGCGCTGGCACAGAGTGCGTCAGCGCTTTATTCTATATGCCTTATTTTTTCTTCCGCGAGTCAGCGGAAAGCTGTGTACCAGCTAAGGTGCAGACTTTTCTACATGGAGTCACAGATGGCCAGCAGTAACCTGATCAAACAATTGCAAGAGCGCGGGCTGATAGCCCAGGTAACGGATGAAGACGCGTTAGCAGAACGACTGGCGCAAGGGCCAATCGCGCTGTATTGCGGCTTCGATCCTACTGCCGACAGCTTGCATTTGGGCCATTTGGTGCCGTTACTCTGCCTGAAACGCTTCCAGGATGCCGGTCACCGTCCGGTGGCGCTGGTGGGCGGCGCAACCGGCCTGATCGGTGATCCGAGCTTCAAGGCGGATGAGCGTAAGCTCAACACCAGCGAAACGGTCGGCGAGTGGGTCGAGAAAATTCGTCACCAGGTTGCACCGTTCCTCGACTTTGACTGTGGCGATAACAGCGCGATTGCGGCCAATAACTACGACTGGTTCGGCAACATGAACGTGCTGACCTTCCTGCGTGATATCGGCAAGCACTTCTCCGTTAACCAGATGATCAACAAAGAAGCGGTTAAGCAGCGTCTGAACCGTGACGATCAGGGTATCTCGTTCACCGAATTCTCTTACAACCTGTTGCAGGGTTATGACTTTGCCTGCCTGAACGAGCGTCACGGCGTCGCGCTGCAGATCGGCGGCTCGGACCAGTGGGGCAATATCACCTCCGGTATCGATTTGACCCGTCGCCTGCATCAGAATCAGGTCTTTGGCCTGACGGTTCCGCTGATCACCAAGTCGGACGGCACCAAATTCGGTAAAACCGAAGGCGGCGCGGTCTGGCTGGATGCCAGCAAAACCAGCCCGTACAAATTCTACCAGTTCTGGATCAACACCGCTGACGCCGACGTCTATCGCTTCCTGAAGTTCTTCACCTTTATGAGCCTGGAAGAGATCAACGCGCTGGAAGAAGAAGACAAAAACAGCGGTAAAGCCCCACGCGCGCAGTATGTGCTGGCGGAGCGGGTCACCCGTCTGGTTCACGGCGAGGAAGGTCTGGCCGCGGCAGAACGTATTACCAAAAGCCTGTTCTCTGGCTCGCTGAGCGAAATGACCGAAGCCGACTTTGAACAGCTGGCGCAGGACGGCATTCCGTTTGTGGCGCTGGATCGCGATCAGGATCTCCAGCAGGCGATGGTCGATGGCGATCTGGCCCCGTCACGCGGTCAGGCGCGTAAGCTGATCGAATCCAAAGCGGTCAGCATCAACGGCGAGCCGCAGTTGAGCGCTGAATATACCTTTGCCGAGACCGACCGCCTGTTTGACCGCTTTACGCTGCTGCGTCGCGGCAAGAAAAACTACTGTCTGATCGTCTGGAAGTAATAAAACAACCTCTATCAGGCCGGCTTGTCCGGCCTTTATTTTTGGCAGGGTTCAGGTTTCGCTATGAAAAACATACTTTCTATCCAATCCCATACCGTTTTTGGTCAGGCCGGAAACAGTGCTTCCGAATTCCCTATGCGTCGTATGGGCGCAAACGTTTGGCCGCTGAACACCGTGCAGTTCTCTAACCACACGCAATACGGCAAATGGGCCGGCATGGTCATGCCTGCCACGCATCTGACGGAGATTGTGAAAGGGATTGCCGATATCGATCGGCTGAAGACCTGCGATGCGGTGTTGAGCGGCTATCTGGGTTCCGAAGAGCAGGGCGAGCAGATTATGGAGATCGTCCGTCTGGTGAAAGCGGCAAATCCGGATGCGTTGTATTTCTGCGATCCGGTGATGGGACACCCGGAAAAAGGGTGCATCGTGGCACCTGGCGTGGCCGGGTTTCATACCAAAGTGGCGATGCCCGCCAGCGATATCATCGCACCGAACCTGATCGAGCTCGAAATCCTCAGTGGCCACGCGGTCAACAACGATGAGGAAGCGGTCGCCACGGCGCGCGAACTGATTGCTCAGGGACCGAAACTGGTGCTGATCAAGCATCTGGCCAGGGCCGGACAGCGCAGCGATCGCTTTGAGATGCTGCTGGTTACTGCGGATGAAGCCTGGCATATCAGCCGTCCGCTGGTCGATTTTGGCGTCCGTCAGCCGGTTGGCGTGGGTGATTTGACCAGCGGCCTGCTGCTGGTGGATATCCTGCAGGGCAAATCGCTGCGCGAGGCGCTGGAGCATATCACCGCAGCGGTATATGAAGTGATGCTGAAAACCCACGAGATGGGCGAGTATGAGCTGCAGCTGGTTGCGGCCCAGGATGCCATTGCCAATCCTCAACAGCATTTTGGTGCGATGAAGCTCTGATGGTTTTCCCCCTCAGCCGCCATCGCTGAGGGGAATGTCTGCTGAATGTCCGATCACATCCCTTCGGCCTTCAGCGCCGCTTCTACCGCCGGACGTTCTGCTACCCGCGTAAACCAGCTTTCCAGCTCCTCAAAACCCGCCAGATCCAGCTTGAGGGCTTTTGCCCAACGCACCATGGTAAACAGATAGGCATCCGCCACGCTGAACTTCAGCCCCATCAACCACTGTTTACCTTCCAGTTGCTGATTCACCCAGCTGAACTTGCCGTGCAGTTTCTCGCGCAGCTGAGTTTTGTACGCTTCGGGAGTCGCCGATCCAAACAGCGGGCTAATGGTTTTATGCAGCTCGGTGGCAATAAAGTTCAGCCATTCGACGGTCTGATAGCGCGTCAGGTGACCGGTGGGGGCCAGAAGATGGCGGTCGGGTTTCAGGTCGGCGAGGTACTGAACGATGGCAACGCCTTCGGTCAGCACGGTGCCGTCATCCAGCAACAGCGCCGGGACCTGGCCCTTCGGATTGGTCAGCAGATAGTCTTCCTGCTGCTCGGTTTTCTTGCTCTGCAAATCGACGGCGACCAGCGTAAAATCGAGGCCTGTTTCCTGCAGGACGATATGCGGAGAAAGCGAACAGGCGCCAGCCTTATAATACAGTTTCATCGGTGCTCCTTTAGCTCAGTGGCGAAAGATCTTCCAAGCTTAATGCTGACTGGTGAAAAAGTCAGCGCCCGGCGGCGCACTTCTGCAAACTATCTGGCTGATTTTAAGCCGACCTCAGACTGAGGGATGAAAACAGGGCAACGCGGGAAGCGTTTCACGCGCCATATCCCAGAAAGCCCGCACGCGGGCAGGCATATACTTCAAATTCTGCGTAACCAGCTGAACCGGCAGGCCTGGCGGCCGGTAATCGGCTAACACCTCACAAAGCAGCCCCTGTTGTAGCTCTTCAAACGCCTGATAGGAGAGCAGACGGGTGATCCCTTTGCCTGCACGCGCTGCAATCAGCTGCGTTTCCACTTCATTCACCATCATTGCCGGCTGGATGCGTACCCGCTCCTGATTTTCCGGTGGGCCAAACCGCCACTCTCGGCTGGAACTGATCGAGGTGCCCGCAATCAGCAGGTGATTAACCAAATCGCCGGGCGATGTCGGCGTGCCTGCTGTTGCCAGATAGGCCGGGCTGGCTAACACAATGCGCTGCACGCTGCCCACCTCAACGGCCACCAGCGAGGAGTCGCGCAGTTGCCCAATGCGGACTGCCATATCCAGCCCCTGTTCAATCAGGTCCTGATAGCTGTCGTTCAGCAGAAGCTCAATCTGAATATCGGGATAGCTGTCGAGAAACTGCATCACCAGCGGCGCAATGTGCTTTCTGCCAAACTGTACGGGTGCCGTCACGCGTAACAGCCCGGTTAGCTGGGTGCGCGCGGCATCCTCGATCGCCAGCGTATAGTCGTTAAGCAGGGTTTTGGCGCGCTCAAACAGCACCAGGCCCGCGGGTGTCGGCGAAAGGTGTCGGGTGGTTCGCTCAATCAGGCTGGCGTCAAAGCGGCTCTCCAGTGACGCCAGCGCGCGGGTAATGGCCGGCGGAGAACGACGCAGCTTTCGCGCCGCGCCCGCCAGGCTGCCCTGCTGAACCACGGCAACAAACACCTCAAGCTCATCCAGTTTGTCCATGATTATTCCGATAAATGAAATTATGAATTGCCATTTTGCAGGTTTTACCTCGTTTATCGCAAGAGTAAGCTTATCTAAACCCTAAAGGAGACGCTCATGACCGCTTTAACGTTGTACACCACACCGCTTTCCGGCCACGGCCACCGCGTTAAGTTACTGCTTACGCTACTGAACTTGCCGTTTGAAGAACGTGAGGCCGGCGCAGAGCAACGTAAAACGGCCGAGTTTCTTGCGGTAAACCCCCTCGGGCAGGTACCGGTGCTGATTGATGACGGCACGGCGATTGTCGACAGCAACGCCATTTTGATTTGGCTGGTGAAGCGCTATGCGCCAGACAGCCAGTGGTTGCCCAAGGATCTCAAACAGGAAGTGGAGGTCCATCAGTGGCTGGCGAAGGCCGCGGGCGAGATCCGCTATGGCGTGGCGTCGGCCAGGCTGATCAAACAGTTTTCCACGCCGGAAAACTATGACTCGGCAAAGAGCGTCGCGGCGAAATTCCTGCCACAGATGGCGCAACACCTCAGCGACAGGCGTTGGCTGGTGGGTGAGCAGGCGACGCTGGCCGATGTGGCCTGTTACGCCTACGTTGCCTGTGCGCCGGAAGGGGGCATCACCCTGACGCCGTTCCCGGCCATTCAACGCTGGATACAGCAGGTGGAGGCACTGCCTGGATTTGTAGGACTGCCTCCGCTGCCGATCCCTGAGGCAGGTTAATCATGTTCCACCCGGGTGAAGGACTGGCGCAGCAGAAGGCGGGGTATGGTGCGGTGCGGGCAGCCGTCTATCCGAACATGCCCGATCAGCACCGGCAATTTTACGCCGGGCTGAATGCCTTTTACTTGTCGGCGCTGGATGAAACGGGCTTTCCCGTCGCGATGCGATTGCAGGGTTCGACCGGTTTTGTTGATAGCAATGATGGGACGCGTCTGGACATTGCCCGGGAAGCGATTAACGACGCGCCACTGTTACCGCTGCTGAAGCCGGGAATGCCCGTTGGCGGGCTGGGGATCGACTTCTCGAACAGAAGGCGCAACCGGGTGAATGGCGTGGTGGAGACGGTTAACGATCGGCAGGTCACTATCCGCGTACTGGAAAGTTTCGGTAACTGTCCGAAGTACATCCAGCGGCGGGACATCCCGGGCGGCAGCGAAGGGCGCATACCGCGCGTGGAGGTTGAACCTTTGCAGGCGTTGGATGCCGATGCCCGCTATCTGATTGCCGCCACCGACACCTTTTTTGTTGCCAGCTATGCCCAGCGCGAGAATGGCGTGGGCGGTGTGGACATTTCGCACCGGGGAGGCCTGCCAGGCTTTATCACCGTGCAGCAGGGTAAATTACGCATCCCGGACTACAGTGGTAACCGCTATATGAACACGCTGGGCAATTTGCTGGTTGAACCGCGATGCGCACTGCTGCTGCTGGACTTTCATCAGGGCGCTGCGCTGCATATTCAGGGACGGGCCGAGATTGAGTGGCAGTCGCCTGTGCAGGGGCTGACCGAACGTTACTGGCAGGTTGAGATTGAAAACGTCACCCGACTGCGTCAGCTGTTTCCTGCTGCCGGACTGCAGGTGGAGTTTGCTGACTCTTCGCTGGCCGCCGGATAACGGGCATAAAAAAGGGCGACATCACGTCGCCCTTATTCGCTTAACCACGTTGGATTAGATCTTGGCTTCTTTCAGCTCAGACTGTTGGTCGTCCTGCGTCATGCGGTTCAGCTTAGGCGCGGTCAGCATCATCAGAATAGCAATCACACCGGTTGCCACCCCAATCTGCAAGAACACATCGCCGTAAACGTGCAGCGACTGCAGCGGATCGGTGATGTTTTCCGGCACCGCCATCAGATTCGCCACCTTACCGGCAATCATCGCAGCACCGGCAGTGGTCAGGAACCATGAACCCATAATAAAGCCCATCAGACGCTGCGGCACCAGTTGCGCCACCATCGCCAGGCCCAGGCCGGAAATCATCAGCTCGCCGACGCTTTGCAGCGCGTAGCTGAGGATCAGCCAGCTCACGGAAACGATGCCCATCTGGTTAGCGAATTTCGCGCCCAATGGCAGCACCAGGAAGGCGGCGGAGCAGAGGATCATCCCCAGCGCAAACTTGTGCGGCATCGGCATCCGATCGCCCATCTTGTTATAGATGGCGGCCAGAATCGGGCTGAAAATCATGATCCAGAACGGGTTCAGGGCCTGGAACTGCTCAGGCTCAAACGCGATACCGAGAATGCTGTGCTCAACGTTGCGGATGGCAAAGAAGTTCAGCGAGGTTGGCATCTGCATATACAGAACGAAGAACACTACCGCCTGAACCATCAGGATGAAAGCGACGATCATCTTACGACGGGCCGGCCCTTTCATGGCGAAGGCTTCTTTGGCAAAAATCAACACGATACCGGCAGCAATGACGGCCAGCACCAGGCGCGCGATGCCCTGGTTATGCAGCAGCCAGGTTGCCAGCACCACCAAAGCCGCGACACCGACCAGCGTTGCCAGCAGTTTACCGATGTGCAAGGGCTGGAAGTCCGGCTTGGAGCCGTAATTCTTCACCCACTTGCGGAACATCATAAAGTTGACCAGCGTCAGCAGCATGCCGACAAACGACAGTGAGAACGCCACGCTCCAGCCAAATTTCGCCGCCAGCCACGGGGTGGCGAGCATAGAGAAGAAGGAGCCGATGTTGATCGCCATGTAATACATGGTGAACGCGCCATCCAGACGGGGATCGTCTTTGTCATAGCAGGTTGAAAGCAGGGCGGATGGGTTGGCTTTAAACAGGCCGTTACCAACGGCAATGGTTGCCATGCCGATATACACCAGGCCGACGTCATGACCTGACCAGGCGACCAGCGCGTAGCCCAGAGCCAAAACCAGCGTACCCAAAACGATAACGCGTTTGGTGCCAAGGACCTTATCGCCCAGCCAGCCGCCGACGGCAACCAGACCGTAAACCAGCGCACTGAACGAGGAGAACAGGGTGATCGAGTCGGCTTCTGACATGCCCAGCTGTTTCACCAGGTAGACGGCCATGATGCCTTGCAGGCCGTAATAACCGAAGCGTTCCCACAGTTCGACTGAGAAGATCAGGTAGAACGATTTAGGTTGCTTGAACGCATTGAGGCTGCTTGCCTCGGGATGTTTGTTTGCAGTTGACACTGGTACCTCTGGAGTTCGTATCCTGATTCGACATAGAAAATAAGTCGTCGTCATTCAAGGTGGGCATTCGCCGCATGATTATAAGAGTGGAAAAGCGGCGATTAATTTCGCTCATCGGGCCACATCAGGCAAGTGTTTTTTCATATGTCGCCCGCGCACCGCCCGGAAGTGTTAAAGATAAGTTAATAGCGGCGGGGCGGATGATTACACTGATAAATTCTACAACGGCGATATAAGTGGCTTAAATAAGACGTAAGTTTATCCAACTGGCGGAGTAACCAACTTAGCGCATAAAGATAGAGCAATCTGTCGCCAGAGATTAACCCGGCAATATTAATGACCATTCGGGCGGTTTTAATCAGTCTTACAGACCCGAAAGCATCGAAAAGCGCAATTTTAGCGCAGGCGGAACGCCTGAATGTGATTTAGATCACTTTAAAATCACATATTAATTCTTGAAAAATAAGCCTGAACCTTCCCGAGCGGCTTTACAGCTGAAATCACACATTTTTTTTGCTCTCGCAGTGATTTTTCACCGCAATGTGATTTTTATAACATTTTACCCACGCGCGTTTTAAGCCCTGTGATTTTTTATTGATTGAACGTTCAATATAAAAAGTCTATAATCCCTGTCATTCAATAGCTAAAACCGATGAAGCACGATGCCAAAAGTGGGAATGAAAGCCATACGTCAGGCGCAACTGATCCGCGCAACGCTGACGGTAATCGACAGGGTGGGACTGGCCGATGCCAGTCTGGCCTTGATTGCCAAAGAGGCCGGCGTCTCGACCGGGATTGTCAGCCACTATTTTGGCGACAAGAATGGTTTGCTGGATGCCTGTATGCGTCAGATCCTTTCCGACTTATACCTGGCGGTCGATCATCATCGGAAACAGGCGGATGACCAGCCGGCGTCGCAGATCCGCGCCATTATTGATGGCAACTTTGACGTCTCGCAGATTGCCGGGCCGGTGCTGAAAACCTGGCTGGCCTTCTGGACCAACAGCCTGCATCAGCCGGATTTGCAGCGGTTGCAGCGGATTAACGATCGTCGCCTTTATTCGAACCTGACCGCGCAGTTTGCCCGGGTTCTCCCGGCGCAGCAGGCCCGCGATGCGGGTGCCAGCCTGGCGGCACTGATTGACGGCTTGTGGTTGCGTATGACCTTAGCGCCACAGCCGATGGCAAACGGCGTAGAAAATGCCCGTGAGCTCTGTTATCAAAATCTCGCGTTGTGGCTAAACGCCGCAGCACACTAACCCCCCAAAGGAGGATGCATGGCAGATATGCAACGCCGTGGACTTTATATTAATGGCCGTGAAGAATCCGGTCATGGCGAAACATTCACCACCATCAATCCCGCCAATGGCGAAGTGCTGGCTGAGATCACCTCTGCCAGCCAGCAGGATATTGACCGTGCCGTGGCCTCGGCAGAAGCCGGCCAGCGTATCTGGCGTGGCTACACACCGGTTGAGCGTAGCCGTGTGCTGCTGAAAGCGGTTGCGCTGCTGCGTGAACGCAATCAACAGCTGGCCGAGCTGGAAACTGCCGATACCGGTAAGCCCATCAGCGAAACGGCGGCGGTCGATATCGTCACCGGTGCTGACGTGCTGGAATACTACGCCGGTCTGGCGGTTGCAGTAGAGGGCGAATCCATTCCTCTGCGCGACAGCGCGCTGGTTTATACCCGCCGCGAGCCGCTGGGCGTCTGTGCCGGTATTGGCGCGTGGAACTACCCGATTCAGATTGCCCTGTGGAAAAGTGCCCCGGCGCTGGCCACCGGCAACGCGATGATCTTCAAGCCAAGCGAAGTCACGCCGTTAAGCGTGCTGGAACTGGCCAAAATCTTCACCGAAGCCGGTCTGCCGGATGGCGTGTTTAACGTGGTTCAGGGCGCAGGCCCGGTCGGCCAGGGTCTCAGCCAGCATCCAAAAATTGCCAAAGTCTCCTTCACCGGGGAAGTGAAAACCGGTAAACGCGTCATGGCGGATGCGGCACTGGCGAACCTGAAATCCGTCACCATGGAACTCGGTGGCAAATCACCCCTGATCGTGTTTGAAGATGCCGAGCTTGAGCGTGCCGTCGACGGCGCGATGATGGCCAACTTCTACAGCAGCGGTCAGGTGTGCACCAACGGCACCCGCGTCTTTGTTCACCGTTCGCTGCTGCCGGCCTTTGAAAAACGCCTGCAGGAAAAAATGGCCGGCATCAAAGCCGGTGACCCGCTGGATCCCGAGGTCAACTTTGGACCGCTGGTCAGCGAAGGGCACTGCCAGAAGGTCGTCTCTTACCTCGATATCGGTAAAAAAGAGGGCGCGCGCGTATTGGCAGGCGGTTCACGTATGACTGACGGCGCGTTCGCCAAAGGGTGCTACGTGGAAGCCACGGTCTTCACCGACTGCACCGATGATATGCGCATCGTGCAGGAAGAGATCTTTGGTCCGGTGATGAGCGTGCTGGTATTTGATGACGAGCAGGAAGTGATCGACCGCGCTAACAACACCGAATACGGTCTGGCAGCGGGTATTTTCACCACCTCGCTGAACCGCGCACATCGCGTGATCCATCAGATGGAAGCGGGGATTTGCTGGGTGAATACCTGGGGCGAATCACCGGCACCTATGCCTGTCGGTGGCTATAAGCAGTCTGGCGTCGGCCGTGAAAACGGACTGGAAACGCTGCACCACTATACCCGCACCAAATCCATCCTGATTGAGATGGGCGAGTATCCTTCCGCGTTCTGATGCGCGCGCTTTTTTTCGCAGTCTGATTTTTTTGCCGCGGCAGTACTGTCGCGGCTATCTGGAGGCTTAATGCAGAAATTTGATTATATTATTATTGGCGCTGGTTCAGCAGGTAACGTACTGGCCACGCGACTGACTGAGGATGCTGACGTATCGGTACTTTTACTGGAAGCGGGCGGGAAAGATCACCGCTGGGACTTCCGTACCCAAATGCCAGCCGCTTTGGCTTACCCGCTGCAGGGTAAACGTTATAACTGGGCGTTTGAAACCGATCCTGAGCCGAAGATGAACAACCGCCGCATGGAGTGTGGTCGTGGTAAAGGTCTGGGTGGCTCTTCCCTGATCAACGGCATGTGCTACATCCGCGGCAACGCGATGGATTACGACAACTGGGCCAGCAAGAAAGGGCTGGAAAACTGGTCGTATCTGAACTGCCTGCCGTATTTCCGCAAGGCAGAGAAACGCGACATCGGCGAGAACGACTATCACGGTGGCGAAGGTTACCTGAGCGTCACCACGCCAAAAGCCGGCAATAATCCGTTGTTCCGTGCCTTTATTGATGCGGCCACTCAGGCCGGTCACCACGAAACGGATGACCTTAACGGTTATCGCCAGGATGGCTTCGGCCCGATGGACCGCACCGTGACCGCCCAGGGCCGCCGTTCCAGCACCGCCAGAGGCTATCTGGACGTGGCCAAGCAGCGTTCAAACCTGACCATCGTCACCCATGCGCAGACGGACCGCATTCTGTTCAGCGGCAAAACCGCCACGGGCGTCAGCTGGTTACGCAACGGCAAAGAAGAGCAGGCGCACGCCACGCGTGAAGTGCTGCTGTGTGCCGGTGCGATTGCCTCGCCACAGATCCTGCAGCGTTCCGGTGTCGGCCCTGAAGAGTGGCTGCGCGAGCTGGACATTGACGTGGTGCATGCGTTGCCGGGCGTCGGTCGCAACTTACAGGATCACCTGGAAGTGTATATGCAGTTCCGCTGCAAAAAACCGGTCAGCCTGTATCCGTCGTTACAGTGGTGGAACCAGCCGGCTATCGGTGCCGAATGGCTGTTTAACGGCACCGGCATTGGCGCCAGCAATCAGTTTGAAGCCGGCGGCTTTATTCGCAGTGATGACAAGCCAGACTGGCCGGATCTGCAATACCACTTCCTGCCCGTTGCCATCAACTACAACGGCAGCAGCCCGGTAAAAGAGCACGGTTTCCAGGCACACGTGGGCCCAATGCGTTCGATGAGCCGTGGCCGCGTCAAGCTGACCTCGAAGCATCCGTATGCCGCGCCGTCGATCTTCTTCAACTACATGTCTGAAGATCGTGACTGGGAAGAGTTCCGCAACGCGGTGCGTCTGACGCGTGAAATCATGCAACAGCAAGCGCTTGCCGAGTATTGCGGTGAAGAGATCCAGCCGGGTGCACACGTGCAGAGCGATGAAGATATCGATACCTTTATCCGCGAGCATGCAGAGACCGCCTATCACCCTTGCGGTAGCTGCGCGATGGGTAACGACGAGATGGCCGTGGTCGATGCCCAGGGCCGCGTACACGGTATGCAGAACCTGCGAGTGGTCGATGCGTCGATCATGCCGCAAATCACCACCGGTAACCTCAATGCGCCAACGGTAATGATTGCCGAGAAAATGGCGGATCTGATCCGTGGCAAAACGCCGCTGGCGCTGTCCACCGCGGAATATTACCAGCTGCAGCGTGAACAGACCGAAGTGGCGATTGAAGAAGGCATTAAATAATCACTGACTGTCGGAGCAGGGAACACTCCTGTTAGGTAAAGCCGATAGCGAAGAGGGCGGAATGAAAATTCCGCCCTTTTTTTTAACCCGCCCGCGATCATTTTTTCCTATAGTAAACCTTTAGTCCATGGACCGACGCTTAACATGACCAAAGCCACCGCCTTAGCGCTGCTTGTTGCAGTGACCTTTTTTATGGAAAACCTCGACGCCACGGTGATCACCACCGCCATCCCGCAAATGGCGAAAGAGTTCAGCGTCAGTCCGGTGTCGCTGAACATCGGTATTAGCGCCTACCTGCTGGCGGTGGCGATATTTATCCCGATCAGCGGCTGGCTGGCGGACCGTTTCGGCGCGCGAACCATCTTTACCGCCGCCATCCTGATTTTTACCTTCGCCTCGATTCTCTGCGGCCTGAGCCAGGACCTGATGCTGTTTACCCTCAGCAGGATCCTGCAGGGAATCGGTGGTGCGCTGATGGTGCCGGTCGGGCGGATGGTGGTGCTGCGGGTGACGGAAAAGAAGGACATGGTCAAAACCATCGCCTTTATCACCTGGCCGGGTCTGATTGCGCCCGTTATTGGGCCGTTGCTCGGCGGAATGATCGTCAGCTACGGTCACTGGCCGTGGATTTTTTGGCTAAACATCCCGTTGGGAATAGTGGCAATTATTGTCACCCTGTACCTGATGCCGCAGTTTAAAGCTGAAGAGAAACGGCAGTTTGATGTTAAGGGGTTCCTGCTGATCTCCTCGACCTGCACCCTGATTATCATTGCCATTGAATGCATGGGCGGCCTGTCGATGTCGCTGGGCATTCTGCTGCTGGCGCTGGGCGTGGTGTGCAGCCTGCTGGCGTGGCGTCACAGCCTGCAACATGCAACGCCGTTGCTCTCGCTGTCGATGCTACGAATTCCGACCTTCAGAAGTGCGGTGGTGGGAGGATCCTTCTTCCGGGCGTCGATTAATGCCATTCCGTTCCTGTTACCGCTGCTGTTCCAGCTGAGTTTTGGCTGGAGTGCCGCGCAGGCAGGGTCAATGGTGCTGTGGGTATTTGCCGGTAATCTGGCGATGAAACCGGCGACCACCTGGCTGATGTTCAGATTTGGTTTTAAGCGAATTCTGTTTCTTAACGGGGTGCTCAGTGTCCTTTCGATTCTGAGCTGCCTGTTTATCACCCCGGCGCAGGGATATATGTTGATCGCCGCCATCCTGTTTATTGGCGGACTGTCGCGGTCGTTGCAGTTCAGCTGTTATAACAGCATGGGATTTGCCGATGTGCCGCGTGAAAAACTGAGTGAAGCCTCGGTGATTTTCAGCATCCTGTTCCAGTTCAGCATGAGCTTTGGCATTGCCATTTCGGCGATGATCCTGCGATTTTCCATGCAGCTTGCCGGGCAAACCTCACCCAGCCAGCAGGATATTCATATCGCCTTTGCGGCGATTGCCATGCTGGTGGTGATGTCGCTGGTGGATGTCTGGCGGCTGGAAAAGAATGCGGGAGAGAAGGTGCTGGCACGATAAACCGGGGCCGTTCAGACCTCGGTTTTCTCACCAAACTCGCAGAGATCTTCAATCAGACAGGAGCCGCAGCGCGGCTTGCGCGCCACGCAGGTGTAGCGGCCATGCAGGATAAACCAGTGATGGCAGTCGACCTTGAACTCGTTCGGCACCACCTTCAGCAGCTTATCCTCGACCAGCTCAACGTTCTTGCCGGGGGCAAAGTTGGTGCGATTGCAGACGCGGAAAATATGGGTATCGACAGCGATGGTCGGCCAGCCAAAGGCGGTATTCAGCACCACGTTAGCGGTTTTGCGTCCCACACCGGGCAGCGCTTCCAGCGCGGCACGATCTTCCGGCACCACGCCCTGATGCTGCTCGTGCAGGATGCGGCAGGTTTTGATCACGTTCTCGGCTTTGGTGTTAAACAGGCCGATGGTTTTGATGTACGCCTTAACGCCCTCCACGCCTAACGCCAGCATCGCTTCCGGCGTATTGGCCACCGGATAGAGTTTGGCGGTGGCTTTATTGACGCTGACATCGGTCGCCTGCGCGGAAAGCAGTACCGCAATCAACAGCTCAAAAGGGGAGGTAAATACCAGTTCCGTGGTGGGATGCGGGTCATTGTCCCGCAACCGGCTCAAAATTTGCTGACGTTTGTCCTTATTCACAGCGCGCTCGCTTTCCCTTCAGGCAGGCTTTGGGCTTCCTGAGCGGCTTTCAGCGCCGCACGTGCCTTCAGCTTGTTGTCGATAACGTATTTGGCGGCCAGCAGCATACCGAGACCAATAAACGCGCCCGGTGGCAGCATTGCCAGCAGCATTGGCGAATCAAAATGGAACACCTGAATGCGCAGCACTTTCGCCCACGGGCCTAACAGCTGGTCTGCGCCATTGAAAATGGTGCCGTTACCGATGATCTCGCGCAGTGAACCCAACACCACCATCACGCTGGTGGCACCCAGTCCGATGAAACAGCCGTCGAGCGCCGACAGCGCAACGCTGCTTTTCGAAGCAACCGCCTCGGCGCGTCCCACCACGATGCAGTTGGTGACGATCAGCGGAATAAAGATCCCTAACGACTGATACAGGCCGTAGGCATAGGCATTGATCAGCATCTGTACGCAGCTCACCACCGCCGCAATGATCATCACGTAGATAGGAATGCGGATATCAGCAGGCACCCAACGACGTGAAGCCGAGATCGCCGAGTTGGTGCAGGTCAGCACCAGGGTCGTTGCCAGGCCGAGGCCAAGGGCGTTGGTGGCGGTCGAGGTGACTGCCAGCAGGGGACACAGCCCCAGCAGCTGAACCAGCGCGGAGTTATTCTTCCACAGGCCGCCGACAATCAGCGTTTTTGCTTCACTCATTGGACTCTCCACAAGGTGACAGGGAAGCGAGCTTACCTGGCAATGTTTCAATATATAGCGTGGTGCGTTTAGAGGCGTTGACCACCGCGCGTGGGGTAATGGTCGCCCCGGTGAACTGGTCGAAGGTGCCGCCATCTTTCTTCACCGCAAACTGGGTGTCGTCTTTGCCTTTCAGCTGCACGCCGTTAAAACTGTTGATCCAGTTCGAAATGCGCAGCTCAATTTTATCGCCAAGGCCCGGCGTTTCATGGTGTTCAACCACGCGCACGCCCAGTACTTTACCGTTAAAGTCGGCGCCAACAATCATCTTAATGGCTCCAGAATAGCCGTCCGGTGCCGTAGTCTCAACCGCAGCGGCCACCGGCTTGTCATCTTTACGCGCCAGGTAGACGTGCTGAGGGCCCGCGCCCAGCGCCGGATCGGTGACAATGTAACATTCCTGCTGAATGTGGTTATTGTACAGATCGGTCGGAACCACCTGATCCAGCAGGATTTTTTGCTGAAGTTCGGTCTGATGATCGATGGTTGGCTTGGTGACATTATTAATTATCGCCGTCACGCCGGTGGTCACGGCAGCGAAAACCGCCAGCGTGACGCCGTTTTTACGAATCGCATCCAGCATTATTTTTCCTTCCGGTGGCCGTAAACGCGCGGCTGCGTGTAGTAATCAATTAACGGCACGGTGATATTTGCCAGCAACACCGCAAAGGCCACGCCATCCGGATAGCCGCCAAAGCTGCGGATCAGCCACACCAGCAAACCAATTAACACGCCATACACCAGGCGGCCTTTATTGGTGGTTGATGCGGTGACCGGATCGGTGGCGATAAAGAACGCGCCCAGCATGGTGGCACCGGAGAAAAGATGCACCATTGGCGACACCAGGCTGTCCGGCGAGAAGAACCAGCCCACAAAGGAAAACAGCGCCAGCGAGAGCAGGATGCTGACCGGGATGTGCCAGCGAATGCTGTTGGTAAACAGCAGGAACAGGCCGCCGACCAGATAGCCGACGTTGACCCACTGCCAGCCCAGACCGGCAATCACGCCGCTGTAAATCGGCTGTGCCCGCAACTGTTCAGCGCTGTGCCCGGCACGCAGACCGGTTTTAAAGGTATCCAGCGGCGTGGCCTGACTGATGCCATCCACGCCAATCTGCAACTGCTGCATGGTATGGCCAGCCAGCGTATGACCCTGGAAGATCATGCTAAGGGTGTCCATAAAGCCCGGCGTGATCGACTGCAAAGTATCCGGCGGCAACCAGCTGGTCATCTGCACCGGGAATGAAATCAGCAACACCACATAACCGACCATCGCCGGGTTAAACGGGTTCTGGCCCAATCCGCCATACAGCTGTTTGGCGATCACCACCGCAAACACCGTACCAATGACGATCAGCCACCAGGGGGCCAGCGGGGGAATACTGATCCCCAACAGCAGCGCGGTCAGCAGGGCGGAATTATCGCCGAGGGTTTTAGACAGCGGCAGTTTACGCATTTTCAGGATCGCCGCTTCCGCAGCGACCCCGGCGACGGCGGCAATCAGCACCTGAATCAGGTTACCCCAGCCAAAAAAGTACAGCTGGGCGGCAATGCCCGGTAAGGCAGCCAGCAACACCAGCAGCATGATGGTGCTGGTGCTGCGGCGGTTGTGGGTGTAGGGCGAACTTGCGATACGAAAAGCCATTTAATCCTCTTGCGTCGATTGCTGCGCCTTGCGCGCTTTTACACGTGCGATGGCCGCCGCCACTGCCGCTTTGCGGGGATCGTCTGAAGGTTCAGACGGCCCTGCGGAATGCGTGTCGTCATGAGCGGCAGTCTGTTCTGGCGCAACATCAGCCTGTTTTACTGGCTCAGCTTCAGCCGCCTGCGCCGCTTTCTTTGCTTTAGCACGGGCAATAGCGGCCGCAACCGCCGCTTTACGTGGGTCGACCGGTGCTTCAGTCGGCTCCGGCGCAGCGGCTTGCGCCACCGGCTCAGCATCGGCTTCTTTATCAGCGGCCATCGCGGCTTTTCGGGCTTTCGCCCGCGCCACGGCGGCTTCTACTGCGGCTTTACGCGGATCGACCGCCGGTTCGGCATCAGCTGACGCCGGTTCAACCTGCGCGGCTTTTTTGGCTTTCGCGCGCGCAATGGCGGCTTCAACCGCCGCTTTACGCGGATCGCCCACCTGACGGGTCGCCGGTTCGGTTTCAGACTGGCGTTCTGCGCCATGCGCCAGTGCCTGAGCATGGCGTGCATTGCGTTGGGCGGTCTGAACCGGATTGTCAGCGTCTGCCAGCTGCTGCGCCTCAGCCTCTTTTTTCGCCTTCACGCGGGCTAACGCTGCTTCAACGTTGTCGGCATCGCTGCGGGTGACCGGGCGTTTAGCCTGCTGATGGCGCGCTTCACGGGCCAGCTTTTCACGCTCAAGGCGTTCCTGACGCGCTTCAAACCGGGCCTTGGCCTGCGCATTCCGCTCGGCTTCAAGGTCGATGGCGCGGATCTCGGCTTTTTCCTGACGGTAATACTGCACCAGCGGAATATTGCTTGGGCAGACGTAGGCACAGGCGCCGCATTCAATGCAGTCGGCGATATTGTGCTCGCGCGCTTTATCGTGATCCTTACCGCGGCTGTACCAGTACAGCTGCTGAGGGAGCAGGGCGGCCGGGCAGGCATCGGCACAGGCGCTGCAACGAATACAGGATTGCTCTGCTTCGTTGTCGCCCATTTCGTTGGCCGCCGGGGCCAGAATGCAGTTGGTGATCTTCACCACCGGCACATCGAGCGTGGGCAGCGTAAAGCCCATCAACGGGCCGCCCATCACCACCATCTGGCCGGATGCCGGACTGAAGTCGGCATTGTGCAGCAGATGGCTGATCGGGGTGCCGAGACGACCCCAGACGTTGCCGGGTTTCCCGACCGATTCGCCGGTCAACGTCACCACGCGCTCGGTCAGCGGTTCGCCGTTGACGATCGCCCGTTTAACCGCAAAGGCGGTGCCGACGTTCTGCATCAGCACGCCAATATCGGTTGAGCGGCCGCCGTGCGGCACTTCCAGCCCGGTCAGAATCTTGGTCAGCTGCTTGGCGCCGCCCGACGGATATTTGGTCGGCACCACGCGGATCTGGATATCTTTGGCTTCACCCAGCGCTTTTTTCAGCGCGGCGATGGCCTCAGGCTTGTTATCTTCGATGCCAATCAACACCCGGTCGGATTGCAGCACCCAGGCGAGAATGCGGCTGCCTTCGATCACTTCGTCCGCGCAGTCCTGCATCAGACGATCGTCAGCGGTAATGTAGGGTTCGCACTCGGCCGCGTTAATGATCAGCGTGCTGACCCCGCGCAAACCGCCTTTAAGCTTGGTGGCAGTAGGGAAGCCTGCACCACCGAGACCGGCCACGCCCGCCTGGTGGATCAGGTTCACAATCTTACTGCGATCGGCCTGACGGTAATCCGCCACCGGCTGAAGTTCGCACCAGCGGTCTTCACCGTCAGGCGTCAGATAAATGCACATTTCAGCCAGCGCGGAAGGATGCGCGGTGATATGCGGCCCAATCGCTTCGATGGTGCCGGAGCTGGGCGCATGCACCGGCAACATCCGGCCACGACCAAAGGTCAGCGGCTGGCCGCGCAGCACGTTATCGCCAGGGCTCACCAGCAGTTCACCTTCATGGCCGATATGCTGCTTGATCGGAATGATAAAGCGCGCGGGCAAAGGAAGCTGGCGTAACGGCGTGCCGTTAGACTGGGTTTTCATTTCAGGAGGATGAATGCCCCCTTTGAAATCCCAGATTGGCTCTTTCTTTAAGAATTTGAACAGATTACGCATGACGTTCCACAGGAATAACTTTGATCGGGATAGTGTTTAAATCCCACTTCCAGCTGGCGGTGGTTGGCGCAACCGGACGCATCTCAATACAGTCAGTTGGGCAAGGGGCCACGCAAAGGTCGCAGCCGGTGCAGACGTCGCTCAGCACGGTGTGCATCGCGCGGGTCGCGCCAACGATGGCGTCAACCGGGCAGGCCTGAATGCATTTGGTACAGCCGATACAGTTCTCTTCATCGATCCAGGCGACCTTGCGCTCTGGCTCCAGCACCGCTTCGTCACCGAGCGGTTGCGGCTCAACGTTCAACAGCGCCGCCAGCTTCAGCATGGTCTGCTCGCCGCCTGGCGCACACTTGTTGATCATCTCACCGTTGTTGCCCACCGCATCAGCGTATGGACGGCAGCCAGGATAGCCGCACTGGCCGCACTGGCTCTGCGGCAAAATCGCATCGATCTGCTCAACAATCGGGTCTTCTTCCACTTCAAAACGGCGTGAGGCGTAGCCCAACAGGCCACCAAACACGAGGCCCAGCACGCTCAACACAGCAATAGCAATCCACACCGCAGTCATCAGAATTTTACCAGCCCGGTGAAGCCCATAAAGGCCAACGCCATCAGACCCGCCGTCACCAGCGCAATCGAGGAGCCCTTAAACGGGGCAGGGACTTCAGCCAGCACCAGACGTTCGCGGATGCCGGCAAACAGCACCATCACCAGCGAGAAGCCCAGCGCGCCGCTAAAGCCAAACAACGCGGCCTGCAGGAAGGTGTGATTGAGGTTAACGCTCAGCAACGGCACGCCCAGCACCGCACAGTTGGTGGTGATCAGCGGCAGGAAAATCCCCAGCAGACGATAGAGATCCGGGCTGGTTTTGCGCACCACCATCTCGGTGAACTGCACCACCACCGCGATCACCAGGATATAGGCCATCGTGCGCAGGTAAACGAGATCCAGCGGCAGCAGAATAAAGTGGTTTACCAGCCAGGCGCAGATCGAGGCCAGGGTGATAACGAATGTGGTGGCGAGTCCCATGCCAATCGCCGTCTCCAGTTTTTTGGAAACGCCCATAAAGGGACAGAGGCCGAGAAACTTCACCAGAACGAAGTTGTTCACCAGCACTGTGCCAACAAAAAGAAGCAGGTATTCGGTCATGTTTTGGCCTGATAAAAAGAAAGCCGCCTATTATCGAACATTGGCGGCTTTACGACAACATACCAGCAGTAAGGATATTCCCTAAACGCACGGAGGATTAAATTTTTGCTGGTTTTTTCAGCTTCACGGCTCAATAAAGGTGGTTTTCACCCGCTGGGAGCGTTTGAAGTACGGCACCAGCACCGCTGCGGCCAGCAGCGCAATCAACAAAGTTCTGATCGCCGCCGCATCGCTGACCGGCGAAAACGCGAAGGTCTTGATCGCCAGCAGTACGGTAATCAGCAGCCAGATAATGTAATGACGGGGCAGCCGACGTGAGCGTTTGCAAAAAATCCATGTCACCCAAATGCTGTAGGCCCAGACCACCAGAGAGGTCAACAGTGAAATACTCCACTGCAGCGTAAACGCATGGGTGTTATTAAACAGGGCGCTGCGCAGTTCTGGCGTTAATAACGCGCTCAAATACATGGCCACCACAACGGCACTGGTCAGCATGGTCATAATTAACCAGGCGAGCGGTACCAGAAGCAGTCCGGCAATGCGTGGGGGTGAAGCTGTAGCCACTCTTTAATCCTTTTAAATCGGGTAATAACGACCGTTTGTGATCCAAACCTGTCACGCACCTTGAGGACCAAAGAGTATACGGAAGGCCAGTTCATTATTGAACGGAAAATTTAGACCACATAGCGCCAGACCGATTTTGGCACGCAACCCAAATCAAACAGACGACCGCCAGAGGTCAGCTCTGCGCGGCGGTGATCGGCAGCGCGATACATATTCGAAATCTCATTATCATCGGTAAGAGAATAATTCAGATGATCGAACAGCTTTTCCAGCGTTTCAAGCGAGCTCACTTTACGAAACTTCAAAAGATAATCTTCGACTGTCATGATGGCCGTTAGGGATAGGGATCAGGAGGCCCAAGTATATGGCTGGCAGGGTTTCTGTCCAGAGGACAAACGAGTAACTGACTGTAAATTCAGACTATAGCCCAGGAATTTTGCGTATTTTTAATCCCATTCGGTCATTCTGCCATCAGCTTTTCTGCTGCTGGTCTTGTGCAGATGTGGTGTGAGTCACAAAACTGTTAATTACCTTCGCCGCTAAAACCGCCGCAGCGCGTGACAGAACCTGACGCGGTGTTGTAATCGCTTCCATTGAGGCAATTGTTAAGCGCTTATGTTTATTACAGTTATTTAACATGTCCTGAAAACCCTCCGCGCGTTTTATCCATATCAGCCGCCTGCCGTTGCCAGCGGTCAAATCGCGTAACCTCTTTTAATTGTTGTGTTTTGTGAGCGTTGTCGTAAATGTTTGCTTCAGGATAGTCCAGGATTTAGTGGCGTTTGACCCTACACAACCAAATCCCATCAGAGGAAAAATGATCATGTGGAAGCGTTTACTTTTAACCACCCTCATCAGTGCAAGCCTCTCCGGCGCCGCACTGGCTGAATCCATGACGGTCGGTTTCTCGCAGGTTGGCTCCGAATCAGGCTGGCGTGCAGCGGAAACCAGCGTGGCGAAAAGCGAGGCCCAGAAGCGCGGGATCACCCTGAAAATTGCTGATGGTCAGCAGAAACAGGAGAACCAAATCAAGGCCGTGCGTTCGTTTATCGCGCAGGGCGTGGATGCGATCTTTATCGCTCCGGTGGTGCAGACCGGTTGGGAGCCGGTGCTTGAAGAAGCGAAAGACGCCAAGATCCCGGTGTTCCTGTTAGACCGCGCCATCGTGGTAAAAGACAAGTCACTGTATATGGCGGTGGTCACCGCCGATAACGTTTACGAAGGTAAGCTGATTGGCGACTGGCTGGTCAAACAGCAGAATGGTAAGCCGTGTAACGTGGTTGAGCTGCAAGGCACCGTTGGCGCCAGCGTCGCCATCGACCGTAAAAAAGGCTTTGCTGAAGCGATCTCCAGCGCGCCTGGCATCAAGATTATTCGTTCCCAGTCCGGTGACTTTACCCGCAGCAAAGGTAAGGAAGTCATGGAAAGCTTTATTAAAGCTGAGAACAACGGCAAAAATATCTGCATGGTTTATGCCCACAATGATGACATGGCCATCGGTGCTATTCAGGCCATCAAAGAAGCCGGCCTCAAGCCAGGCAAAGATATCCTGACCGGTTCAATCGACGGCGTGCCGGATATCTATAAAGCCATGCAGGCTGGCGAAGCGAATGCCAACGTCGAGCTGACGCCAAATATGGCTGGCCCGGCGTTCGATGCGTTGGAGAAATTCAAGAAAGACGGCACCATGCCGCCAAAAATCATCAAAACCGAATCGAAGCTATATCTGCCTGCCGATGCGCAGTCTCAGTTAGACAAGAAAAAAGGCATGGGTTACTAACCACCGCGCCGCCTGCTCTTCAGGCGGCTTTTTTCATGGTTGAGGCGAAGTCGTATGAACTCCCAGAACACCTCAATGACGCCACTGCTCACCATCAGTGGCGTCAGCAAAGCCTTTCCTGGCGTTAAAGCGCTGGATAATGTCTCTTTTGATGTCCGCCCGGGCGAAATTATGGCGCTGCTGGGGGAAAACGGTGCCGGTAAATCCACCATTATCAAAGTGCTGACCGGCGTCTATAAACGCGACAGTGGCAGCGTGACGCTGGACGGCCAGGCAATCAATCCGCAAAACACCGCTGAAGCGCAGAGCATCGGCATTGGTACGGTGTATCAGGAAGTTAACCTGCTGCCGAATATGTCGGTGGCGGACAATTTGTATATTGGCCGTGAACCGCGCCGCTTTGGTCTGATCGATCGCAAAACGCTGGTGCGCAAGGCCGAGGCGTTACTGCACAGCTACGGTTTCGAACTGGATGTCACCCGGCCATTAGGGCAGTACTCGGTGGCGATGCAGCAGATTATTGCCATCTGCCGCGCGGTGGACCTGTCGGCCAAAGTGCTGATCCTCGATGAACCGACCGCCAGTCTCGATGCCAGTGAAGTGGAGATGCTGTTCACGCTGATGAATCAGCTGAAAGCTAAAGGCATGGGGCTGATCTTCGTCACCCACTTTCTCGACCAGGTTTACAAAGTCAGCGACCGCATCACGGTGCTGCGTAACGGCCAGTTCGTTGCCACGCGTGATACGCGGGCGCTGCCGCAAATTGAACTGATTAAGCTGATGCTAGGACGTGAACTGCTGGAAACCGCATTGCAACGCGCCGGCAGCACCCTGAAAAGCAATCAGCCGGTGGTGGAATTTAAGGATTACGGCAAGAAAGGGACCATTGAACCCTTCAGCCTGAGCGTCCGTCCGGGCGAAGCGGTCGGTCTGGCCGGATTACTCGGTTCCGGCAGGACAGAAACCGCCGAACTGCTCTTTGGCATCCGCCGGGCCGACAGCGGCACGGCCTGGATCAAAGGCAAAAAGCGCACTATCCGCACGCCGGCGCAGGCCTCGCACCTCGGCATGGGCTTCTGCCCGGAAGATCGTAAAACCGACGGCATCGTCGGCGCGGCATCGGTGCGGGAAAACATCATCCTCGCGTTGCAGGCCCAGCGCGGCTGGCTGCGTCCCATTAAGCGCCGTGAGCAGCAGCAGATCGCCGACCGCTTTATCAAAGCGATGGGCATCCGCACGCCGAATGCCGATCAGCCGGTCGAGTTGCTGTCGGGGGGAAATCAGCAAAAAGTCCTGCTCTCCCGCTGGCTGGTGACAAAACCGCAGTTCCTGATCCTCGATGAGCCCACGCGCGGGATCGACGTCGGCGCGCATGCCGAAATTATTCGCCTGATTGAATCCTTGTGTGCGGATGGGCTGGCGCTGCTGGTGATCTCCTCTGAACTTGAAGAACTGGTGGGCTATGCGGATCGGGTGGTGATCCTCAGAGATCGTCAGCAGGTGGCGGAAATTCCGCTTGAGCAACTCTCCGTCGCCGCCATTGTTAATGCTATCGCCGCTGGGGGAACCCAACATGCTTGAGTCACATCTGGTGCCGGGGAAAACGCGCATGTTCAAACGCAAACTGCCCGCAGGGATGCCGCAAATCGCGGCGCTGGTGCTGGTGCTGATTATCGACAGCCTGGTGGCCAATAATTTCTTTGCCATTCATATTCAGGACGGCCGTCTGTTTGGCAGCCCGATCGATATCCTTAACCGTGCGGCGCCGGTGGCCATTCTGGCGATCGGCATGACGCTGGTGATCGCCACCGGCGGCATCGATCTGTCGGTGGGCGCGGTGATGGCGATTGCCGGTGCCACGGCGGCCACGCTGACCGTCTCCGGACACAGCCTGCCGGTGATCGTTCTGGCCACGCTGGGCACCGGCATTCTCTGCGGTTTATGGAATGGGGTGCTGGTGGCCCTGCTGAAGATCCAGCCGTTTGTCGCCACGCTGATCCTGATGGTGGCGGGGCGCGGCATTGCGCAGCTGATCACCCAGGGGCAAATCGTCACCTTCGACAGTGATTCGCTGGCGCGGCTGGGCAGCGGCACGCTGTTTACCCTGCCGGTGCCGGTGTGGATCACCCTGGTGATGGCGCTGCTGGTCTGGCTGCTGACCCGTAAAACGGCGCTGGGGATGTTTATCGAAGCGGTGGGCATCAACCTGCGCGCCGCACGCAATGCCGGGGTGAATGGCTGGCTGATCGTGATGACCACCTATGTAATCAGCGGCTTATGCGCGGCGGTGGCCGGGCTGATTGTGGCCGCCGATATTCGCGGTGCCGACGCCAATAACGCCGGGCTGTGGCTGGAGCTGGATGCCATCCTCGCGGTGGTCATCGGCGGCGCGTCGTTGATGGGCGGGCGATACAACCTGCTGCTGTCACTGATTGGCGCGCTGATTATCCAGGCAATGAACACCGGGATCCTGTTGTCAGGCTTCCCGCCTGAACTGAATCAGGTCGTGAAAGCGGTGGTGGTGATGGCGGTGCTGTTGATTCAGTCGCCACGGTTTATTCAACTGTTCAAGCGAGGACGCAAAGGTGCTTAAACGTCATCTCCCCCTGATGATTACCCTGCTGGTATTTGTTGCCGGGTATTTGTTCTGCCTCAGTCAGTTTCCCGGCTTTGCCTCCACGCGGGTGATCGCCAATATTCTGACCGATAACGCTTTCCTCGGCATTATTGCGGTCGGCATGACCTTTGTGATCCTCTCCGGCGGCATCGATCTGTCCGTTGGCGCGGTGATCGCCTTTACCGGCGTGTTTCTTGCCCGCGCCATCGGCGATTTCCATCTTGATCCCTGGCTGGCGTTCGCGCTGGTGATGGTGATGGGCTCGGCGTTTGGCGCCTTTATGGGCTGGCTGATCGACGCGCTGAAAATCCCGGCGTTTATTATCACCCTCGCCGGGATGTTCTTCCTGCGCGGCAGCAGCTTCCTGGTCTCCGAAAGCTCGTTGCCGATCGATCATCCGCTGTATAGCACGCTGTCCAGCCTGGCCTGGAAAATTCCAGGCGGCGGGCGGCTCAGCCTGCTGGCGGTAATCATGCTGGTGGTGGTGGTGTTCGGCATCGTGCTGGCGCACCGCAGCCGCTTTGGTAATCAGGTGTATGCCATCGGCGGCAACGTCACTTCCGCCCAGCTGATGGGGATTTCCACCCGCAGCACCACCATCCGTATCTATATGCTGTCGTCTGCGCTGGCTACCCTGGCCGGCATCGTGTTCTCGATCTACACCTCTTCCGGCTATGCGCTGGCGGGGATGGGCGTCGAGCTGGATGCCATCGCGTCGGTAGTGATCGGCGGTACGCTGCTGTCCGGCGGGGTTGGCACGGTGTTGGGTACGCTGTTTGGCGTGCTGATCCAGGGGCTGATCCAGACCTGGATTAACTTTGATGGCACCTTAAGCTCCTGGTGGACCAAGATTGCCATCGGCATCCTGCTGTTCGCCTTTATCGCGCTGCAGCGGCTGCTGACCGTGATGTGGGACCGCCAGCAGAATGCGCCGGTGAAGCGTCTGGCAGAATAAAAACCCCGGCGCTGGGTGGCCTCAGCAGGTCACCCACTGCCGGTGAAACCAGATTGCCGCTTGCCCGGCGATTTGCCGATGGAAGGAGTGCAGCAAAAACTGGAAACAGTGCTCAATTTTGGGCGATCGCAGTGGGGCAGGTTTGCGCATCATGGCAACGGTGCGGCTCAGCGTCGGCTGCTGTAAATGGATCACCCTCAGTTCGTTATCGTTTAAGGTCGCGGTGTACAGCTCGGGCAGGATGGCCAGCGCCAGACGTGACCGCACCAGTCCATACAGCGTTTCCTGAAAATCGACCCGATACCCCACCCGCAACTGCAACCGGTGACTCTCAATCATTGAGGTGACCAGTCTGCTGACGTTCCCTTTAGAAAACAGCGCGAGTTCCCGTTTGGCCAGCTGTCGCCACGGAATGTTATGGCCTTCAGCCAGCGGATCGTCACGGCGGATCACCGCGACAAAAGGATCCTCAAGCAGCGGATACACGGCGATGGTGTCCGGCACCGTGCTGTCCGTGGCGCCAATGCCAAAGTCGACCGAGCCGTTTTCTACCGCCAGCAGTAAAGCGTCGTTGGTCAGATCGTGGAACTCCACCCGCATCGCCGGAAAGTGCGCCGACAAGAGTTGCGGCACCACCGGAAAAAGCAGCGTGCTGACCGACGGCACCAGGCCAATGCGTAAGGTGCCATCGCCGCCCTGATGCATAATTTGCTGCATATCATCAAACGCGCTGTGCGCGGTATTCAACAGCCGCTCGGCATAGGGCAGCACCGCTTCTCCCTGTTCGGTCAGGCTCACGCCCTGCGCGGTGCGCTTCAATAACTTGCCGCCGAGCACCGACTCAATCTGCCGTAATGCGCTGCTTAACGCCGGCTGACTGATGGCCAGGCGGTTGGCGGTTTCGGTAAAGCTGCGCAGCTTCGCCAGCGCGACAAAGTACTGAATTTGCTTCAGGGATAACGCCGGAAGCCGACGCCAGGGTTCAGACATAATGGCCAGCCAATTCACGAAACAGGGAAAACGATTGCTCAGCATAACCGCATCTTATAAACGGATAAAATAATTCATCTGGGCAAAGCCTCGTCCGCTGCCTACATTAGCCTCAACCTTCCGCCACTGTGGACACCGACTTGAACGAGACAACCGCGCCCATGCCCCTGCGTCAACGGGCTATCCAGGCCGCGCTGGGCAAAATCCCCTTCGACCGCCTGCTGATTAACGCGGCGATCGTCGATATGGTCACCGGCGAGATCCGTGACGCCGATGTCGGCCTGATCGGCGGCATGATTGCCAGCGTGCATCCTCGCGGCAAATTTACCCAGGCTACCCACACCGATGACCTGTCCGGCCATTTTCTCTCTCCCGGCCTGATTGACACCCATGTGCATATCGAAAGCTCGCATCTTCCTGCGGAAAAATACGCGGAGATCGTGGTAGCGCAGGGCACCACCACGGTGTTCTGGGATCCGCATGAGCTGGCAAACGTGCTGGGCGTGGCCGGCGTGCAGTATGCCGTGCGGTCCAGCCGCAATCTGCCGCTGCGGGTGATTTGCGCCGCGCCGTCCAGCGTGCCGTCGACGCCGGGACTGGAAATGTCCGCCGCAGACGTTGGCGGTAAGGAGATGCAAACCATGCTCAGCTGGCCCGAAGTGGCGGGCGTGGCGGAAGTGATGGATATGGCTGGCGTGCTGAACGGCAGCGAAAAGATGATGGCGATCCTTGATGCGGGCCTGAAAAGCGGCAAGCTGATCGAGGGCCATGCGCGCGGTCTGAAGGATGAGCAGTTGCAGGCCTACCTTGCCGCGGGCGTCACCTCCGACCATGAACTGACCTCGGCAGAAGACGCGCTGGAAAAGCTGCGCGCCGGATTAACCCTGCAAATTCGCGGCTCCCATCCTTATCTGCTGCCCGACATTGCCCAGGCGCTGCTGGCCTTACCGCATCTCTCTTCACAAATTACCCTTTGCACCGACGACGTGCCGCCGGACCATCTGCTGGAGAAAGGCGGGATGATAGCACTGGTGAAACTGCTGGTGGCCGCGGGCATGCGTACGGAAGACGTGCTGAGAATGGCGACGCTGAACGCGGCAATCCGGCTGCAACGGGCGGATTTGGGGCTGATCGCCGCCGGTCGCACCGCCGATATTATTGCCTTTGATTCACTGGAAAACCTCAATCCGGCCTGCGTCTACGTCGGTGGTGACTGCGTTGCCCGCGAGGGAAAACTGCTGTTTACGCCGGCTGCGGCAAGCGATGTCAGCCCGCCGCGCGATACGCTGCGCATCGATGCGCTGACAGAAGCGGACTTCCAGCTGCGGGTGCCAGGCCTGCAACAGGGCACCGCCCGCCTGCGTAACATCAAGGGCGCGCGGTTCACCCAGTGGAGTGAAGTGACGGTGCAGGTGCGTGATGGCGGGGTGAAACTGCCGGATGGCTTCAGCCTGATTTGGGTCAAGCACCGTCACAGACGCCACGCGGCCACGCCACAGATGGCCCTGCTGGAAGGCTGGGGCGAATTGCGCGGGGCGATTGCCACCTCGTATTCGCATGACTCGCATAATCTGGTGGTGATAGGCCGGGATCCGCGGGATATGGCGCTGGCCGCCAATCAGCTGATCGCCTGCGGTGGCGGGATGGCGCTCAGCCAGCACGGCAAGCTGCTGGCAAAGGTGGCGATGCCGATTGCCGGCATGCTGTCTGAGCTGCCGGCAGAAACGCTGGCGGAGCAATTTAAAAATCTGCGTGAGCTGAGCGGTCAGGTTGCCGACTGGGAGCCGCCGTATCGCGTATTTAAGGCGATAGAGGGCACCTGTCTGGCCTGTAACGCCGGGCCGCACTTAACGGATCTCGGCCTGACCGACGGCGCAACGCGCGAAATTGTCGATCCGGTGCTGGCCATCTGGCCGGACGCGCTTTAACACAACAATAACAACATTCAGGGGAAGTGAAGCATGGCCGAAAGTGAGGTAAAAAATAGCGTCGCCGTCGCCGGAGACAACTGGCTACAGCGCCGTTTCCAGCTGCGTCAGCGCCAGACCAAAAGCAAAACCGAGTGCCTGGCGGGCATCACCGGTTTTCTTGCCGCAGCCTATCTGCTGGTGGTGATCCCCAGCCTGCTGGCGGCGGGCGGCATGGATAAGGGCGCGGCCACCACCGGGGTGATCCTGGTGTTCGTGCTGGGCTCGCTGCTGATGGCGTTTTACGCCAATCTGCCGTTTATGGTCGGGCCGGGCATCGGCGGCTCGGTGCTGGTTGGCATTACCCTGGCAGGCGATGGCATCAGCTGGCCCATCGCGCTGGGCATCGCCTGCTGGTCAGGGATTGTGTTTTTTGTGATGACGGTGTTGGGGCTGCGCGAGGTGGTGACCCGCTCGGTGCCGCAGTCGATCAAGCTGGGGCTGACCGCCTCAATCGGGATTTTTGTGGCGCTGCTGGGCTTTCGTAATGCCGGACTGGTGCTTGCCAATGCTAAGACGCATGCGCTGGCGCTGGGCGATTTTACCGCGCCCGGCGCGCTGATTGCGCTGCTGGGCCTGCTGGTGGCGGTGGGATTGCAGGCGCGCAAAGTGCCGGGCGCGATACTGTGGGCGATTTTGCTGGCCACTGCCGCCGGTATCCCGCTGGGCGTTACCCATCTGCCGGAACACGGCATGTCGCTGCCGCATTCGCTTGCGCCGCTGTTTGGCCAGGTCGATCTGTGGGGCGCGCTGAATATCGCCTTCCTGCCTTTCCTGTTTATCTTTTTCGCCTCGGAGTTCTTCTCCACCATGGGCACCACGCTGGCGGTCGGCGGCGAAGCGGGGCTGCTGGATGAGCACGGCAATATGCCGCAGATCAACCGGCCGTTTATCGTAGACTCGATTGCGGCGGCACTGGGGCCAATTGTTGGCATTCCTGCGGCCACCGCGCTGATTGAGTCCTCGGCCGCGGCTGACGCGGGCGGCAAAACCGGGCTGACCGCGCTGGCTGCCGCGGTGATGTTTTTGCTGATGCTGTTCTTTACGCCCGTGGCGCTGATGATCCCGAAAGAGGCGACCGCGCCTGCACTGATGCTGATTGGCCTTAACATGTTCAGCAACCTGCGCAAGGTGGATTTAGCGGATTTCACCGAAGCCTTGCCGGTGTTGATGATGGTGATGATTACGCTGATTTCCAACAGTTTCGGTACCGGGATCGCCGGTGGGTTGCTATTTTATATCCTGATCAAACTGGTGGCCGGTAAGATCCGCGAGGTGCCGCTGGGGCTGGTGATCCTCGCCATCCCGCTGGTTTATTACTTTGCCACCCTGGTTCACCATTAATAAAAAAAGCCCTTCTGCAACCAGAAGGGCTTTTCGTTTAAGGCCTTAGGAATGCAGGCCGTTACTGACTTAGTAGCGCTGATTCAGGCGGTAATAGGCCTCGTTCCAGCGCAGCGCATCCTTAAAGCCGTGCAGGGTGGTTTCATCGTCAATCACCAGCACTTCAATGCCATGCATCTCACCATACTGTCGCATATCGTCAACCGTCAGCGCCTGGCTGAACACCGTATGGTGCGCGCCGCCGCCAAGGATCCAGGCTTCGGACGCGGTGGCCAGTGATGGCTGTGCATGCCACAACGCCCGCGCGACCGGCAGCTTAGGCAGCGGTTTAGGCTGTTCAATGGCATCCACCACGTTGACCAGCAGGCGGAAACGATCGCCCATATCGATCACGCTGGCGTTCACCGCGCGGCCCGCAGGAGTGGAGAAGATCATCCGCGCCGGATCGGCCTTACCGCCGATGCCCAGATACTGCACATCAATTAACGGGCGGCTCTCTTTGGCGATCGAAGGACAGACCTCGAGCATATGGGAACCCAACACCAGCTCATTGCCCGGGGAGAAGTGATAGGTGTAATCCTCCATAAACGAGGTGCCGCCCGGCAAGCCGGTGGCCATCACCTTAAACACGTGCAGCAGCGCGGCGGTTTTCCAGTCGCCTTCACCGGCAAAACCGTAGCCTTGCTGCATCAGGCGTTGCACCGCCAGGCCCGGCAGCTGGGTCATGCCATGCAGCGTCTGGAAGTTGGTGGTGAATGCCATGCAGCCTTCATGTTGCAGAAAGCCCTTAATGCCCAGCTCGATTTTCGCCGCATCCAGCACGTTCTGGCGCTTCTCGCCGTTGACGGCGGCCGCGGCGGTGAAGTCGTACAGGCTCTCGTACTCATCAACCAGCGCGTTGACGTCGCCGTCGCTGACGCCGTTAATCACTTCAACCAGATCGCCGACGCCCCAGCCGTTGACCGAATAGCCGAACTGGATCTGCGCCGCCACTTTGTCGCCTTCGGTTACCGCCACTTCACGCATGTTGTCGCCGAAACGCGCCACTTTCAGATTCTGGCTGGCCTGCTTCGCCGCCGCCGCACGCATCCACTGGCCCAGGCGCTCCTGCGCGACCCTATCCTGCCAGTGGCCGGTGATCACGCTGTGCTGCAGACGCATACGTGCGCCGATAAAGCCGAACTCGCGGCCGCCGTGCGCGGTCTGGTTCAGGTTCATAAAGTCCATATCCATGCTGTCCCACGGGATCTCGGCATTGAACTGGGTATGGAATTGCAGCAGCGGCTTGTTGAGAATGCTCAAGCCGCCAATCCACATTTTGGCCGGCGAGAAGGTATGCAGCCAGGTCACGATGCCCAGACAGTCTTCCGCATGATTGGCCTGACGGCACAGCGCCAGCGCTTCGTCCGGGCTTTTCACCAGCGGCTTCAGTACCAGGTTAAACGGCAGACGACCGTCACGATTAAGCCCGTCCACGACCTGCTGACCATGCTGTTCCACCTGACGCAAGGTTTCCGCGCCGTAAAGATGCTGAGTACCAATCACAAACCAGACGTTAAGCGCATTAGGCTGAGTCATTTTTCATTCTCCTTAAATTTTGGACGGTTGAGCGGCAAACTGCGGTTCGGCCACTTCACACCACTGAAGGTAACGTTGATAAAGCTGTTGATAGCGATCGACGCGGCTGGCGTCGGGCTGCAAGGTGGTGGCAATCGGGCTGGCCATCTTTTGTTGCGCGGACGGGACGTCCGGGTAGACACCGGCGGCGACGGCGGCAAAAATCGCCGCACCCAGCGCGCAGCACTCGTCAGAGGCGACAATATCCAGCGGGCGGTTCATCACATCGCAACACACCTGCATAATTGCCGGCGATTTACGGGCAATGCCGCCGAGGGTCAGAATGCTTTCGACCGGGATATCCTGCTGCTCGAAACACTCCATAATGGCGCGCGCGCCAAAAGCGGTGGCGGCAATAAATCCACCAAACAGCGCAGGGGCGTCGGTGCCCAGATTCAGGTCGGTGATCACCCCCTGCAGACGCTGATTCGCAAACGGCGTACGGCGACCGTTAAACCAGTCCAGCACCACTGGCAGATGCTCAAGCTGCGGATCGTCAGCCCAGGCTTTGGTGAGGTCGTTGAGCAGGTTCTTACGGATGGCGGCCAGGCTCGGAGCCAGCTCAGGGCTGTTTTGTGCCGCCTGATCCAGCGGCCAGCTCAGCAGACGGCTGAACCAGGCATACATATCGCCAAAGGCAGACTGGCCGGCTTCCAGACCGATCATCTCCGGCACCACGCTGCCGTCCACCTGACCACAAATGCCTTTAATGGCGCGATCGCCCACGCGCTGCGGGTCGGCAATCAGAATGTCGCAGGTCGAGGTGCCAATCACTTTCACCAGCGTATACGGACGTGCGCCCGCGCCGACGGCGCCCATATGGCAGTCAAAAGCGCCGCCGGACAGGGTCACGGTGTCGGGCAGGCCCAGGCGTTCGGCCCATTCAGCGGTGATCTGGCCAACCGGTAAATCGGCGGTCCAGGTCTGGTTAAACAGCGGGGTATCCAGCTGTTCAGTGAGCATCGGGTCCAGCGCGTCAAGGAACTCGCGGGTCGGCAGGCCTTGCCATTCCGGGTGCCACAAGGATTTATGCCCCGCCGCACAGCGCCCGCGACGGATATCCTGCGGTGCCGTGGTGCCGCTCAGTAAGGCCGGCACCCAGTCACACAGCTCAATCCAGGAGACCGCCGCTTCGCGCACCGCGCGATCTTCACGGCTGACGTGCAGGATCTTCGCCCAGAACCATTCGGAAGAGTAAATACCGCCGATAAAGCGCGAATAGTCCTCGAACTTTCCGCCATGACACAGGACGTTAATCTCTTCGGCTTCTTTTATCGCGGTGTGATCTTTCCACAACACGAACATCGCGTTGGGGTTTTCGGCAAACTCAGGCAGCAAGGCCAGCACGTTGCCGTGGCGATCGATTGGGGCAGGGGTTGAACCGGTGGAATCCACGCCGATGCCCACCACATTCTGGCGCTGCCCGGGGGTTAGTTTAGTGACAACGTCACGAATGGCCTGTTCAAAGGCGTCGATATAGTCCTGAGGATGATGGCGGAACTGGTTGATGCGGCTCTGACAATAAAGCCCGGCTTGCCAGCGAGAGTAAGCCACTACCTGTGAATGCAATTCCTGTCCGCTGGCACAATCCACCGCCAGAGCACGAACCGAATCACTGCCAAAATCCAGACCTATTGTTATGGCTCCCAACTGCATGTTCTTCTCTCCAGACGGTATGTATAAACCTGTCTGACTACCCTAAGAAGTGGCGCGCTTTGCCGTTAGGTTAAGGAAGCTGCAAATATGCACTTTTCTGTCATGGTGCGGGATTCTGTGATGTAGCTCAAAGGTTACATGAAGGTTAATTTAGCTAAATGTATGGACAGAATAACTGTAATCTCAGGGTGTGATACCGCTCTCCCTTTCTCACGTAAGTTCCCGTTAAAACTAGCGCTCATCGGCACAGGTCCTGCTGTCCTGACCGAAAAACTTGCTGTTTTAAGCCCTTAAGTGGGCAGCATTCCGAATGATACCGTTTACATCACACCGCCGAAAAGCGGGAACTGAGCCGGAGAGCCTCATGCACAAAATACCCTACGCGCTTGCTGCCATTGGCCTTGCAGCCGTTATGTCACAATCAGCTATGGCCGAGACCATGAAACTTGGTTTCCTGGTCAAGCAGCCGGAAGAACCGTGGTTCCAGACCGAGTGGAAATTTGCTGACAAAGCCGGGAAAGAGATGGGCTTTGAAGTGATTAAAATTGCCGTGCCGGATGGTGAAAAAACCCTGAATGCCATCGACAGCCTGGCGGCGAGCGGCGCCAAAGGCTTCGTTATCTGTACGCCCGACCCGAAACTCGGTTCTGCCATTGTTGCCAAGGCCCGCAGTTACGATCTGAAAGTCATCGCCGTGGATGACCAGTTTGTGACCGCCAAAGGCAAACCGATGGACACCGTGCCGCTGGTGATGATGGCCGCCACCAAAATTGGCGAGCGTCAGGGGCAGGAACTGTATAAAGAGATGAAAAAACGCGGCTGGGATGCGAAGGATACCGGCGTGATGGCGATCACCGCGGATGAGCTGGATACCGCGCGTCGTCGTACCGGCGGCTCAATGGATGCCCTGAAGGCCGCAGGCTTCCCGGCTAACCAGATCTACAAAGTGCCCACCAAATCTAACGATATCCCTGGCGCGTTCGATGCCGGTAACTCCCTGCTGGTACAGCATCCCGGCGTGAAACACTGGCTGGTGCTGGGCATGAATGACAACACCGTATTGGGTGGCGTGCGTGCGACGGAAGGTCAGGGCTTCAAGGCACCGGACGTGATTGGTATCGGCATCAACGGTGTCGATGCGGTGAACGAACTGTCAAAAGGCCAGGCGACCGGCTTCTACGGCTCGCTGCTGCCAAGCCCGGACGTGCATGGCTATAAGAGCATCCAGATGCTGTACAACTGGGTGAACAAAGGAGAAGAACCACCGAAGTTCACGGAAGTGACTGACGTGGTGCTGATCACCCGTGACAACTTCAAAACAGAACTGGCGAAAAAAGGCCTGATGTAACAACACCGTGGGCAACGGCGCGGATGGCGCCGTTGCCCTGCGAAGGTCGGTAACCGGTCAGGAGATAACATGAGTACGCAACCCGCATATCTGAGCTTTCACGGCATCGGAAAAACCTTTCCAGGCGTGAAGGCGTTGCAGGACATCAGTTTTGAATGTGGCGCGGGCCAGATCCACGCCCTGATGGGCGAAAACGGCGCGGGCAAGTCCACGCTGTTGAAAATTCTTAGCGGCAGCTACCAGCCAACCAGCGGCGAAATCCGTCTGAAGGGGCAGCCCGTCAATTTTACCCACACCACCGACGCGCTGGATGCGGGGGTAGCCATTATTTATCAGGAGCTGCATCTGGTGCCGGAAATGTCGGTAGCGGAGAACATCTACCTTGGTCAGTTGCCGCAGCGGGCGGGCTTTGTAAACCGCAAACTGCTGCGCTATGAGGCCGGAGAGCAGCTGAAAAACCTGGGGATGGATATCGACCCGGATACCCCGTTGAAATCTCTGTCGCTCGGCCAGTGGCAGATGGTGGAAATCGCCAAGGCACTGGCGCGTAACGCCAAGGTGATCGCCTTTGATGAGCCAACCAGTTCGCTTTCCGCCCGCGAAATTGAACACCTGTTCCGGGTGATCCGCCAGCTGCGCCAGCAGGGCCGCGTGGTGCTTTACGTCTCGCACCGTATGGAAGAGATCTTTGCCCTCAGCGATGCCATCACCGTATTTAAGGACGGGCGCTACGTGCGCACCTTTGACGACGTGCCCAACACCTCCCACGACGAGCTGGTGCAGGCGATGGTCGGCCGCGAAATCGGCGACATTTATGGCTATTCGCCACGCGAAACCGGCGCGGTGCGCTTGCAGCTGGATAACGTGCAGGCCAAAGGCGTACGTCAGCCGATCTCATTAAAAGTGCATGCCGGTGAAATCGTCGGTCTGTTCGGCCTGGTCGGTGCCGGTCGCAGTGAGCTGATGAAAGGGCTGTTTGGAGCCACCAAACTGACCGGCGGCGAACTGCGTCTGGATGGCGAAGTGATTGTGATCAAGGAGCCGGCCCACGCCATTCGCGCCGGGATCCTGCTTTGTCCGGAAGATCGTAAGGCGGACGGCATCATTCCCGTTCACTCGGTGCGCGACAACATCAATATCAGCGCAAGGCGCAATAACCTGACCGCCGGCTGTCTGATCGACAACCAGTGGGAAAGCAAAAATGCCGCCTCGCACATTAAATCGCTCAACATCAAAACGCCGTCAGCCGACCAGCTGATCATGAACCTCTCCGGTGGTAACCAGCAGAAAGCCATTCTTGGCCGCTGGCTCTCTGAAGAGATGAAAGTAATCCTGCTGGATGAGCCGACGCGCGGCATCGACGTTGGGGCGAAAAATGAAATTTATAACCTGATCTATGCGCTGGCAGAAAAGGGCATTGCGGTGCTGTTTGCCTCCAGCGACCTGCCTGAAGTGATGGGGCTGGCCGATCGCATCCTGGTGATGAGAGAGGGCGAAATCGCCGGTGAACTGAGCCATACCGAGGCCACCGAAGCGCTGACCCTTGGTCTTGCCATGCCGAAAACGACTCAACGCGCCGCAGCTGTGGCCTGATAAGAAGGAGTATTTAAATGTCATCTCACACCACGTCACCCGCGACGCCACCGAAACAAACCCAGCGTATTAATCTGGGCCGCATCTGGGATCACTTCGGTATGCTGGTGGTGTTTGCCGTGCTGTTTATCGGCTGCACTATTTTCGTGCCGAACTTCGGTTCACTGATCAATATGAAAGGCCTGGGGCTGGCGATGTCGATGTCCGGCATGGTGGCCTGCGGCATGTTGTTCTGCCTCGCCTCCGGCGATTTTGACCTGTCGGTGGCGTCGGTTATCGCCTGTGCCGGCGTCACCACCGCGGTGGTGATCAATATGACCGAAAGCCTGTGGATTGGCATCTTCGCCGGTCTGCTGTTGGGCGTGGTTTGCGGCTTTGTGAACGGTTTCGTTATCGCTAAGCTGAAAATCAATGCGCTGATCACCACCCTGGCGACGATGCAGATTGTGCGCGGGCTGGCCTATATCTTCTCAAATGGTCAGGCGGTAGGTATCGAAGACGAGCGCTTCTTTGCGCTGGGTTACACCAACTGGTTCGGCGTGCCTGCACCGGTCTGGCTGACCATCGGCACCATGATTATCTTTGGTTTCCTGCTGAATAAAACCACCTTTGGCCGCAACACGCTGGCGATTGGCGGTAATGAAGAAGCGGCGCGTCTGGCCGGGGTTCCGGTGGTGCGCACCCGCATTATCATCTTTATTCTGTCCGGCCTGGTCTCCGCTGCGGCGGGCATTATTCTGGCCTCGCGTATGACCAGCGGCCAACCGATGACCTCACTGGGCTATGAGCTGATTGTGATCTCCGCCTGCGTGTTGGGTGGCGTGTCGTTGAAAGGCGGAATTGGCAAAATTTCCTATGTGGTTGCCGGGGTATTGATCCTCGGAACGGTGGAGAATGCGATGAATTTATTGAATATCTCGCCTTTCTCACAGTATGTGGTGCGCGGTTTGATACTGTTAGCGGCGGTGATTTTCGACCGTTACAAACAGAAAGCTAAAGCAGCCTGATCAGGAGGCGTTATGTACCATCGCTTAGCGCCCGTGGCGCAATCTAACCCGCTGTTACCTGGCTATCAATTCAATGCCTGGCTGGTGGCGGGACTGACGCCGATTAACGCCGGGGATGGTCTGGACTTCTTTATCGACCGTCCGCTGGGCATGAAAGGCTTTATCATTAACCTGACCACCAAAGGGCGGGGCCAGGTGTTTAACGGTGAAGATGCCTTTGACTGTGAACCTGGCGATCTGCTGCTGTTCCAGCCAAAAACCCAGCATTACTATGGCCGATCGCCAGAAAGCGACTGCTGGCACCACCGCTGGATTTACTTCCGTCCACGCGCCTACTGGAGCGACTGGCTGGTGTGGCAGGATGAGAAGAAGGGCGTTGGCCGGCTGCGGCTGCCGGAACGTCTGCGCGGCGAGTTTGAACGCCTGTTTGCCAACATCGAACAAACGCACACCTCCGGGCGACGCTTTGCCGAAGAGCTGGCGATGAACCTGCTGGAGCGGCTGCTGCTGCGGGCGGTGGAAGAGGATCCGCGTAGCCATCAGCAAATTCGCGATCCGCGGGTGATTGAGGCCTGCCAGTTCGTCACCAGCAACCTGGCCGGCGAGCTGAAAATTGACGAAGTGGCCAACCATGTCTGCCTGTCGCCTTCGCGGCTGGCACACCTGTTCCGCGAGCAAATGGGGGTCAACCTGCTGCGCTGGCGGGAGGATCAGCGGGTGATCCGCGCCAAGCTGCTGCTGCAAACCACCCAGGAGCCGATCGCTACCATCGGCAGGATTGTCGGCTACGACGACCAGCTCTATTTTTCCCGCGTGTTCCGCAAACGCGTTGGCGTCAGTCCGAGCGATTTCCGCCGCCGTTCGCTGGACGCACACGATGCGCTGGTGGCGCAGGAAAGCTGGGATTTGCCCAGAAGTGCCAATAGTTAAGCGAAACGGATAATTCAGGTAATTCCCGCTTGTCCTTACCCTGCTGATAGTCTTAAATCATCAGGGTAAGTGACAAGAGGAATGCAAATGAGCGACAAAATTCGTGTAGGGCTGGTCGGTTACGGCTTTGCCAGCAAGACCTTCCATGCGCCACTGATCGCCGGTACGTCGGGCATGGAACTGTCCGCCGTCTCCAGCAGTGATGCAAGCAAAGTGCACGCTGACTGGCCATCCACTCAGGTAGTCTCCGATCCACAAACGTTATTTGACGATCCTGGGCTGCAACTGATCGTCATCCCAACCCCCAATGATACCCACTTCCCGCTGGCCAAAGCCGCGCTGAACGCCGGTAAACATGTGGTGGTGGACAAACCTTTCACCGTGACGCTGTCGCAGGCGCGCGAGCTGGACGCGCTGGCGAAAGCCAAAGGGCTGATGCTGTCGGTGTTCCACAACCGCCGCTGGGACAGTGATTTCCTGACGCTGAAAACGCTGCTGGCCGAAGGCACGCTGGGTGAAGTGCGTTACTTTGAATCGCATTTCGACCGCTTCCGTCTGGAAGTGCGTAACCGCTGGCGCGAGCAGAAGGGTGCAGGCAGCGGCATCTGGTACGATCTGGGACCGCATCTGCTAGACCAGGCGTTGCAGCTGTTCGGCTCTCCGGTCGCCATCAATGTCGATACCGCCGAGCTGCGTCAGGGCGCGCAAACCACCGACTATTTCCACGCCGTGCTGACCTATCCTCAGCGTCGTGTGGTGTTGCATGGCAGCATGCTGGTGGCGGCGGAATCTCCGCGTTACCAGGTTCATGGCACCAAAGGCAGCTATGTGAAATACGGCCTGGATCCGCAGGAAGACCGTCTGAAAGCGGGCGCACGTCCACCGCAGGAAGACTGGGGTTACGATATGCGTGATGGCGTATTGACGCTGGTGAATGGTGAGATGATGGCAGAAGAGACGCTGCTGACCATTCCAGGCAACTACCCGGCGTACTATGCGGGCATCCGCGATGCAATCACCGGTGACGGCAGCAACCCGGTAACCGCTGAAGAAGCGATTCAGGTGATGGAACTGATTGAACTGGGCCTGCAGTCGGCCGAGAAGCGTCAGACCCTCTCTTTGAAGTAAACGCTTTACGCTAAAAAGTCGCTGCAGTAACGGCCTGAATAGTCCAGGCCATAAAAAAGCCCCGCGGGATATCCGTGGGGCTTTTTGTTGCGGTCGCCGTCAGGTCGACCTGATATTACTTCGTCTCTATGCCGCCACGCGGGCGCGCACCGCGTCTTTCTCCGCGTCGGTCAGGAACGCAATCTTCAGACCGTTTTCCTGCGCCGTGCGGATTTGCGCCAGGCTCAGACCCGCCTGTGGCGCCGCGACTTCATACTCATACGGCAACTCGATGCCCTGAACCGCCGGATCGTCGGTGTTAATGGTCGCCAGAATGCCGTGATCGAGGAATTTCGCCAGCGGATGCTGTGCCAGCGAAGCCACGGTGCTGGTCTGAATATTTGAAGTCAGGCAGGATTCCACGCCAATCTTATGCGCCGCTAGGAAATCCATCAGCGCCGGATCGTCAACGGCCTTCACGCCGTGACCAATACGCTCGGCGCCCAGTTCACGAATGGCCTGCCAGATGCTCTCCGGGCCTGCAGCCTCACCCGCGTGAACGGTGATGCGGAAACCGGCATCGCGCGCGCGGTTAAAGTGGCTGAGGAACTGGCTGCCCGGGAAGCCCAACTCATCACCGGCCAGATCCAGCGCGGTAATGCCATCACGGTGAGCCAGCAGGCCTTCCAGCTCGCGCAGGCAGGCTTCTTCACCGAAGGTACGGCTCATTATGCCAATCAGGCGCACGTCAATATTGTGCTGCTGACAACCGGCGCGCACGCCGTCGATCACCGCTTCCACCACGCCCGCCACCGGCAGGTTGTGGGTCATTGCCATATAGCCCGGCGAGAAACGCAGCTCGGCATAATGGATCCCGGCACGGGCGGCATCTTCCACGTTTTCCTGCGCAATACGGCGGCAGGCCTCCAGTGAACCCAGTACCTTGACGCCCCAGTCCAGCTTGTTTAAAAAGCTGACCAGATCCGGCTCGGTTTGGGTGACCTGAACGTGCGGACGCAGCAGTTCCAGGGTAGTGGCGGGCAGGGTAAGGTTAAACTCGCGGCCTAAATCCAGAATGGTTTGTGCACGAATATTGCCGTCAAGGTGGCGATGAATATCGGTGAGGGGAAGCTGGGTATCAATCATGTCGGCGCACTCATGTAGTTTTAATAAGTGCATAGCAGTATAAAAACATTTTGCGCAACACCGCCAGTGAATTGCGCAAACGACGCGTCAAGTGCCGATAATTTGTGCTCAGGCTGGCCTGTCGGCCGCAGATTCAGGGATGGCAGGCTAAAGCAGGCTCTCAATTGCTGCTATCAGCCGATCGAGGCCATCATCCAGTTTGCTGCGTGGGCAGCCGACGTTCAGCCGCAGATAACCGTTGCCCTGCGGACCGTAGGTGTAGCCCGGCATGATCGCCACTTTTTGCTGTTCGATCAGCGCCTTTTGCAGTGCCTTATCGTCCAGTCCCAGTGGATTAAGGTCAATCCACGCCAGATAGGTGGCCTGCGGCGGCTGCCAGTTCAGCTGTGGAAACGCCTGATTCAGCCGGCGGGCAACCTGCTGCAGATTAGCCCGCAGATAGTCCCGTAAGGCATCCAGCCATTCCGCCCCTTCGCGGTAGGCGGCGATGTGTGCGGCAACGGCCATCACCGCCGGGGAAGAGAGGCCATCGGCACTTTTTAGCGCGTGGAACCAGGCCTCGCGATCGCTCTCGTCGCTGATAAAGCCATAGGCACCGGTCAGCGCCGGTACGTTAAAGCTTTTGGAGGCGGAGGTGAACAGCGCCCAGCGCCCGCGCGCAACGGCTATCCACGGCACATGCGGCTGGTCGCTCATCACCATATCCATATGGATTTCGTCGCTGATCACCTGCACGCCATGGCGCTGGCACAGATCGGCCATCTGCTGAAGCTCTTCGCGACGCCACACTTTGCCGGTCGGATTATGCGGGCTGCACAGCAGCATGATTTTGCACTCGTCGCGGCTCAGCAGGCTCTCAAGCGCCGCCATATCGCACTGCCACTCTGCACCGTTGCGAACCAGCGGCAACGACAGGACCTGACGATCGTTGCCTTCAATCGCTTTATAAAAGGCATCGTAGGCCGGTGTGTGGATCAGCACCGCATCGCCCGCGGAGGACCAGTGGCGGATCAGCTGCGCCACCATATAGATCACCGACGGTCCGTAGATAATCTGCTGCCGATCGACGCGCAGCGCAAACCGCTGCTGATACCAGTGGTCGATGGCGGAGAGGAAATCATCATGCTGCCAGCGGCTGTAACCCAGCACGCCATGCGCCACACGGTGCTGGAGCGCCGATAGAATGCAGGGCGCGGTAGCGAAATCCATATCCGAAATGGTGAAGGGCAGTAAATCATCGCGGCCAAAGCGGTCGGCCACAAAATCCCACTGGGTACACCAGCTGCCGTGGCGATCGATTACCCGGTCAAAATCAAACATAAAAGCCTCAACTCTGTTAATGACGGCAAAATAAAGCGGGGCTGAAATTGGCTTCAGCCCCGCGTTGCTCAGGTTCAGCGTGCGATTAGCCCGGAACCGTCGCCATCATGCTGGCCATCTCATCTTTCACCGACTGCACCTGTGGCCCAATCACCACCTGCAAACTGTGTTCGTTAAGGTGGACCACGCCAATCACCCGGTTAGCTTTCAGCGCCGCATCATCCACCAGGCTCATATCGTTGATGGTCAGACGCAGGCGAGTCAGACAGTTATCCAGCGAGGCGATATTGTCCATGCCGCCAAGCGCTGCAAGGATCGCTGGCGTGTTGTAACCCGATTTGCCGACGGTGGCCGAGATATTCTTCTCTACGGTGGTGGTGTCCAGATCGCGTCCCGGCGTTTTGATATTAAAGCGGGCGATCGCGAAGCGGAAAATCACGTAGTAACCGACAAACCAGATGGCGGCAACCACCGGCACGAAATACCATTTGGTCGACAGACCGTGCAGGATTCCAAACACCACAAAGTCGATCACGTTGCCGTCAGTATTGCCGATGGTCACGCCCAGCACCGCCATCACCGTGAAGCCCAGGCCGGTTAACAGCGCATGGATCACGTACAGCATCGGCGCCACAAACAGGAACAGGAACTCAATCGGTTCGGTGGTGCCGCCCACCACGCAGGCCACCACACCCGAAATCAGCAGGCCCTTAATCTTGTGACGATTTTCCGGACGGGCGCAGTGATACATCGCCAGTGCCGCACCCGGTAAGCCGCCGAGGAAGGCCGGCATTTTGCCCTGTGACAGGAAGCGCGTGGCGCTTTCAGAGAAACCAGCAGAGGTTGGGCAGGAGAGCTGGGCCTGGAAGATGGTTAACGCCCCGCTGACGCTGTGACCACAGACATCCATGGTGCCACCGGCATCGGTGAAGCGGATAATCGCCACCAGGATATGCTGCAGGCCGAAAGGCAGCAGCAGGCGCTCGCCGGTGCCGAAGATCATCGGACCGAACTCGCCAGCACCGTTAATCACCCAGCCCAGGCCGGTAATTGCCGCGGCAAACCACGGCCAGATCAGCGGGATCGCCAGACCGACCAGGCCCATCACCAGCGTGGTGATAATCGGCACAAAGCGGGTACCGCCGAAGAACGCCAGCGCATCCGGCAGGCGAATGGTGTTGAAGCGTTCATGCAGATAAAACACGATAATACCGACGATCACCGCGCCGAGGATGCCGGTATCGATGGACTGAATGCCAATAATATTCTGGATGTTATTGGCTTTCAGCACCGCAGCATCGGTGGATGGCAGGATGCCTTTGGCGTTAAGCCAGAAGTTCACCGCCAGGTTCATCACCGCGAAGCCGACAAAGCCGGAGAAGGCGGCAACGCCCTTGTTCTCGCGCGCCATTCCCAACGGAATAGCGATGGCAAACATCACCGGCAGATAGCTAAAGGCGAAGGAGCCGACTTTGCTCATCCACATAAAGATCAGCTGCAGCACCGAATTACCGAGGAACGGGATCAGGGTAATCACATCATGGCTGCTCAACGAGCTGCCGATACCCATCATAATGCCGCAGAAAGAGAGCAGCGCGACGGGGAGCATAAAGGTTTTGCCTAAGCTCTGGAAAAACTCCCAAAGCGTAATTTTTTGTTTGGTGGCCGACATGGTCTCTCCTGGCATAAAAATGCTCAGCCGCTGCTGAGGTAAAAAATGATAAAACGTTTTACCACCCATTAATGCGCGACATGTCACACTCTTCCCGGCCACGAAGGTTTTATTTATCGGCCTGCAGGTGTAACGTTTTACCCTGCTGTTTCGATCATGTTGTACGAACAGGTCAGCCAGGGCTGACTGGACAAAATATGTCGCTGAAAAAAATCACCATTAATGATGTTGCCGCCGAAGCGGGCGTCTCTGTGACCACGGTTTCGCTGGTGCTTTCCGGCAAGGGACGCATTTCGTCTGCCACCTCTGAACGGGTTAATCTGGCTATTCAGGCGCTGGGCTTCGTTCCCAATCGTTCTGCCACCATGCTCAGAGGCGGAGGCAGCGGCGTCATCGGCTTGATCGTGCGGGACCTGTGCCAGCCGTTTTATGCCGAGATGACCGCAGGGTTAAGTGAAGGGCTGGAGAAAAACGGCAAGGTGCTGTTTCTGACCCAAAGCGGGCCGAAAGGGCAAAAACTCGATCGCTGCTTCGACACGCTGGTGGCGCAGGGCGTGGAGGGCATCGTATTGGGTGGCGGCGCAGATAATGCCTCGCATCTGGTGGAAAAAGCGCGGGAGCAGGGCATCGCCATTATCTGTGCTTCGCGAGCCAGCAGCCTGGAGAACACCGACTCTATCCGCCCCGACAATATGCATGCGGCAAAAATTGCCACGGAATACCTGATCAAGCGCGGGCATCACTGCATCGCCTGGCTGGGCGGATCCGGTTCATCGCTGACGCGGGCCGAACGGATTGGTGGCTACTGTTCCACGCTGATGCAATACGGTCTGCCGTTTCGCAGCGACTGGATTATTGAAAGCGGTCGCCATCAGCGGGACGTGGCGGAGGTGACCGAGAATCTGATCCATCATCATCCAACCATCACCGCCATTCTCTGCCATAACGCCTCGGTGGCGCTGGGCTGCTATTTCGGCCTGCAGCGCACCGGCCGAACCATTGGCAAAGGGGGCATGGACAGCTATTACGGACAGCAGATGGCGTTAGTGGGATTTGGCGATTCGCCGGAGGCCGAGCTGACCGATCCGCCGCTGACCTTTATCACCAGTTCAGCACGCGAGATAGGGCGAAGCGCCGCACAGCGCCTGTTACAGCGTATGGCCGACCCGGAAGGCGCGGTGCAGAACGTGATCCTGCCGCCGGTGCTGATTGAACGCGGATCGGCATAAAAAAAGGGCGCGATAATCGCGCCCCTTATTACTGCTAATCAGGTTACTGCGGCATCCCTTGCGGGGCCGCACCGCCACCCAACATATAGCGGGCCAGGAACTGATCCAGCGCCATTTTGTCGCCGTTCATGGTGACCTGTCCGGTCGCGTACTGCAGGCTGGTGACAATGTTATTGTCCTGCTGGGTGGTGAGCTTAAACATCTGGCCCATTGCCGCCACGCCTTTAACCTGCTGATCGGCCAGTTTGGCGGCATCTTCCTGCTTATAGCCTTCCGCCATCGCCACGTGAGTCATCATTTCGGTGGCCATAGGCATATTGATCGACAGCTTACCGTCCAGGGTTTTCAGCACGCTGTCCACGGCCTGACCGATGTTCTGCGGTGGGGTGGTGTTGGCGGCCGGATCTTTGAAGTGGACGGAAAGGTTAAAGCTGCTCTCACCTTTATCGTTCTTCCAGCTGAATGGCGCGATGTTGACAATCGGATCGCCTTTCAGCAGCAGCGGCAGGTTTGCCGAGAAGATCTGGCTCATCCGCTGCTGGTAAAGCGCTGGATTATCGCTGATACCCGGTTCGTTCATCAGTGCCTGGACCTGACTGTTGTAGTTGTCAGAGAACGCTTTCATGCCGTTGGCGTCAAACTGGGACAGCTTGATAGCGAGTTTACCCTGGCCAAAGTTCTGGTCCTGCAGCTTCAGGGAATCCAGTGCGTAATCGATGTTGCCGGAAATCAGGCTTTTCTCTGAGTTAAACGACGATTTGCCGTTCAGGCCTTCAGCGGTAAAGGCTTCTTTGCCATCCACCACGGCAGTCAGTTTCTTCAGGTTGATGCTCTGATCGCCAATGCGCATCCCTTCCGGGCTGAGATGGGTGCTGGCATCCAGTTTCAGGCCGTTAGCGGTAAACATCACCGGCATATCCAGTTGGTTTTTGGTGGTCAGCACCAGGCTGTCCAGATCGCCACTGAAATTGACCTTGTCGCCTTTGTTATCGGCGTCGATATTGACCGTACCGCCGTTAGACGCAAAGCGCTCGCCGGTTTGCGCATTGTTATAATCCACCGGCAGCAGGTTGATGGCAGACGCGGTTGCGCCGCTGTATCCGACGCGGGTATCAGCCTGAACGATCGACTGACCTTTGGTCATTTCAAACAGCTTCTTCACGGCATCGGTGTTCTCAAGCTGGGTATGCACCGACGCCATGCTTGGGATCAGGTTGAATTTTTTCAGCTGGGCGAACGGGAAAGGACCGTGATCGATTTTTTCATTAAACACGATGCTCTGGCCCGGCTTGATCAGCGAGTTGTCTTCAGTCTGCGAGTTGGACTGCAGGACAAAGCGGGCGGTACTGGTGAACACACCGCGCTGGAAATCCTGATAGCTCAGCTTGAGACGGTTTTCCGGCGCCATGTTGTTCATCTGGGCATTCGCATTTTGCACCAGCTCATCCATGTGCGATTCCAGTTGTTTGCCGGTAAACCACGCGGCTCCGGTCCAAATCACGCCGAGTGCGACTACTACGCCAATCGCTATCTTTGTCTTCTTCATCTGTCAGTCGTCCTTTTAGTCACTGGCGCCGGCAAATCGATCCTGTGGGCAAATGCCTGGCGAAGAAAAAACGCCCTGAGGCGTTTTGCTTAATAATTTGATTAATAATAGCAATTGTGGCGCTTAACGTCAGCCGTAAATCCTACAGCAGGTTACAGACGCGCGCCACCCGACCATTGCCTGCCAGCGTCACCGGGGCGTCCGTGGCCGGAACAAAACAGGACTCGCCGGGTTTGAGCGTCAGCTGCTGGTCGTTATGGCTGATGACCGCCTGGCCATCCACGCAGAACAGTATCGCAGCGCTTTGCTGCTGAACGACGGTTGGCTGGGCGCTGAGCTGGTGGAGGGAGAAAGCAAAATCGTCCACCGGTACCGGGAAATTAAGCGTATCGCCTTGCTGCACCGGCTGAGTCAGCAGGTTGGCATACGGCTTGGCATCAAATTTCAGGTTAGCCATCAGTTCGGGAATATCGATATATTTCGGCGTTAATCCCGCGCGCAACACGTTATCCGAATTGGCCATCACTTCCAGCGCCACCCCTTGCAGATAGGCGTGTGGCGTCTCGGCAAACAGGAACATCGCTTCGCCAGGTTGCAGCTCAATCACATTCAGCAGCAGCGGGGAGAACAGCCCACTGTCATCAGGATAGAAGGTCTCAATCAGCGAGATGGTGGCCCAGGGTTCGCCCTGTTGACGCGGGATTTCGCTCTTCAGCACGTCCAGCGCCAGGCTCTTCTCTTCACCATCCATCGACAGCAGCGCGGTAAATAGCGCCTCAAGGCCACTCATCTGCGGGTTCTGCAGGAAATGGGCAATCGCCGGATGTGCACCCGCGACCGGCTGCAGCAGGGAGATGATTTCGTGAAGCTCACGAAAACCGTTGATGGCCTTAAACGGCGTCAGTGCAAACACCAGCTCGGGCTTATGGTTGGCGTCTTTGTAGTTACGGTTTGGCGCATCTAAAGGAATGCCAGCCGCATTCTCTTTGGCAAAGCCGACTTCGGCTGCCGCTTTGCTTGGGTGAACCTGAATCGACAACGGCTGATCGGCGCAAAGCACCTTGAATAAGAACGGCAGTTCACCAAAGCGCGCAGCGACGGCTTTGCTGAGGATCGCCTCTTTATCGGCATCAATCACCGCACGTAATGACTGCTTGTGACCCTCAACGTCTATAAAGGAAGGGCTTTTGGGATGCGCACCCATCCAGAGTTCCGCCATCGGCAGGTTATCCGGGTTAGGAATGCCATACAGTTCGGTCAGGGCAGTGGGGCTACCCCAGGCATAATTTTGCAGCGAATTGATTAATTTTTGCATATTAACTCACACATAATCGGATAATAACTGCGTGTATTAAAGCAGAAAACCACGTCAAAAAGACAATGCGGAGTGCAAGAAGGTCGAATGAGTCGCATAATGTTAAATTCTTGTATGCCAGAATATCGCCCGCGCTTTTGGCCCTTCAGGGCAAAGTAACGGTTCAAAATCATATTATTGTGCAAAAAGGAGAGAGTCATGGCTGCCAACCGCATTGAGAAAGATTCAATGGGTCCCATCGAAGTTCCTGCTGATAAACTGTGGGGCGCGCAAACGCAACGCTCACTGGAACACTTTCGTATCTCCACCGAAAAAATGCCTGTTGAACTGGTGCACGCTCTGGCGCTGACCAAGCGCGCTGCGGCAAAGGTGAACAGTGATTTAAGCCTGTTGCCCAACGAGCGGGCCACGGCCATTATTTCCGCCGCGGATGAAGTGCTGGCGGACCAACACAGTACAGAATTCCCGCTGGCAATCTGGCAGACCGGTTCCGGTACCCAGACCAACATGAATATGAATGAAGTGCTCGCCAACCGCGCCAGTGAAATCCTTGGCGGCGTGCGGGGCATGGAACGCCTGGTGCATCCAAACGACGATGTGAATAAAAGTCAGAGCTCCAACGATGTCTTCCCGACCGCGATGCATGTCGCGGCGGTACTGGCCATTCAGGAGCATCTGCTTCCTCAGCTTAAAATCCTGCAAAAAACCCTGAACGATAAAGCCGACGCCTTTAAGGATATCGTCAAAATTGGCCGAACCCATCTGCAGGATGCCACGCCATTAACCCTCGGCCAGGAGATCTCCGGCTGGGTGGCGATGCTGGACCATAACCTCAGGCATATTGAACAGAGCATTCCCCATGTCGCGGAACTGGCTTTAGGCGGTACGGCGGTGGGGACGGGGCTGAATACGCACCCGGAATATGCGGTACGCGTGGCGAAAGAGCTGGCTGAACTGACCAAACAGCCTTTTGTCACCTCGCCAAATAAATTCGAAGCTCTGGCAACCTGTGATGCGCTGGTCCATGCCCACGGTTCACTGAAAGGGCTGGCCGCATCATTGATGAAGATCGCTAACGACGTGCGCTGGTTATCGTCGGGTCCGCGTTGTGGTATCGGCGAAATTGCCATTCCTGAAAACGAGCCAGGCAGCTCAATCATGCCAGGTAAAGTCAATCCGACCCAGTGTGAAGCGATGACCATGCTCTGTTGCCAGGTGATGGGTAACGATGTGGCGGTCAATATGGGCGGTGCATCCGGCAACTTCGAACTGAATGTTTATCGTCCGATGATCATCCATAACTTCCTGCAATCGGTGCGGATGCTGGCTGACGGGATGGACAGCTTCAATCACCATTGCGCCGTCGGTATTGAGCCGAATCTCGATCGTATCAGCCAGCTATTAAATGAGTCACTGATGCTGGTGACGGCATTAAATACGCATATTGGCTACGATAAAGCGGCAGAAATTGCCAAGAAAGCGCATAAAGAAGGCTTAACCCTGAAAGGATCGGCGCTGAAACTGGGTTATCTTACCGAAGACGAGTTTGATGCCTGGGTTCGACCGGAAGATATGGTTGGCAGCATGAAGTCTTAATGACAGATTGATGAAGGAGCGGCATTTATTCCGCTCTTTTTTTTGCCGCCAGTAACCTGTTACAGGTTTGTATCACTATATAAATGCAACCTCGGGATCACCGCAAACAGCGGCGTGGCCTGAGGTTTAAATTTATGGGCCACGTTCGCCGCATCATAATTGCGTAATTCGCCAAGCTTCGGCAGCTGGTGCGCATCTTCGCAGAGCACCAGTAAAGGAGAAGGGCAGGCCAGCTGCGTTTGCTTTTGCTGTTGTTTATTCCATACGCGGGCAATCGGCTGCACCTTTACCGGGCGCTTAATCTTTAACTTTGCTTCCTTTGGCAGAGAATTAATTATCGCCATCTCCTCCTCCAGTTTTTCCGCCCACTGTTCACGGGTCCAGGGTGCCATTGCCCGTCCCGACGCCACGCTTTTTTTCAGCTTTTCCAGCATCTCTTCCCGGCTGACATTTTTTATAATGTGCTTATTTGCCCAGCCAAATCGCAGCGAATCGGGCGATTCCAGCAGGGTAATAGCGCGGTAGGCATTCAGCGTTATTAATCCTCTGAGATGGGTATGGACAAATTCAAAGCGTTCTTCAGCCTCTACCCCAGACTCAACGGTAATAATCTGTTCAAGGCGGTATTTCAGGCTATTAATCGCCTCAACGTGCTGACGGATAAGCGCCGATTGCTCCGGGTTGGCTTCAAAGCAAATTGCGCCAGGCAAGCGTACCGCAGCTTTAGTGCTTAATGACTCAGACTGATGTTGGATAAACAGGCGGGAATAATGACTTAGTGCCAGATTTAATGCTGATTGTGCCAGGTGCTGGGTAACGTTAATTTCCAGCAGCGGTTGATGCTCCTGGCCTTTATGCACCGGCGGCAATTCAAAAACCCGTGCCATCAGCAGACGCAGTTGAGGAAGCTGCTGGGTTAAGGCTGCCAACGCGGTCTGCAGCGCTTCCACACAGCGGTGCAGGTTATCTACGGCATCATATCGGCTCATCAGAAGTCACTCTTAGTTACAACATACTCATTATTGTCGCGCGCTTCAGGGATCAACAATCGGTCAGGCTGTTACGGGAGAGAATTATAAAGCGACAAAGAAAAGAGTCGTGAGATAAAAAGGGAAGGGAAGGTAGCCACGCCAGCGAAAACTGACGTGGCAGGAAGATTAAATCAGGAAATCTTCCAGTTTTTTACCCTGGTCCAGCGCCTGCTTAATTACCGCAGGAGTACGGCCCTGGCCAGTCCAGGATTTAGTTTCACCGTTTTCATCGGTGTACTGGTATTTGGCCGGGCGTGGAGCACGCTTAGCACGAGATTTACCGGTAGAAGTCTCTGCAGAAGTCAGTTCGCTTAAATCGATGCCGTCGTCCAACAGCATCTGACGGTATTTAGCCAGCTTCTCTTCTTTTTCCTTAACTTCAGAAGCGATAGCCGCTTCTGCATCACGACGTTCATTAACAACCGCTTCGAGTTTTTCCAGCATCTCTTCAAGTTCAGTTAAAGAAACTTCACGAGCCTGAGCACGAAGGGTTCGAATGTTATTTAATACTTTCAGAGTTTCGCTCATAAGGAATCCGTAGCGTTGAGTGGTTTAAAATTAATCAGTGTATGTATCGAGGACCAGTGTACAGAGAAAATTGACGGTAAAAAACACCTAATCATGAAAATGTTTATTTATTTTCGCTATTTTTACGCTGTTTAACTACCGGGGTCTCAATTCTGACAAGCTTATATTTACAATATTGAGACAAATCTTAACATCTGCCAGGGCATTACGTTGGGCAATTGAACAACTCCCATTCTGGCGGATAGCAATAATTGCGCTATTTTTGTCGATTTCTTATATTCAAATAAATACTTTACAGCGCCAGCATTAATATGAGTGGGCCTCCACAGGTTGGCTTAGTTAACCTGGCCTCGGGGACAGCCGTTATAACCACTCTGCCAGTGAGTATTCAGGGACGATCGTCCGGTTGATAAGGTGAACGCTCAGGCAATACGTCGTAAATTCGCGTCCACCCGGCACGCAGTCAAAGAACCACCAAGGTTAACTGCTCACTTTAGTTACAACATACTAAATCCTTTTGAGAATAATAGCGTGGCTTTGAGCTCTGGGTCAGACTTATCACCGATATCGCGGTTAAAAAGTCAGGCAGGGCAGAATGAGCTGATAAAATGGAATGCGTATCTGTCAGGCACTTTATGGAGTCGTTGATGAAAATACCTCCCCTGCGTTGGTTCTGGTTGATTCTGTTTTCCACTCTGGCTGTCGTTGGCCTGGAAAGTTTGAATCTGCCGGCGGCGCTGCTGTTGGGGCCAATGGCAATGGCGATCGTTTTTGCCGCGCGAGACAAACCGTTAATCATCCATCGCAATCTGTTTTATCTGGCACAGGGCGTTGTGGGCAGCATGATTGCCCGCGCCATTCCCGCTTCAATATTTGTAGAAATCGCCAAAAACTGGCCCTTATTTATCGCCAGTATTTTCTCGGTCATTATCGCCAGTTCGTTGCTCGGCTGGTTACTGACGCGTTTTCAGGTGTTGCCCGGTTCGACGGCCATTTGGGGCTCATCGCCTGGTGCGGCTACCGCCATGACGCTGATGGCGGAAAGTTATGGTGCGGACGTACGGCTAGTGGCGTTTATGCAATATCTTCGCGTGGTGATTGTGGCGGTTGCGGCAACCATCGTGGCGCGGATTTGGGCGCCGGAGGTGCCTGCCGGTGCCGCGCCTTCCAGCTTTGATATTATTCAGCCTGTCGCCTGGGGATATTTTGCCATCACTGTTTTGGTGATCCTCGGTGGCGTGTTGGCCGGCAAAGTTTTCCGCATTCCGGCGGGACCGTTGTTAATGACCTTAGCGGGTGGGGTGATTCTGCAGGATTTTAATCTGCTGACCATTGAATTGCCGCCGGCGTTATTGATGGTGGCGTATGCGATTATTGGCTGGAGCATTGGTCTGCGATTTAATCGCGCCATTCTGCTGTATGCCGCCAAAGCACTTCCCCGACTGTTGCTGTCTATATTAAGCCTGGTGGCGATTTGTGGTTTGTTCGCATTTTGTCTGGTGCATTTCGCCGGAATCGATCCGCTGACCGCCTATCTGGCAACCAGTCCGGGTGGGGCGGATTCAGTCGCGATTATTGCGTCATCCAGTCACGTGGATATGCCTTTCGTGATGTCGATGCAAACCGGCCGCTTTATAGTGGTGTTATTAACCGGCCCGGCGCTGGCGAGGTGGGTCGCCAATTCGATGGCATCCCGACAGCGTAAGCAGGATCGGCATCCCTGAAAAACAAAAAGCCGGGTTACCGCGCAGTCATGTCAGAGGCATTTCGACATTAACGGGCGGTAACCCGGCTTTATTGCGCCGTGCTTTACTGCGTTTCAGGGAACGGCATGGCGTTTCCTGGTGCTTCACGGTGAATATGCAGGAAGGTTAAATGACGTTCGTACTGATCGAGAATGTCATTAATGATCTGCTCTTTGGTGTAATCCATCAAATCATTGCCCTGGCTGCCTTCCAGCAGGAAGGTTTCCAGTCGGTAGTAATCGGTTTTACCGCTACGCGCACGGTAGGTGAAGGCCGGAACCGAGTACTGCTGTGGCCAGATCTGATACAGGAAGCTCTGCTCTTCACCCAGCGCTACCGACATTTCCAGATGGTTCAGACGTTCATCTTCCAGCGGCGGCAGTTCATTGACCTGCACCTGAGCACCGCGACGTTCCAGTTCAAGCGCAACTTCCTGCATCGCTGGCAGACACACGGTGTCGAGCATCTTGCGGGTATGCGTACTGCCCGGATAATGCATCACGCGGGAGATACGCTGTTTCCAGTTCAGGCGATCTTCACGCGATACCGGCATTGGCTGGGTATTCACCACGCTGCTCGCGCGACGGTGATCTTCCACCCGCAGGGATTTATACAACCCGGCCATCACAAAGAAAATCACGAAGCTGAACGGCAGACCCATGATCACGGTGGTTTTCTGCAACGCGGTCACGCCATTCACCATCAGCATACCCACGGTCAGCAGGCCTATCGCCAGTGACCAGAAGATCCGCAGCCAGTTCGGCGCATCATTGTTGATATCACTCAGTTTTGAGGTGAAGTTACCTAATACCAGTGAACCCGAATCGGCAGAGGTCACATAGAACAGCAGGCCGGTAATGGTGGCGACCGAAGCACTGAAGGTGAAGGCAGGATACTGCGCCAGCAGGCTGTAGAATCCGCGTTCAGGGTGCGCCAGCGTTTCCTGGGCAAAGGCCATGTTGCCGCCGATGATTTCGTGCAGGGCGCTGTTACCAAAGATCGACAGCCATAACAGCGTGAAGATAAAGGGTATGGTCAGGGTGCCAACCACAAACTGACGGATGGTACGTCCACGGGAGATGCGCGCCAGGAACAGGCCCACAAATGGCGACCAGGCAACCCACCACGCCCAGAAGAACAGCGTCCAGTTATTCATCCATTCAGTCGGGCGGTCAAAGGCGAAGCTGTTCAGCGTCATGCCCATAAAGCGGCTGATGTAATCACCGACGTTCAGCACCAGCGCATTCAGTAAGAAGCTGGTATCGCCGACAAACAGCACGAAGATGATCAGGAACAGCGCCAGCAGCACGTTCAGCTCCGACAGAATGCGAATACCTTTATTCACGCCCGAGGTAACGGAAATCGTCGCCATTATTACCGATAAGGCAATCAGCGCCGCCTGCGCGGTCAATCCTTCCGGCACATGGAACAGTACATGCAGACCGTAGTTCAGCTGCACCACACCAATACCCAGCGTGGTGGCAATACCAAAGATGGTACCGATCACCGCCGCGATATCCACGGAGTGGCCAATCGGGCCATTAATACGCTTGCCGAAAATAGGGTATAAGGCGGAACGAATGGTCAACGGCAGACCATAGCGGTAGCTAAAGTAGCCCAGCGCGATGCCCATCAGTGCATACATCGCCCAACCGGTCAGTCCGTAGTGGAACAGCGTCCAGACCATGGCCTGACGCGCAGCTTCCATGGTTTGTCCCTGGCCTTCTGGCGGCATCATATATTGCGTCACCGGCTCGGCCACGGAGAAGAACATCAGATCGATACCGATACCCGCCGCAAACAGCATCGCTGCCCAACTGGTCAGGCTAAACTCCGGCTTGGATTGCTCCGGCCCCAGTTTGATTGAGCCAAAGCGCGAGGCGGCAATCAGCACCACAAAGACGATATAGACCGTTGCTGCCAGCAGGTAATACCAGCCGAAGGTATTGGAGACCCATTCAAGGGCACTGTTAATCCACCGATCCGATAAATCCGTGAAGAAAATAGTGGTGAGGGAGAAAAGCAGAATCAGTCCTGCAGAAGTGAAGAAAACCACTGGGTTGATGCGGTCTTTTTGTTCTTTCCTGGATATTTCAGTCGTCGGCATACCATCTCCGAAAATAATCAAGATTGACCCCGATCTTTGCAAAGCGTGCCTTAGCGCATACTGGGAAATTCCGCCGCATATCCGCTAACTACACTGGGCAATAGTCAGGTTGTGAATTTATCCTTCTGATTTGGTTGTATTAATTCGTCAATTTCTCACCTTTTTTGTTGAAGATTTGTCAAAAGAGGCCACTATCATAGGTTTTATTGATTGAGCATTCAATTAAAAATAATTTCAGTATGGAAACTGTTGGCTTTATTTCCACATAAAGTGTGGCTTTATTTAACGGGGATTTTGACAGGAATATTCGAAGCGGCAGAAATAAGAATGCCGCCAGGGATGAGCTGGCGGCAGTGCGGGCGAAAAGCAATTAGTTATAAATGATGGCTGTGCCATGCAGGTTGTTCTGACCAGAGGTCGAAGTGATGAGGAAAGATTTCGCGCCCGCCAGTTGGGCCTTCTCCGAGAGTTGTGACTCCAGTGAGGCGAGGTTGGTGCTACCCGTTGCGCTGATCACGCCGATTTTCTGCTGGTTATCCGGGGCACTGCTGACCAGGTCGGCAGCCATGCTACCGAAAGACAATGAACCTAAAATCACAGCAGCTACAGCTAATTTGATGTTTTTCATGACGATACCCTTAATTTAAAATTTGTTATGGTGCAAAAAGCTCATACGGTGCAATTACTGATAAATCTCTGCAGTAGCATGCATGCGGTTATTACCGGTGGTTGAGGTAATACGGAACGATTTTGCACCGGCTGCATCGGCTTTAGCCGACAGCTGAGATTCCAGGGAAGACAGGTTAGTACCGGTGGCGGTAACCACGCCGACCTGCTGTTGATTAACCGGTTCCTGACCGACGCTGTCAGCAGCGAAACCAGCAAAGGAAACGGAAGTCAGTGCGATAGCAGCCAGGGTCATTTTCAGGTTTTTCATAGTCTTTATTCTCTCTCAATTCGGTTTAGTTGATGTCTGCGTCGTTATTAGTTAACGATCGATAACTAAATGGTATTCCTGCCACGGCGATCCGTCAACTGCATTTTATTAACGACCGTTAATTTAATGGTCAAGCGCTTGATAAAAAATGATTTAAAGTTTCAAAAAAGTTTTTCCCGACGCGGATTTCGCCCACAACATCCTCGTAAACAAGGAAAGTGACGAACAGGCTCGACATGGCCGCTTGATTGTTTTTATAATGATCGGTAATTTATTCCTCATTGCGTTGCCAAAGAGAGGATCTATGACCGATCAGGAAATCTGCACCCGTAAGGGCCGGGGACGGCCAAAAACCTTCGACCGGGAAGCGGCGTTAGACATTGCGCTTGAGCTGTTCTGGCGTCATGGCTATGAAGCCACTTCACTCTCCGATCTGGTTGAAGCGACCGGAGCGAAAGCGCCAACGCTGTACGCCGAATTTACCAATAAAGAAGGGATGTTCCGCGCCGCAGTGGATCGCTATATTGAGAAGTTTGCCGAACAGCGGCAGGCTGCTCTGGCTTGCCCTGAAAGCTGCGTAGAGAAAGGCGTGGAAGGGTATTTTCGTTCCACCGCCGCCTGCTTTACCGATGGCAAAAAACCGGCCGGCTGCTTCTTTATCTGTACCTCTACCGCACTCTCAGCGGATTCATCCGAGGTCGCTGATATGCTGCGCGCGCGCCACAACAGTCAGGAGAATCACCTGAATGAGTTTCTGCTGGCGCGTCAGGCCGCAGGTGAGCTGGACGCGAAGACCGACATCACGGCGCTTTCTGCCTATCTGGGATGCTTACTGCAGGGCATGTCCGTCCGCGCCCGCGAAGGCGCCAGCCGCGCAGAACTGGATAGCATTATTGATACGCTTATGCTGCAATGGCCGATATTAAGCCGGACAGGCTGTCACTGAGTCCGGCACGATCGTAAAAGAGGAGTCACCATGACAATTGAATATGCAACCATCGCCGGGGGCTGCTTCTGGTGCACAGAAGCGGTCTTCAAACAGATTACTGGCGTCGTGTCGGTAGAGAGTGGCTATATTGGTGGCCACACCAGCAATCCAACCTACCGTCAGGTTTGCGATGGCAACACCGGCCATGCAGAAGCCATTCGTCTTGGCTTCGATCCGGAGAAAGTCAGCTATGGCGACCTGCTGGATATCAGCTTTGCCACCCATGATCCTACCCAGCTGAACCGCCAGGGCAATGATATCGGCACGCAGTACCGTTCAGCGATTTTCCCGGCTGATGAAGCGCAGGCAGAAGAAGCCAAAGCGGCAATTGTGCGTGCGCAGGAAGATCAGACCAGCCCGATCGTGACCACCATTGAAGGTCCGGCCGAGTGGTATCCGGCGGAAGAGTATCATCAGAACTATTGGGAAGGTGAAGGGCAACAGAACCGTTATTGCCTGGCCGTGATCCCAGCCAAACTGCAGAAGCTGCACAAACGTTACGCTGACCGTACCAAGTAGCGGACAAACAAAAGAACGGGCGCAAGGCCCGTTATTTTATAACGCTTTGCTGCGAAGACGAACGCCCACCAGCAACGCCAGCACCAGTAAGGTACAGATAAAGGCGGTAATGCCAACCCAGCCAAACTGATGCCAGAAAACGCCTCCCAACGTGCCCGCCAGGCTCGAACCCAGATAATAGCTAAACAGATACAGCGAACTTGCCTGTCCTTTGGCACGTCTGGCGCGTGGGCCAATCCAGCCGCTGGCAACCGAATGGCCGGCAAAGAACCCCGCGGTAAAGAGCATCATTCCCGGTAAAATCAGCCATACCGAACTGAACAGCGTCAGCAGAATGCCCACCACCATCATCCCGATGGAAAACAACAGTACTGCCGGGCGGCCATATTTGGCGGTCATCGCGCCCGCTTTAGGGGAACTCCAGGATCCGGTCAGATACACCACGGACAGCAGGCCTACAATGGCCTGACTGAGCCCATAAGGCGGCGCCAACAGGCGATAGCCGATGTAATTAAACATCGTCACAAACGCGCCCATGAGCAGGAAGCCTTCCGCAAACAGCAACGGCAGACCGCTGTCGCGCCAGTGCAGCCGGAAGTTAATCAGTAAACTGCGCGGCTTGAGCGAGGCAGGCCGGAAATGGCGCGAAGGCGGCAGAATTTTCCAGAACATCAGCGCCGAAGCCAGCGCAAAGCAGCCAATTACCGCCACCGCCACCCGCCAGGAAGTGAAATCAGTGATCACGCCGCTCAGCAGCCTGCCGCTCATGCCGCCAATCGAATTGCCGCTGATATAAAGGCCCATTGAGAAGGCAATCACCCCAGGATGCACCTCTTCACTGAGATAGGTCATGCCAACGGCCGCCACGCCGCTTAATGACAGCCCGATTAGCGCGCGCATAATCAAAATGCCGTGCCAGCTGGTCATGGTGGCAGAAAGCAAGGTGCAGACTGCTGCCATCAACAGCGCGGTCACCATCACCGATTTACGGCCAATCGCATCCGACAGCGGCCCCGTTACCAACAGCCCGAGTGCCAGCAAGCCGGTCGCAACGGAAAGTGACAGGCTGCTGGCCGCCGGAGATACGCCGAATTCCTGCGAGAGCACCGGCATTATGGGCTGCACGCAATAAAGCAGGGCAAAGGTCGCCAGTCCGGCGGAAAACAGCGCCAGCGTGACCCGCATAAACTGCGGTGTGCCGCGATTGATGTACTCATTGCTGAGCGGGAGGGGTTCAGAAGGCCGCTGCAGGCTGTCAGGAAGCGTCGCGGAAGGTGATGAGCGATTCACTGCAAATCCTTGAAATGAAATTATTCTGTTTACTGTAATAAGGGATTAATATGATGTCTAATCTATTAATAATCTCGAATGAGATGTTTAAAATATGACTATTGAGCTTCGTCACCTGCGCTACTTTATTGCGGTTGCAGAGGAGCTGCATTTTGGCCGGGCGGCGCAGCGGCTGAATATCTCACAGCCACCGCTCAGCCAGCAGATCCAAATCCTTGAGCAGCAAATTGGTGCCAGGCTGTTTGCCCGCACCAACCGCAGCGTGCAGCTTACCGCCGCAGGCAGCCAGTATTTGCTCGATGCCCGGCAAATCCTGCTGCAGGTCGATCAGGCTGCGGATAAGGCCGCCAGGCTGCACCGGGGAGATGAGGGGGAACTGCGCATAGGTTTTACCTCATCCGCACCTTTTATTACCGCCGTCTCTGATGCGCTGTTTACCTTTCGCCAGCGCTATCCCGGCGTGCATATTCAGATGCAGGAAATCAACACCCGCCAGCAGTTGGAGCCGATTAACGAAGGGCGGCTGGATCTGGGGGTGATGCGCAATACGCCGTTACCTGAAACCCTGGACCATCAGCTGATGCTGCGCGAGCCGTTATTTGCGGTATTACCGAAATCCCACCGCTTAGCCACGCGCCCGGAGATCTCTGTCAAAGCGTTGGCGCAGGAACCTTTTGTTTTCTTCGATCCTAAAGTCGGTACGGCGCTGTACACGGAAACGCTGGCGTTGTTACAACGCTACGAGATCCAGCCCAATATTGCCCAGGAAGTGGGCGAGGCGATGACCATTCTCGGACTGGTTTCAGCGGGATTAGGCATTTCAATTCTGCCGGCCTCATTCAGCCGCATTCGTCTTGAGGATGTCAGTTGGGTGGCGCTAAAAGAAGCGGATGCCTGGTCAGAAGTGTGGCTGGTTTGGGCGAAGCGGCGGGAAACCACCGCGTTGATGAAACACATGAAAGAACTGCTGTTACCCTCGCCAACTGATGGATTATCAGCCGGCTGAACGGCTTTTATGTGCTGCAAATCACATTCCGAATCAAATATTTGACGCCATCCGCGAAGTGTTTCACCATGACCAAAAGCTTTATTTTGAAGCGCGAAAATAAGTGGGAGCAGGGGTGTGATAGCGGACGGTCAGCCTGGCCACATTGACCAGATCAAACAGACAAATGCAGGGGCAGTTTATCGGCTGATTGATCGGTTTGGTCCCATTTCGCGTATAGAATTAGCCCGCAAGGCGCAGCTTGCGCCTGCCAGCATCACCAAGATTGTGCGTGAGATGCTGGAAGCCCACCTGGTTCAGGAAACCGAGTTTCAGGAAGCCGGCAGTCGCGGCCGTCCCGCAGTGGGATTAATTCTGGATACTCAGGCCTGGCATTACCTTTCTGTTCGTATTGGCAACGGTGATATTACCCTCTCGTTACGCGATTTAAGCAGCCAGCTGGTGACCGAAGATCTCTGCCCGTTACCGGTGGAAAACAGCGAGCCGTTAGTCGGGCGCATTATTGCTGAAGTGGACGCCTTCTTTATCCGTCATCAGCAAAAACTCGAGCGTCTGACGGCGATCGCCATCACCTTGCCCGGCATTCTCAATGCCCGCAGCGGCATAGTTCATCGCATGCCTTTCTATCACATCACCGATATGCCGCTGGGTCCCGAGCTGGAAAAGCGGACCGGTCTGCCGGTCTATATTCAGCATGATGTTTGTGCCTGGACGCTGGCGGAATCGTTATTTGGTGCCGCTCAGGAAGCGAAGAACGTCATCCAGGTGGTGATTGACCATCAGGTGGGTGCCGGCGTGATCACCGGCGGCAGACTGTTACATAACGGCAGCAGCACGCTGGTTGAAATTGGTCATACCCAGGTCGATCCTCACGGCAAGCAGTGCTACTGCGGCAATCACGGCTGTCTGGAAACCGTTGCCAGCAGCGAGAACCTGCTGGAACAAGCGGCGTTGCGGCTCGCAACCTCCGCTGACAGCACGCTGCATGACCAACCGTTGACGCTGGAAGCGTTGTGCGATGCGGCCTTACAAGGCGACCCACTGGCTACCGAGCTGATCGTCGGTGTCGGTCACAGCGTGGGACGCATTGTGGCGATCATGGTCAACCTGTTTAATCCACAAAAAATACTGATTGGTTCTCCGCTCAATCAGGCCAGAGACATTCTCTTCCCGGCGATAGCAGATTGCATCCATCGTCAGTCTCTCCCGGCTTACAGCCAGCAGATCGCCCTCGAGCCGACACAATTTCTTAACGTCGGAACGATGCCCGGTGCCGCACTGGTAAAAGATGCCCTTTATGATGGCACCTTGCTGGTTAAACTGCTGCAGGGCTGATTCTCCTCGCTTATCGATAAAATATTGCGCTAACGCAAGCTGACTTTCCGCAGACTGTCCTACTATGCCGGTTGTTAATTGTTAATTCTTTTTAATCAATTTGATCGGTTATGACTAACGGAGGGCAGCAATGTTGAAGCGGATATTTGTGACGGGCACGGATACTGAAGTGGGGAAGACCGTAATCAGCCGCGCGCTCCTGCAGAAGCTGGCTGAAGGCAATAAAAGCACGGTGGGCTATAAGCCTGTCGCCAAAAGCAGCCAGCAAACAGAGCAGGGGCTCAGGAACAAAGATGCGCTGATCCTGCAATCTTCCTCCACGCTGCAATTGCCTTATGCCGCGATCAATCCGTTCACCGTGCTCGATGATGAGGTGAGCACCAGTCAGGACATCTTCGTTGATTACGCCACATTAAGCACCGGACTCAGTTCGTTAACTGAGCAGGCGGATTATGTGGTGGTGGAAGGTACCGGCGGCTGGCGCAGCCTGATGACCGATTTACGGCCGCTTTCTGAATGGGTGGTGGAAGAGAAAATTCCGGTGGTGTTGGTGGTCGGCATCAAGCTGGGTTGCCTGAGTCATGCGCTGTTAACGGCGGAAGCGATTATTAATGATGGTTTGCCGCTGCTGGGCTGGGTCGCGAACCGCATCAATCCGGGGCTGGCGCATTACGCTGAAATTATTAAGGTGTTGAGCAACAGCATTCAGGCACCGTTGTTAGGGGAACTGCCGTATCTGCCACGGGCTGAAACGCGCGATTTGGCGAAATACATCGATTTAAGCGCAGTCAGGTTTTGACGGTTTGCATCGGCCTGACAGGAAAAGGCCCTTAACTGACTTTCAGCGGCGTCCCTGTAGCTGAAAGTCAGTTATCGTCGGATCAGGACAGGTTCAAGGCGCGACGTGTACGACCAGAACTCAGATAGCCCGCAATATAATCCTGCGAAATCTCCCCGCTGTATCGGCCTTCTTCATCGACAATCGGCATCCACACCAGATTGTGCTCATACAGTTTCGACAGCACGATACGCAGGTTCTCTTCCGCACGACCGGTGACGGTAAACTTGTTCAGCATTTCAATACACTGTCCGGTGGCACCGCGCGCCTCACGACGTTTTACAAAGCCCAGCGGCTTGCCGTCATCATCCACTACGGTAATGGAGCGCATGTCGTTGTCATCCATCATGCCGAACGCTTCAGACAGCGGCGTATTCTTCTTCACGGTGATGGTGGGCTGCTGATCGGTAACGTCGCCGGCCTGAACCAGCAGAAGGCGTTTCAGCGTACGGTCCTGGCCAACGAAAGAGCCAACAAAGTCGTTAGCCGGCTTCGCCAGCAGCTCATCCGGGCTGGCGCACTGCACGATTTTCCCCTGACCGAATACCGCGATTCGGTCACCCAGTTTCAACGCCTCATCAATATCGTGGCTGACCAGCATCACCGTTTTCTTTAGCTGGCGCTGCATATCCAGAAACTCATTCTGGATCACTTCACGGTTGATCGGGTCGACCGCGCCGAAGGGCTCATCCATCAGCAGTACCGGTGGATCTGCGGCCAGCGCACGGATCACGCCGATACGCTGCTGCTGTCCGCCGGACATCTCACGCGGATAGCGATGCAGGAAGGTTTTCGGATCCAGCGCCACCATGCTCATCAGCTCAGTCGCGCGCTCACGACAGCGCTTTTTATCCCAGCCAAGCATTTTTGGCACCACGGTAATGTTCTCTTCGATGGTCATGTTAGGGAACAGACCAATCTGCTGGATCACATAGCCGATGTTGCGGCGCAGCGTCACCGTATCCAGCCCGCTGGTGTCTTCGCCATTAATCAGGATTTTGCCGCTGGTTGACGGGATCAGACGGTTAATCATCTTCAGTGTGGTGGACTTTCCGCAGCCAGAAGGGCCGAGCAGCACACACATTTCGCCTTCCGGCACGTTCAGGCTGACGTTATCCACGGCATTAAAGGTGGACCCATTTTTCTGGCTAAACGTTTTTGTGAGATTTTCCAGTTTTATCATTATCGAATCCCCTTCGGAGTCAGCGCCAGCTGCAAGCGGTGCAGCAGCCAGTCGAGAATAATTGCCAGCAAACAAATCATCAGCGCGCCTGCAATCAACATACGGACGTCACTGCCGCTGATGCCGTCAAGCAACAGCAGGCCGAGACCACCCGCACCAATCACGGCGGCAATCGCCATGACACCCACATTCATCACTACCGCGGTACGAATACCGCCGAAAATGACCGGCAGCGCCATTGGGATCTCCACCCAACGCAGACGCTGCGAAAAGGTCATGCCGATTCCACGTCCCGCTTCACGCAAACCCGGCGGTATATTTTCCAGCGCGGTATGGGTGTTGCGCACAATCGGCAGCAGGGAATAGAGGAATACCGCGGTGACCGCAGGCAGCACGCCAATGCCCTGACCGATCATGGAAAACAGCGGGATCATCAGGCCAAACAGCGCGATAGACGGGATGGTCAGCACGATAGTCGCCAGGCCCAGCACCGGCGTTGCCAGCCACTTATAGCGAACAATGACGATGCCGAGCGGTACGCCGATGACGATCGCCATACCGACGGCCAGCCCGACCAGCCACAGATGCTGAAAGGTCAGTGAGGCTAAATAGCTCCAGTTATCAATAATATAATGAATGGTATCCATACTGCCTCCTTAGATTAAGCCTTTCGATTTAAGGAAATCACTCGCGACCGTCTGCGGCGACTGATGATCGATATCAACGCGCTTGTTCATCTCGGTGATGGCTTCATCGGTGATAAACGGTGACAGGGTATTTAGCGCATCGGCCAGTCCCGGATGGGAATCCAGCGTCTCTTTGGTGACCACCGGCGTTACCGCGTAGCTTGGGAAGAAGTTCTTATCATCCTTCAGCACTTTCAGCTCGAACCCTTTTACGCGGCCATCGGTGGTATAGATCAGTCCGGCATCGACAAAACCATCACGAATGGCGTTGTACACCAGGCCTGGGTCCATCTGGCGGATTTGCGGGCGATCCAGCGGCATGTTGTAGGCTTTCTGCAGAGGTTTCATGCCATCAGAGCGGCCGGCAAATTCCAGATCCAGCCCTAACATCCAGTTATGGTCGGGATCGTTTTTACGCACTTCTTCAATCTTCGCCACCAGCTGTGACATGGTGTCGATATGCTCTTCATCGGCACGTTTGCGCTGCATAGCAAACGCGTAGGTGTTGTTCATTGGCGCCGGATTAAGCCATACCAGGCCAAGTTTGGCATCAAGATTTTTCACCGTCTCGTAAGCCTCTTTCGAGGACATCGGCTTGTTGATATGGTTGAAAATAATCAGCGAGGTGCCGGTATATTCCCAGGTCATATCAACCTGCTTATTGATCATCGCATTGCGGCCGATGGTGGTGGCGATATTGGTTTTCGCTTCAATCTGGAAACCTTTCTTGCGCAGATACTGGGTGGTCAACGCGGAAAGGATATGCTGCTCGGTGAAGCTTTTCGTCGCCATCACAATCGGTTCAGCGGCGGCCACGGTGGCACTCATGGCCAGCGTGGCGCTCAGCGCCAGTGCGGTATGACGAACCCAGCGGGTTAACGAAGAGGCCTTAGCCATGTATTGCTCCTTATTATTCTTCTAAACGGCCGTATGCGGGCTGACCAGACGGCCAAGGCCTGCCAGCAACATATCGAGGATCAGCGCAAACAGCGCGGTCGCAGCGGCACCCAGGATCAGCGTCGGGAAGTCGTTAAGGTAGATGCCGGGGAAGATCAGCTCGCCATAGCTACTGGCACCAATCAGAAACGCCAGCGGCGCGGTTCCGACGTTAATTGCGGTAGCCACACGGATGCCGGACAGCATCACCGGCCAGGCATTGGGCAATTCTACCTTACGCAGGCGCTGACCTTTGGTCATGCCAATGCCGTTGGCCGCTTCAATCAGCGAGGCCGGCACCGAACACAGGCCCGAATAGGTATTTCGCACAATGGGCAGCAAAGACGCGAGGAACAGGGCGATAATCGCCGGACGATCGCCAATGCCAATCACCACCATCGCCAGCGCCAGAACGGCGAGGGGCGGTAAAGTGTTACCCACATTGAAGATCTGCATGACATACTCGGCCCACTTTCGGGCGGCGGGGCGGCTGAGGATAATCCCACTGGGGATGCCGACCAGCAAGGCGAACAGCATTGACCAGAACACCAGCATCATATGCTGCTGGCCAAGGTACACCAGGTCTACCTGGCGGGCTTTGATGCTTTCAACGCCCAGGCCGTATACCAGCAAGCCAATGACTACGGCAAGAAACAGAACGGCCAGTGCAGCACGCCGGAGAAGCGTTTGGTTTTGCATGAATTCCTTTCTCCCTGATATTCCGGAATGAAGCGTGCCCCGGAAACGGTTATAAATGTGACGTTAAACGCTTTTATTGGATAAAGGGTTTGAAAGCGCCTTAAAACCTATAGCAGGCTAGTCACGGCTGTGCCAAGTTTTAGGCCGAAAATCAGTAGGATAGTTTTCGACCATACTGATGCAGAAGCCTTACCAGCACTGGCTTGAGTTCAATGAAAATATTTTATCGTCAAATTGGTGACACCGTAACAAATAGCCGTTTATAAGAAAGCACGTTTCGGAAACTCTGTCCTTAAAACCAGGCCAGAATAGAAGGAGTTTATCAAGGGAACCCTATGTCTGAATCAGCACAACACCAGGTCACGCATCGCCACTGGATACTGGTCGCCGCCATGCTGGCGATGTTTATGGCGGCCATTGAAGTGACTATTGTTGCTACCGCCATGCCAACGATCATTGCCGAACTCGGCGGCTTTTCGCTGTTTGGTTGGGTTTTTTCTATCTACCTGCTGACTCAGGCAGTGAGCGTGCCAATCTACGGACGTCTGGCGGATCTCTGGGGCCGGAAACGGGTGTTCTTTATTGGCACTTCACTGTTTTTGATCGGCTCAATACTCTGTGGATTTGCCAGCAATATGGCGTGGCTGATCCTGTTCCGCGCATTTCAGGGGCTGGGCGCAGGGGCGATTATGCCGCTGACCTCAACCATCATCGCCGATGTTTACCCGCCTAAAGAGCGGGCCAGCATTCAAGGGTGGCTTTCCAGCGTATGGGGAATTGCGGCCATTACCGGACCGCTGACCGGCGCGTGGATCGTTCAGCACTTTAACTGGGCGCTGATATTTTGGGTAAACGTGCCGATTGGCATTATCTCGATGCTGATGCTGGCCAAATGGTTTCCTGAATCCAGCAAAGAACAGACGCAAAAGCTCAATCTGGCCGGCAGCGGCTGGTTAATGCTCACCGTGACAGCGCTGTTAACGGCGTTGTTACAGGCCGAGAGCCTCGGTTACTGGTCGGTGGCGCTGTTGGTCATCGCTCTGTTGTCGGGCTATGCGTTAGTCAGGCATGAGCGGGGCGCTGATGAGCCGTTGTTCCCGATGGCTATCTGGCGCAGCCGCACGCTGGTCGCCGGCAATGCCGGAAATCTGGTGATTGGCGCGGCGATGATGGGGATCAGTGCCTTTCTGCCCACCTGGATTCAGGGGGTAAACGGCGGCACGCCGCTGCAGGCTGGCAGTGCGTTAGCGATGATGTCGATCGGCTGGCCGCTCGCCAGCACCCTCAGTGGCAGATTGATGCAGCGAACCTCATACCGGTTTACCGCGCAGTTGGGTTCGGTGTTGTTAATCGTAGGCACGGCGATGCTACTGACGCTACACAGCAACAGTTCGGTCTTTCACGCCGGGATATCAGCTTTTGTGATCGGCACCGGCATGGGGATGACCAGCACCACCTTCCTGATTGCGGTACAAAACACTGCGGAGTTTCATATTCGCGGCATCTGCACCGCATCGATTATGTTTAGCCGCATGTTGGGTTCAGCGCTGGGCACGGCGGTATTGGGCGCGGTACTTAACTATAACCTGCTGATCCGCCTGCCGGATTACAACGATCCGGTACAACAAATCATGTCGCATTCACAGCGTGAAGCGTTGCATCATGGCACGCTGCACCAGATGGTGAGTGAGATTGCCTTGTCGTTGCATTGGGTTTTTGCGGTGTCGGTGGGCATTGCGATGGCGAGTCTGGTGATCGCGCGATTTATCCCGGCGACAAAACCGCATTAGGTGGCACGGGCATGGCAGAATTGTTGAAGAGTTGAAGAGTTGAAGAGTTGAAGAGTTGAAGAGTTGAAGAGTTAAAGAGTTAAAGGGGGCGAAGCGTTTCGCCCCCAACGCGTCAGGAAGCGGGTGCATCCTGTGAAGTGCCGGTGCTGGCTGGCACCGCGTCATTATCGGCGCCGTTGCGCTTATAGACAATTTTCTGCGTATCGTTTTCACAGTGACCGACAACCTGGCCGCCGGCCTGGTCTGCCTGATCGTTTGGCACGATATCCAGCGAGAAATCGCCCGCCGCTACGCCATTATTGATAATCTTCTGATTAATATCCGCTTTTACCGTTTCACAGGAAGCCTGTGCGGCCAGAGGTGCAACAACCATCAGTGCGGCTAACATCCACTTAGTGTGTTTCATCATGTCATCCCTATTTTTGCGTGTGCTATCAATACTGTGCTAACTATAGCAGCTCAGGGCGCAATGATCTGACGACCAGAGCGGCGATCCAGGCAGCGCTGAGTATTCGGCTCCCAGTAGGCATTCACGTTCAGACTTTGATCGCAGGCATCACGGGTATCAGCAGCCCGATCGTACTTGTCGAAATTCTTCTCAACGCGCGAGTTTACTTTGTTACGTAAACGATGAGTTTCATCCCATTGCTCTTTTTCCTGACGAGCCTGCTCATTGCTCAGGGCATTATTGCCATCCTGAATAATCAACCTGTCAGTTTGCGCCTGTGCGCTGTGCTGGATGCTGAACAAAGTGCCAAAAAGCACCAGCGGCAGAGCAGCCTTGCTCAGATGTTTTTGCCATTGTTTCATCGTCATTTCCTTGGTTTTGCTGTTGATCCCAACGCCTGTCGGCAAGCGTATGCTTAAGATAGTATATCATCAGGCTGAAAAGGCTCACCAGTCAGCCGCGTCTTCGTTTAGGTTTCAGAGAGTGAATGAATGCTGTTTTTTAAGACAACCTTGCTGTTTTTTCTCACCGCGCTGGCAGAAATTATAGGCTGTTTCCTGCCGTACCTGTGGCTTAAAAAGGGCGGTTCCGTGCTGTTGCTGCTGCCGGCAGCGGCCAGTCTGGCCGCCTTTGTCTGGCTGTTAACCCTGCATCCTGCGGCAAGCGGACGCGTGTATGCCGCTTACGGCGGCGTCTATGTGGTGACCGCGTTACTGTGGTTGCGTTTTGTCGATGGTGTAAAGCTGAGCCAGTACGACTGGCTGGGTGCCATCATCGCCTTTAGCGGCATGCTGATCATTGTTGCAGGCTGGGGAAGGAGTTAACGGGGTAAGGGCAAGCGGGGTAGATTCAGGAGCGAATCGGAACCTCACTTGCCCATCTGACTTATTCCTGAGCTAATGCTTCCAGGTTATCGCGGAAAGCGGTGACGGCAATCGCCCGGTTATCGGCCTGATAACGGTCTTTCGCTGCGGGTGCTGAGCTTTGCACCGCAATCAATTGCCACGCATCATTCACCTTCAGTAATAGCGGGGAACCGCTGTCGCCAGGCAAGGTATCACACTGGTGTGAAAGCACGCCTTTTTGTGCCCAGCCGGTCACCAGACAATCGCTATGAGAATACAACGTTTCCAGATGATCCAGCGGATAGCCTGCCTGGGTCACTTTGCGATCCTGGGTTTTTAACGCATCGGTTAAATCGCTGCGGCTACCGTCAAATAACGGGATTGGCGTAATACCGGAAGGCGGATTGCGCAAAATAATCAGACCGTAATCATAAGGGGCCGCAGAAGAAGGGACAATCCAGCCGTCACCGTCTGCTTTCAATTTGTGGCCGAGTTCGGGATCGACACGGGTTTCGATATCGTGAATATCATAACGCCAGCGACCTTTGGTATTTGAAATAAAGCGCAGAGCAATGGCTTTATCGACTTTACCCGGCGGGGCCAACAGGCAATGGCCGGCGGTCAGAACCAGGTGAGCAGAGATCAGGGTAGCGCTACAGAGATTGCCGCTTGCCGTTTCCAGTTGGCCGATGGCTTCCCAGGGTGGGCTGGCGGTATCAGCGACAGGTTTGCGATCGTCTTTCCCAAAGAACAGGGTTTTGACGTCAGCGGCACTAGGGCTTTCATCGTCATCATCTGCGTGGGCATAAAACGAAAAGGCTAAACATCCGATTAAAAAAACAGCTGTCAGTCGCATGTCTCTCTCTGAGTGGAGAATTAATGGGGGGAGTTAACCACGGCGTGATAATAACTATAGTCGTATAGTCAAAAAAAAGGGAGTTTAATTTGGAATATCAGCACGCTACGAAAGTTACAGGTAAAAACTGGCGGCGATAACACCACAAAGGATCATAAAGCCCAGGATAATTTCGAATAAATAGCGACGCACCATCATCCGATACTCCAGGAAAGAAACACCCGGAATAATCCGGGTGTTTGATTGAAAGGCTGTTGAGGGGGGAGTCTGGCTCCCGCTTCATGAATTACGCTTTAGGAGCAGCGGCTTTCTTAGCAACTTTCTTGTGGTGTACTTTTTTCGCTGCCTGAGCTTTCTGAGCTACTGGCTTAGCGGCTTTCTTGTGGTGCACTTTTTTAGCAGCCTGCGCTTTCTGAGCGACTGGCTTAGTGGCTTTTTTGTGGTGCACTTTTTTAGCAGCCTGCGCTTTCTGAGCGACTGGCTTAGTGGCTTTCTTGTGATGTACTTTTTTCGCTGCCTGCGCTTTCTGAGCTACTGGCTTAGCGGCTTTCTTGTGGTGCACTTTCTTAGCAGCCTGCGCTTTCTGAGCAACTGGCTTCTTAGCGGTTTTCTTGTGGTGCACTTTCTTGGCAGCCTGCGCTTTCTGCACAGTTGCTTTGTGTTTTTTGTGATGCTTAGCGGTAGTCGCTTTAGCCGGAGCAGCAGTCGTTGCAGCAGAAGTGGTTGCTGGAGCGGCGGTGGTTTCAGCAGCGAAAGCAACTGAAGACATACCCATTGCAGCGGCTACAACCAGAGCAAATAATTTTTTCATTGAAAAACCCTCAAAAGTTTAGTTCATGTGTCAGCCCACTGCGGGGCCGGTGAAGTAACTATATGAGAAGGGGGAAAGGCTTTCAGTGAGTGATTGGTATCGGCGTGTAACGGATTGTACGAAGTGAGGAAGGCAGGCGTGTAGCCTGCCTTGCAGGGGGATCAGAAGCCGTTTAAATAACGATTTTCCAGATGTTGACGGAAGTATTGCGGGTTAAGATCTTCCCCGGTGGCGTTCTCAATCAGCTGTTTGGTACTGAAACGGCTGCCGTGCTGCCAGATATTTTGCTGTAACCAGTCAAACACCGGCTGCAGGTTGCCTTCGCGCAGCAGTTCATTAACGTCAGGCAGCGCTTTCTTCACGCCCTGGAACAGCTGAGCGGCGTACATGGCACCCAGGGTATAGGTTGGGAAATAACCAAAGGCACCATCGGTCCAGTGAATATCCTGCATACAGCCGTCACGGTAGTTGCCGGTGGTATCCAGACCCAGCAGTGACTGCATTTTTTCCTGCCAGAGATCCGGGATATCGTCGACCTCAATCTCGCCTTCGATTAACGCACGTTCAATCTCATAACGCAGAATGATGTGTGCCGGGTAGCTGACTTCATCGGCATCAACGCGGATCAGGCCTGGCTTCACCCGCTGATTCAGCGCGATAAAATTGCCTTCTTCCAGCTCCGGACGATCGCCAATCAGCAGCTTAACCTGGGGCAGCAGCAGGCTGAGGAAATCCGCGCTGCGTCCGAGCTGTTTTTCAAAGAACAGGCTTTGCGATTCGTGGATCGCGGTGGAGCGGGCATGAGCAACCGGCTGGCCTGCCCACTGCTTTGGCAGGTTCTGCTCGTAGCGCGCATGACCGGTTTCGTGGATCACGCCCATCATCGCGCTGATAAATTCGTTCTCGTTATAGCGGGTGGTGATGCGCACGTCATCAGGAACGCCGCCGCAGAACGGATGCGCGCTGACATCCAGTCGGCCCGCATTGAAATCAAAGCCCAGCTGCTTCATCACCGCCAGACCCAGCTGTTTCTGCGATTCGACCGCAAACGGGCCAACCGGCACATCCACCACTTCCTGAGCCTGCTTATCAACAATGCGCTGCAGTAACGATGGCAGCCACTCTTTGATCTCGCCAAAGGTCTTATCCAGTTTGGCACTGGTCATGCCCGGCTCGTAAATATCCAGCAGCGCATCGTAGCGCGAACAACCGTTAGCCTGGGCGCGGATTTCGGCTTCCTCGCGGCTCAGCTTCACCACTTCCTTCAGGTTCTCTGCAAACCCTTGCCAGTCGTTAGCCGGACGCTGCTGACGCCAGGCGTGCTCACAACGGGAACCGGCAATCGATTTGGCTTCCACCAGCGAGGCGGGAAGCAGGGCAGCCTGCTGCCATGCGCGGCGCATCTCGAACAGGTTGGCGCGCTCAACATCATTCAGTGAAGCCTGTTCAGCTTCATCCAGCCAGTGGCCAACCTCTTTTGCGGTCAGGATTTCGTGCTGCAGCACGCTCAGTTCCGCCAGGGCAGCACCGCGCGCGCTGCTGCCACCTGGCGGCATCATGGTCATCATATCCCAGCCAGCAATGGCGGAGAGGTGGCCGAATCGCGACAGGCGCGTGAAGGTCCGGGTTAAATTAGCGTAGGCAGATGACATGGCGCTCCCTTGAATGATTTATGGCGCTGTCAGGCAGCGCGAGGTGACGATAAGGGTAAATTAACTGGCCAGCAAAAGCGAACGCTGGCGCCGCCGAGCGGGCTGGCATCGATCAGCACATAGCCGTCAAATGCCTGGGCAATGGAGTGGACAATCGCCAGGCCCAGGCCACAGCCGCCAGTCGCGCGGTCACGGCTGGGATCGAGACGCATGAAGGGCTCGAATACGCGCTCGCGCTCTTCCAGCGGAATGCCCGGACCATCGTCTTCCACCTGCAGGCAGGCAGTATCACCGTCAAACCACAGGCCGACCCGCAGCCGCTGGTCAGCATAGCGCAGCGCGTTGTTGACCAGGTTGTCCAACACCCGCTCCATCAGGCGGGTATCCGCCACGCCCAGGTTTTGACGCTGCGGCATATCCAGTTCGATAGTGAAGTCAGGCTGAACCGAGCGGATATCATCCAGCCGTTCACGCAGCCATTCGGCTAAATCCAGTGACTGCAAATTCAGATCAACCTTAGGGCGATCCAGCCGGGCATAGGTCAGCAGTTCTTCAATCAGCGCTTCAAGCTGACCAATGTCCCGGTTCAGCGCCGCCGCTTCGGCATCGGTGAGGTTATCGCTCATCTCCAGCCGGTAACGCAGGCGAACCAGCGGGGTGCGTAATTCATGGGCGATGCCGTCAATCAGCTGTTTTTTACTGGCCACCAGCGTATTGATGTTGTCGGCCATCTGATTAAACGCCACGCCAAGGCGCAGCAGGCTGGAGGCGCTGTCGAAATGGATGCGCTCGTTCAGATGGCCCTGGCCAAAGCGCTGGGCGGCCGTTTCCAGCCTGAGCATGTCTTTCCAGTGCGGTCGCATCCAGATAAACACCGGCAGCGCCAGCGAGATGCCAATAAAGGCTAACAGCGCGATATCCAGAATGCGCATCTCATGCAGGAAGAACAGATAGGGAATAGGCCCAACCGCCAGCACATAGTGGCTGCGGGGAATATGCTGCAGGAAGGTGTACTGATCGTCCAGCGCCACAATCTCACCGGCGCGCAAGCGGCGCAGGGTCGGGGGATCCAGCTGATAGCTGCTCATCGGTTCTATATGCAGCTTGAAAGATAAATTCAGCTCCAGATTATCGATGGTTTTATTCCAGTCGCGTGGCGGAATTTCACGCAGTTCGCTGCGCATCAGATAGAGCGAGCTTTTCATCAGGTCATCCATCGACTGACGACCGGCCCGCTCGGCGGTAAATTTATACACCAGGCCGACCAGCATCGCCATGACCAGAAAGCAGACGAACAGCAGCAGGTAAAACTGAATAAACAGCTTCTTCATTTAGCGTCCCACGCGTGTGGCGCAAAAAGGTAGCCCTTATTACGAATGGTCTTGATGCGATAGGGTTCGGTGGCGCTGTCCAGCAACTTTTTACGCAGGCGGGAGATCGCCACGTCAATGCTGCGATCCATGCCATCATAGCTGACGCCACGCAGCGTTTTCAGCAGGGCATCGCGGTTAAGGATCGACCCGGCATGCGTCGCCAGCTCCCACAGCAGATCAAAGTCCGCAGTTGAAAGGGCGACGACTTCATTATTCAGCGAAACCTGGCGGTTGACCGGATCGATAGCCAGCGTGCCGAAGCGCAACGCATTCTGACCGGCAACTTTAGGCGCGATCTCATCACTCTGGCTGCTGCTGCCAGCCTGACGCAGATGCAGGCGTAGCCGCGCCAGCAATACCGCGGGTGGGGTGGTTTTCAGAATGTAATCATTGGCCCCCATCTCGAGAGAGAGAATGTGATTCATGTCGCTGTCGAGAGACGTCAGCAGCACGATCGGCCCCGACCAGTCCTGGCCGGCACGCAGGTCCCGACACAAGGTCATGCCGTCTTTGCCAGGCAGCATAATATCCAGCATCACCAGGTCTGGCATGGCTGCCGCGATGGTCGCTTCGGCCCGATCGCCACGGCTTTCAACAATCACTTCAATATCATGGCGACTCAGGTACGCGGCGATCAGTTCACCAACATCCTGGTCATCTTCGACAAACACGATTTTGTTCATAGGGCTGTTTTTCTGAAATGGAAAGGCAAGATTACCCTTTGTTAAACTTAACTACTATTACCCGCTGCTAAATAACGTCAGATGTATAGTATAAGCACCCTATACTATGCCATTATATCCGCCGGGTTGCCGTGGCGACTCAGGGGAATAATCTTGAGAGAAAGGAGAACGAGAGTGTCTGATAATAAGCTGGCATCTGCCGGGTGCAGTGATTATATCTGCCTCAATTATATCGATTTTCTCGCCGCATCCTGTAAAAAGCGTTGGAGCTTTATGGATGCGATCTATGGGGTTATCCCGATTTTCGGTGTGGTGACCCGAAACTCCCGCGACCTGCCTGAAATCCCTTCTGAAAGACTCAAAGCGCTGGCGTTACAAATCATTTCGACCCAGGTCAGCGATGAGATAAACATCGCCCGATTGATTACCCTCGCTGAACAACAACACATTGAGCAGTTTGATATTCTTCTGCCTTATCCGCTTTCGGATCGTCAGCTTGACCTCGTCCATCAGGAGTACGTCAAGCCGCTGACCCTGCAGCAGAAAGATGACCGCTTAACGGTCAACCTTCCGGCCTTTTCGCACTAGCGAACCAGCATCCACATCGCAGGTGCCGACGCCACCACCAGCAATGCCATCGCCCCTTTTTCCAGCACGTTAAGCTGCGCTGTGCCGCGTCCACCCCGGCGGGCAAACAGGAACAGCAGTACGCCTGGCGCATACAGCACTACCGAAAGCAGCAGATGCAGTGGGCCTGAGGCATACAGCAGCCAGAGGCCATACGCACTGGCGCCGCTGGCGATAGCCATGATGCCCGGTCGGTTTAGCTGACGCGCCACCTTAAACAGATACGCACCCACCAGGAAATACGGCACCAGGATCATTTCTGAGGCAATGGTCAGCAGCGTGTTGTAATCCGACCCCGTCAGCCAGATCAACACCAGGCACACCTGCACACTGATATTGGTTAGCCACAGCGACGCGGAAGGCGCGCCGCGACGGTTCTGCTTTGCCAGCGATCGCGGGAAGGCGCCATGCTCTGCGGCCATCAGCGGCACTTCGGCGGCCATAATCGTCCAGCTGAGATACGCACCGCACACCGACACAATTAAGCCCACGGCGATGATCACATCTCCCCAGGATCCGACCAGACGGGTCATTAATCCGGCCATCGATGGATTGCGCATGCCAGCCAGTTCCGCTCTTGGCACCAGGCCTAAAGAGAGCAGGGTGACCAGCAGATAAACAATCAGTGCCGCCATTACCGCCAGTAAGGTCGCGCGGCCCACATCCTTCTTATTACGCGCGCGGGCAGACACCACCACCGCGCCTTCCACGCCGATAAACACCCACAGGGTTATCAGCATGGTGTCTTTCACCTGCTGCCAGACCGGCGTGTGCAGCGCCAGGCCGGTAAAGTCAAAATGGAAGCGGTCATAGTTAAATGCCACGGCGGCAAGCACCACAAACAGCCCTAACGGCACCAGCTTACCCAACGTGGCCACCAGATTGATGCTGGCGGCGGTTTGCACGCCACGGAGCACCAGCCAGTGCACCATCCACAGCAGCACGGAAGCGCCGAGCACCGCCTGCCAGGTGTTACCATCACCGAACACCACGTGTCCCGGCGAATCGGTAAAGAAGCTGAGCGCGGAAAAGACAATCACCAGATAGGAAACGTTGGCGATCACCGCACAAAGCCAGTAGCCCCAGGCGGAACAAAACCCGACCAGCTCACCAAAACCTGCACGGGCATAGGTAAAAATGCCTCCATCCAGTTCGGGCTTCAGGCGCGTCAGTAACAGCAACGCCAGTGACAGCAAAATAATGCCCGCGCCGGTGATGGCCCAGCCGATCAACAGCGCTGCCGGGCTGGCAACTGCCGCCATATTTTGCGGCAGGCTGAATACGCCCGCGCCAAGCATCGAGCTGAGAACCAACGCGGTCAGCGCGGTAAGACCTAATTTTTTGTCCAAAAAAGCATCCCGATAGCAGAATAAAACACCAGTTCAGTGATAATCCGTCGCGTTTAATGCGTGTAAACAGCATGGGCCGTGAAGGGATCAACTGAAGAAGGCGGGGATTCTACGGAGTGAGGGCAGGAGATGCAATGCGAACAGGCTGGTTTGTGACTGGTTATGCACAATCAGGGTAGGAAGTATGCAAAAGAGAGAAGACGGCCCGGGAGCCGTCTTCTGACGAGATTACTTGAACAGGTCAGCAGAGACCGTCAGGTTACCGCCGCTCTGGTTAGACCATTGACGCGTGATGTGATAGTACTTCGCGCCTTTCTTAATCGCCGCCTGACCAACAGCATCAGAAATTTCGGTTGGGGTACCGAAGTGGCCGGTAAAGGTCACGCTGTCGAATGGCTGCATCTGTGCCGCAGTGATGGCGCTCACTTCCTGCACGCTCTTGCCGTCCGGTGTTTTGACCGTGTAGCGCTGACCGGTAGAGGATTGCGTCTCGAAGAAACGTCCCACATCCGCGCTTGGCGTTTGCGAGGACGCAACGCCTGGGATTTGTACCTTCGCCGCTTCCGCACCACCCGCCGCCAGCGCCGCTTTACCGGCTTGAGAATCAGCAGGGATCAGGTCTGGAGACTGAACTTTACGCTCTGGCGCATTGGCTTTGTAGACATAGGCGGTGATGTACTGGTTGCCGCCGCTGTTGGCATCAATCTGACGAACAATAAAGAAGGACGCAGCGCCTTTCTCTTTTGCCGCTTTAGTGATGGCATCATTGACGTCAGGCTGACTGCGGTAGAAACCACTGATCGAAACCGTATCGTAAGGTTCTAATTTATAGGCTTCAGCTTTATTCAGTTCACGAACGCCGTTGATCACGCGGTCGTTAGAAGGTGCCGCTGCAGGCGCATCATTGTGATACACGTCTGCCACAACACGCCAGTTCCCGCCATTGCCGTTGGTATCATTAATACTTTGAATGTAATAAGAAGCGGCGCCCAACTCATCGGCACGTTTTGACACGGCAGCGCTGGCGTCGTTAATCGCATTAAAACGGCCAGAAATCGCAATACGATCAAAGGGTTTCAGCGCGGCCGCTTTTTCTGGTGACAGTTCCTGTGCCGCAAAAGCGGATAATGATGTGAGTGACAACAGGGCTGACGCCAGAATGGTGTTCTTCAGCTTCATAAAAATAATCCTTCGCCTTACGCAAAAAATGAGTACGAAAACGTGCTGGACTCTTGATGTGTAACAGATTAGCAGCCGATTATTGCATGTAATAATGCCTGCTGTCTCAGCCATTTTGAGCGATTGGTTGTCTGCGCTGAGCACACCCACGGTGAGGATATTAAATAATTGTTAAATTGCGCGCTTAGCCGTCCGCTTACCACCTAAGCTGGTTATTGATATCACTTATATCGTTAATTCATTGTTAAATAATATGTTTTTCCCACGCTGGCAGGCCCGTCAGGATGTTTTTTGCTAGCAGATTATGCGTGTTTGTCGAGTAAATACAGTATCAAAGTGATGCCTTTGCCGCTTTCCTCTGAATTTTTATATGAAAAGTCGCGAAGTGTCGTGCCGTGGCTGGATCGCAGCACATATTTTCAGTAGGTTATAAACAGTTTGAAACAGATCCTGCACCGGTCGTTTGGGCCGTTGCAGCAGGACCAACCATCATTTCACCTCTGATGAAAGGGATTATTATGCTAATTGGAATAACCAAAGAGCGGTTGCCCAACGAAGCGCGAGTCGCTGCAACACCGAAAACGGTAGAGCAGCTTTTAGCACTCGGCTTCAGCGTGGCGATTGAGCACGATGCCGGGAAGCTGGCCAGTTTTGATGATGCTGCCTATGCGGCCGCCGGCGCCACGCTGGTCGACACCGCTACCGTCTGGCAGTCAGATATTATTCTGAAGGTCAATGCACCGGATGATGCCGAGATTGCCTTGACCCGCGAGGGCAGCACGCTGGTGAGTTTTATCTGGCCAGCCCAGAATCCTGAACTGTTGGAGAAACTGGCAGCGCGCAACGTGACCGTGATGTCGATGGACGCCGTGCCGCGCATTTCACGCGCTCAGTCGCTGGATGCATTGAGTTCGATGGCCAACATCGCCGGCTACCGCGCGATTGTTGAGGCCGCCCATGAGTTTGGCCGCTTCTTCACCGGTCAAATCACCGCCGCAGGCAAAGTACCGCCGGCAAAAGTGATGGTGATCGGTGCGGGTGTGGCGGGTCTGGCAGCGATTGGTGCCGCTGGCAGCCTTGGCGCGATTGTCCGTGCTTTTGATACCCGCCCGGAAGTGAAAGAGCAGGTGCAGAGCATGGGCGCCGAGTTCCTTGAGCTGGACTTTGAAGAGGAAGCGGGCAGTGGCGACGGCTACGCAAAAGTGATGTCAGAAGCCTTTATTAAGGCGGAGATGGCGTTATTTGCGGCACAAGCCGAAGAGGTCGACATTATTGTCACTACCGCGCTGATCCCAGGGCGCCCGGCACCGAAGCTGATCACCGCTGAAATGGTGGCTTCGATGAAGCCGGGCAGCGTGATTGTTGATTTAGCGGCGCAAACCGGCGGTAACTGCGAACTGACCGTCGCCGATCAAGTGACCACCACCGCAAACGGCGTGAAAATCATCGGTTATACCGATCTGCCAAGCCGTTTACCGACGCAGTCCTCACAGCTGTACGGCACTAACCTGGTTAACCTGCTGAAGCTGCTGTGCAAAGAGAAAAACGGCGAAATCAGCGTAGATTTCGAGGATGTGGTGATCCGCAGCGTCACGGTTATCCGTGAAGGTGAAGTGACCTGGCCGGCACCGCCGATTCAGGTGTCTGCTGCCCCGAAAGCGGCTCCAGCGGCGAAAGCTGTCGAGAAAGTTGAGAAGGCGCCGGTTTCTCCGTTGCGTAAATATGTGCTGTTCGCGCTGGCGATCGTGCTGTTTGGCTGGTTCGCCAATGTCGCACCTGCGGCGTTCCTGTCGCACTTTACCGTTTTTGCACTCTCTTGTGTGGTCGGCTATTACGTGGTCTGGAACGTCAGCCATGCCCTGCACACGCCGCTGATGTCGGTGACCAATGCCATTTCAGGCATCATCGTGGTCGGTGCCGTCCTGCAAATCGGTCATGGCGGTTGGGTCAGCTTCCTGTCCTTTGTTGCGGTGCTGATTGCCAGTATTAATATTTTCGGTGGTTTCACCGTCACTCAGCGCATGCTGAAAATGTTTCGTAAGAACTAAGGGGTAATCAATGTCTGAAGGATTAGTGACTGCAGCATACATTGTTGCCGCAATTCTTTTTATCTGCAGCCTGGCTGGGCTGGCGAAACATGAGACGGCTAAACAGGGCAACCTGTTCGGTATCAGCGGTATGGCGATTGCGCTGCTGGCGACCTTGCTTGGTCCGGACAGCGGCAACGTTGGCTGGGTCCTGTTAGCGATGGTCATCGGTGGCACCATCGGTATCCGTCTGGCGAAGAAGGTCGAAATGACTGAAATGCCAGAGCTGGTTGCCGTGCTGCACAGCTTTGTCGGTATGGCCGCAGTGTTAGTGGGCTTTAACAGCTACCTCGATCATGGCCCGGGCCTTGATTTGGTGCTGGAAAATATCCATCTGACCGAAGTGTTTATCGGCATCTTTATCGGTGCGGTGACCTTCACCGGTTCTCTGGTGGCCTTTGGCAAACTGCGCGGCAAAATTTCATCCCGTCCGTTGATGCTGCCGCATCGTCATAAGCTGAATCTGCTGGCGCTGGTGGTTTCACTCTGCCTGCTGATTGCCTTTGTCCGCACCGACAGCACCGGAGTACAGGTGTTTGCTCTGCTGATTATGACGGTGATTGCGCTGGCTTTCGGCTGGCATCTGGTGGCCTCAATCGGCGGTGCGGATATGCCGGTGGTGGTGTCAATGCTCAACTCCTATTCAGGTTGGGCAGCGGCGGCAGCGGGCTTTATGCTCAGCAACGATCTGCTGATCGTCACCGGTGCGCTGGTGGGCTCCAGCGGGGCGATCCTCTCGTACATTATGTGTAAGGCGATGAACCGCTCGTTTGTCAGCGTGATTGCCGGTGGGTTTGGCACCGACAGCAGCTCAACCGGTGAAACCGATGAAGTGGGTGAGCACCGTGAGATTGATGCGCAAGGCACGGCAGACATGCTGAAAAACTCCACCTCGGTGATCATTACCCCAGGCTACGGCATGGCGGTCGCGCAGGCGCAATATCCGGTTGCGGAAATTACTGAAAAGCTGCGCGCCCGGGGCATCAAGGTTCGTTTTGGTATCCATCCGGTCGCGGGTCGTCTGCCTGGGCACATGAACGTGCTGCTGGCTGAAGCGCGCGTTCCGTACGATATCGTGCTGGAAATGGATGAAATCAACGACGATTTCAGCAGCACCGATACCGTGCTGGTGATTGGTGCCAACGACACGGTGAACCCGGCTGCGCAGGAAGATCCACGCAGTCCAATCGCGGGTATGCCGGTGTTAGAGGTGTGGAAAGCGCAAAACGTGGTGGTATTTAAACGTTCAATGAATACCGGCTATGCCGGTGTGCAAAACCCACTGTTCTTTAAGGAAAACACGCAGATGCTGTTCGGCGATGCGAAAGCCACCGTCGATGCCATTCTGAAAGCCCTGTAAAAGTGCCCCGTCAGCGGGGGCTTAAGGTGTAAAAAAAGGCCGGGATTTCCCGGCCTTTTTGTTGTTCAGAGACTGACATTAATCGTCTTCATCATCATCAAGTTCAATCGGCGAGGTAAAACCGTCGGGCTTAATCGCCAGCAAATCGCAGCGCAGATGATCAATAACCTGTTCCGCGGTATTGCCGAGGAACGCCGCAGATATCCCGGTTCGGCCAATCGTGCCTAATACCACCACACCCGCATCCAGATGTTCCGCTAAATTCGGGATAACCTCTTCCGGCAGGCCTTTATCGACGTGGGTAAACTTCTCATCAATGCTGAATTTTTGCCGCAACGCTTTCATCGCCAGCAGATGCTGACCGCGGATCGCATCGTTATAAACGCTCGGGTCAAAGTCCGGCAGTTCAATGGCGATATTAATGGGCGTAATCGGGTAAGCGCCTACCAGATGGACTTCGGTATGGTTGACTAAATCAGCCAGTTCCAGCGTCTCTTTTACCAGCTTGGTATTGAGTGGGTCATGATGCGGTTCTTCACTGGCAAGGTTAACGGCCACCACGGCGCGGCCACCTTCAGGCCACGGCTGATCCTTCACCATCCAAACCGGGCACGGGCATTTACGCAGCAGATGCCAGTCGGTAGGGGTAAAGACTACGGCCTGCAGGCGATCGTGCTGGTGAGCCATCTTCAGCACCAGGTCATAACGTCCATTCAGCACTTCCTGAATGATCGCCTCGTAAGGGCGGTTATGCCAGATCACTTTGATCTCAATGTGGACGCCCGCATCCAGATAAGACTGGGCCTGTTCGCGGATCCATTCGGTGCGCTGACTGACCACGCCTTTCCGCATGGTGGTGCGTTCATCAGGCGACAACAGGGTGGTCATTTCGTATGAGAAATCATAAATCGGCAGGAAAGCCGTGATCCGGCCACCGAGGCGCTGGTTCAGGTATACGGCACGGCGTAGCGCAGGCTGATCGTCCTGCTGCGGATCGACCGCCACGAGAATGTTTTGATACTTGGTCATAACGGGTTCTCCAGACACTGATCGTGATAGGTTAAAGATAGCCCAATAGCGGCCCGTGCAGAAGGAAAAAGTTATAGGCGGATCAATATTATAACAAATAATAAGCAGGCTATTCACACCTCGCCAGCCGGCTAACAACAGCAGAAAAAAGGCTTAGCAAAACCGCGTTGCCAACCCGGCCCCAGCAACCCCACGCCATCAGCGGTAGCTGGCGTGTGCAAAGCAAGACGCGGTCATTTTTCAGAAATCAGAAAAAGGGGTGATTCAAAGCCGTTGGTGTTAAAAACATCCCGCCATCAAGCCGTTGAAATTAATCTTTTAACTTCATTATTTCGCACTTTAGGAATCTCTAACCCTGAACTTTATAACCGAAGCGTGAACCAATGAAAGACCGTCACAATAATCTGCGGCCAGGTTAGTAACGGCAGTCATTATAAGTCATGAATGAATAATCTGATTAAAATTGATGTTTTGGGGTTGAATGTTGTGTTAGCGAAAAAAGAGTGTGAACGATGTGATAAGGACAGGAATTTATTCGACAGAGTCACCTCTACGGATAAAGCGCTGTGTGAAGAGTGTTTACATACTGAAGTGATTGAACTGAGAAACCGGCAATGCCAACAGAATGCTGGGGCTGACAACAATGTTAAATAAGAGTGGTTTACCCATGACGGATAATATTGATGTGAGCATCATTATTCCGGTGTTTAATGCAGCGGATAGCATTGGTGATTTGATAGACGAAATTTGCCGTGAAAAACGGGTTAATTTTGAACTGATCGTCATTAATGACGGTTCCAGCGACACCACTCACGACATTATCGCCGCCATCGCCGATCCACGGGTGGTATTGATAGACCAGGTCAATAAGGGCGTTTACGCGGCAAGAAATGCCGGTTTGGCCGCTCACCGCGGCAAATGGTTGATGTTCCTCGATGCGGATGATCGTGTCGGGGAAGGGTTTATCTATAACCGCTTAATGCTGGCGGAAGAGAACCACGTTGATGTACTGGTGATGAATGCCTGGCGCGATGGCTTCGGGCATGAACATAAGGTTGCGATCCACCAGAAGCAATCCTGCAATAAAGTGATTAGCGGATTCAGCTGGATGCAAAGCTGCGTTGATAACGATGAGTGGCCCCATTACCTTTGGCTACAGCTGGTCAGGTCGGACTACGTCAAAAGGCATCGAATGACCTTCCATGAAGGCAAAAGCCACAAGGACATTTTGTGGACGGTAGAATTAGCCATCAATAATGGCAACTTTTATATTTCGGATGAGAAAGACTATACCTATCTGCACAATGCTCAGTCGATTACCAATCGCGGGGATTATTTTGATCTCAGAGCAACCAGCTATATCGATGTGATTAAAAAATTAATCAACTATTCCCGTAAGCCAGGATATGAGTCGGTCAGGCTCTGTTTATTGCGGCATGCCCTGGTTGAGACGCGACATTTTCTTGGACTGTACCGCAACCGGGTACGGGATAAGGATAAAATTAAGCGCAACTTTAAGGGGAATATTTCGCTTTCAAGACTGGGTAAGGGAATTAACAGTCCGAGTGATTTCTTCTTTTATATAAAGCTGGTGCTAAAGCTAAGATAAACAGCACTGAAAAGGCGGGAAGGGGGCAAAAACGCCGGGTTAGCAGGCCAACCCGGCGGAGTTTAATCAGGCGATGGCGCGGCTTTGTCCGGCCAGCTGCGACAGCACATCATGATCTTCAATGGTGATGTATTTGCCTTTTACCGCCAGCATTCCGCTTTTCTGGAAGCGACCCAGCAAACGGCTGATGGTTTCAACGGTTAAGCCGAGATAATTTCCAATGTCGCCACGGGTCATGGTCAGACGAAACTCGCGTGGAGAGAAGCCGCGTTCGGCAAAGCGACGAGACAGGCCGTAGATAAAGGCCGCCAGTCGCTCTTCGGCATTTTTCTTGGAGAGCAGCAGGATCATTTCCTGATCGCCTTTAATCTCACCGCTCATCAGGCGCATCATCTGCTGACGCAGGCTTGGCATTTTGCCTGACAGGTCATCCAGCGTTTCAAACGGAATTTCACACACCATGGCCGTTTCCAGCGCCTGGGAGAAACTCGGATGCTGGCCACCATTGATGGCATCGAAGCCCACCAGGTCACCCGCAAGGTGGAATCCGGTAATCTGTTCGTCACCCTGTTCGGTGATGGTATAGCTCTTAATGGTTCCGGAACGAATAGCGTACAGCGATTTCAGCTCGTCCCCAGCTTTGAACAGCGTCTGGCCTTTCTGAATCGGCTTTTTGCGTTCGATAATATTATCCAGCTGATCGAGCTCATGCTCGTTCAACGTGAAGGGAATACAGAGCTGGCTGATGCTGCAATCCTGACAGTGAATAGCACAACCGCCAGACTGGATACGTCTGTTGATAACACGCTTTTCCGGGATCATAGAGATACGCTCGATTGATTATTGACTGGGGTCAATTTTAACATTTTTTAGTCACAGAAGGGAACTGATCCGAGCAGTTTTAGCCATATAAAAAGAAGGGATGCTGTTTAAATTTGCATCCCGTTGAATATATTGATTTTAATCAAACCTAAGGCTTATCCACTGCGGTAATGCTGCCCGAATAGTGCTTTGTTTTACTCTTTTCGTTCACGCGAGCAGGTTGTTCTACTTTTATGATTAGCGTCAAGATCCCCGCAAACAGGTACAAACCGGTATAGGTCCAGACAACCCCGACGATATCAAAGAAGGGCAAAACCAGCGAGGCGATCGCCGGAGCTAAAAAGTTACTCAACCCGGCAGACAGGTTATAAATCGAAATGGCCGCACCTTTATGTTTCGGTTCCAGCACCGGGAATACCGCGGTCATCGGTACAAACGCGGCAACCGTAATCCCTAACATCACTGCCGGGATCATCGCCACCCAGTAATTGTGGCCAAAGGTGACCGGCAGATAGTAAAACGCCAGGCTGGACAGGGCGCAACCCAGGCAACCGAACCAGCGAACCTGACGGATCCAGCCGATATATTCTCCCAGCACGCCCCACATAATATTGGTGAAGATGGTGACAAAGAAGAACACCGCCCAAATCTGCAGCCACTCCGACATGCTAAAGCCCAACCGGCCGACAAACAGCATTGGCATGATCACCGCAAACCCGAACAGCGACAGGGTATTGATAATGCGGATCAGGCATGCGAGGAAGATATTGCGGTTGGTGAACAGAATCGTCACCGCTCGGGACAGCTCGGTGAACTTCTCCCGGGTGGTCAGCTTGGCCTTTTCACTTTCGCCACCCACTTTGCGCAGCAGCACCATCGCCATGACGCCGCCGACCACCACCCAGGCAATTGCGAACCACAGCGTGCCGGTTTCGCCTATCCACGGAATAGTGAAGCTCGGCAGATAGCTGCCAATACAGCCAATGCCCACCGAGTACATCGCCCAGAACCAGCCCATCGCCGATGAAAGCTGATGTTTAGGAACGTTTTGCACCACCAGCATCACAAACGAGTAGATAAACAGCGGATACGCCAGCCCACGGATGCCGTAGAACAGCAACATCAGCGGATAGTTACGCATGCCCAGTCCGAGGGTCATAAACAGGATATGCATCACCACCCAAAGGATGAAGCCAATGCGCATTGCGCGCTGCGGGGTGATAATTTCTGCCACCACACCCGAGCTCCAGGCCGCCAGCGCCGCCGCCGCACCGTAAATCGTGAACACCAGAGCGGACTCTGCCGGGCTGAATCCGAGGTCGGTGATGTGTTTTGACAGGAAGGCCATTTCGAAGCCGTCGCCACTCATAAACACCGCAATGGCGATATAACCCCAAATCAAAGACAAGGGGAGGCCGAACCAGTTTTTTGCTGATTGCATGATGATTCCTCTAAGGCGTGCAGGGCCCGGACGGACATGGCGTCCGGGATGATTTAGAAACCGAGTGCGCGAGCCTCGCGCTGTTGTTGATAGAGCAAGCGGAAATAAGCCAGCCGCTTTTGCAGCCGCTGATGGCGGCCAGCCTCAGGCAGATAGCGGGTTAATTCGGCAGGCTTGCGGCAGACCACGGCTTCGTCACCGCCATCAGCCAGCCAGCCTAATCGCGCGGCGCCCAGCGCACCGCCAGCTTCACCGCCCTTATGGGTAACAATCGGGATATTCAGCGCGTCAGCCAGCAGTTGCGCCCACCACGGACTGCGGGCGCCGCCGCCGATCAGTGAACAGCTGTTGATGCGGGTGCCCGCCTCCTCCAGCACCTGCAGGCCGTCAGCCATGCCAAAGGTCACGCCTTCCAGCACGGCATAGGCCAGTGAGGATCGCTGGGTGGCGTGCGTCAGCCCATGAAACGATCCTGTCGCCTGCGGGTCGTTGTGCGGCGTGCGTTCGCCCGATAAATAAGGCAGAAACACCGGCGCGTTGAGCTGTTCAGCAGCACTTAAGGTGGCCACTTCCGCTAACAGCGTGGTTTCTGACGCTCCCAGCAGATCGCACAGCCAGCGCAGCGCACTGGCAGCCGTCAGCATCACGCTCATCTGGTGCCAGCGCTCAGGTAACGCATGGCAAAATGCATGGACCGCAGACGCCGGATTAGGGCGGAAGCGATCGTTAACCGCGAACAGCACGCCGGATGTGCCCAGAGAAATAAACGCATCGCCCGCATTGACGGCGCCAATGCCCACCGCGCTGGCCGCATTGTCACCGCCGCCGCCGGCGATGATCACCTCATCACGCAATCCCCACTGGCGGGCCAGTTCCGGTTTGAGTTTTCCCGCAGGTTCAGATCCCTCAACCAGGCGCGGCATATGATCGCGAGTCAGGCCACAGGCAGCCAGCAGGCTGTCGGACCAGTCTCTCTTCGCCACATCCAGCCAGAGGGTGCCCGCCGCATCCGACATATCACTCAGTTTCTCACCGCTCATTTTCCAGCGCAGATAGTCTTTTGGCAGCAGGACGCTGGCCGTCTGGGCGAAAATTGCCGGTTCATGGCGCGCCACCCATAACAGCTTGGGCGCGGTAAAACCGGGCATCGCCAGATTGCCGGAAATCGCCGACAGATCGGCGGCTAATGCCATTAGCTCCTGGCATTCTGCGGCACTGCGGGTGTCGTTCCATAAAATGCACGGACGCAGCACCCGATTATCACCGTCAAACAGCACGGCGCCATGCATCTGGCCGGAGAGTCCTATCGCACGGACGCTGGCCCAACGTTCGCCGACTTTTGAACGCAGGCTGCTGACCGCCTGTTGCAGCGCCTGCCACCATTCAGCCGGATCCTGTTCAGACCAGTGCGGATGAGGGCGCTGCACCGTGAGTTTCGCGCCTGAAGTAGCGATAATCTCGCCATGTCGATCGATCACCAGCGCCTTGATTTCCGACGTTCCCGCATCAATTCCGAGATACATAACCGGCTCCTTATTCGCTTACCGGCTGCGGATGTCTGGCCCAGCTTTGCAGGCTGGCGACCGAACGCTCCAGTAACGCGGCAAACTCTGCGCGCTGTGACAACGGCCCAAACAGGGTGGCATCGGCGGCATAGCGCGCCAGCGCATCCTTATGGCTGAACATCTCATGGCGTGCCGCTGCATCAAGAGCACCGTCCTGATAGTCATAAGGCAGATCCTGTTGATGCCAGCGTTGCAGGAACAGGAAGAACAGCGCCGGGAGCAGCGAGGTCGCGCGCGGCGTTTCGCCCCGTTGGTAGGTTTCCATCAGGGTGGGGGTAATAAAACCAGGGATCTTCGAGAGACCATCGGCGGCCACGCGCTGGTTAGTGTCGCGAATATACGGATTCGCAAAGCGGGCCAGCACCACGTTGCGGTAGTTCTCAAGATCTAACGGGCTTGGCAACAACGACGGGATCACGTCCTGAGTGACATACTCCCAGGCCATCTCTTTAATTTCCTGGGTCTGAGTACTCTGGTGAATAAAGTCCTGCCCGACCAGCGTCCCGGCCCAGGCAATGCAGCTGTGGCTGGCGTTCAGGATGCGGATTTTGGCTTCTTCCCATGGCAGCACGGAGTCGACCATCTCCACATTGACCTTTTCCAGCGCCGGTCGTCCGGCGGCAAAGTCATCCTCAATTACCCACTGGATAAAGGCTTCCGCCATTACCGGCGCGTTATCGGCAAAACCGGTGGCGTCCAGCACGCGCGGCGCGATATCGGCAGTCGGACGCGGCGTGATACGGTCGACCATGGTATTGGGCGAGGTGGTATTTTCCGTAACCCAGGCCAGTAACGCCGGCTCGTTGCGCAGTTTAAGGAAGGTGAGGAAACCCTGGCGGAAACGTTCGCCGTTATGCCGCAGGTTGTCGCAGTTAAGCAACGTCAGCGGATTGCCGTGCGCGGCCATGCGGGCCAGCAGCACGCGGGTCAGGGCACCATAAATCGTCCGTGCCTCTCCCCGCAGATCGGCTTTGATATCCGCATGCTCAGGGTCTAACTGGTGATCGTTATCCAGAAAATAACCGCTCTCGGTCACGGTAAAGGCAATCACTTTAGTACGCGGATCGGCGCCTTGCTTGATCAGCCCTTTAAGCTCCGCGTCCCACGGCACCAGGGTTTTTATTGAGGTAATTTTCTCATACTGACGTTCCCCTTCCGGGGTGACGGTTTCCAGCGTGTACTCGCCATTTTGCGCGGCCAGCGCCTTAAACAGCGGTACCGCATCATCGCGAATATTGCTGAGCGCGATCTCCCAGCGGCAATCACCCTGAGCCATCAGGCGATGCAGATACCAGGCCTGATGGGCACGGTGAAAGGATCCTGCACCAATGTGCAGCCAAATCGACGGGGTAGCAGTGGTCATCATTCTCTCCTGATTTTGGGCATTTGCTCGCAAAAGGGGCTTTTGCCTGATGCGTTATAGCCTGCTGATTCTGCGCACGGCTGTCTGCGGGATAGATCACAAAATTTGCTTTTGCCCGATGGTCGGGCAATTATTCAGAGTAAGCTGGAAAAAAATCGCGGAGCCAAGGAATGAGTAAGCACAATAAGAAACTGGATCAGGCTGCCAGAGCCGCCTGGATGTATTACGTCGCTGGGGAAACCCAGCACGACATTGCCGATAAGCTTGGCGTATCACGCCAGGTGGCCCAGCGGCTGGTGGCGCTGGCGGTAGAGGAGGGCCTGGTGAGCGTCAGCATTACCCATCCGGTGGCGGACTGCATGACGCTGGCCGAACAGATGAAAACCCGCTTCAATCTGGAGATCTGTCAGGTGGTGCCGTCGGCGGGAGTGGATGGTGAAGGCTTGCAGCAGATGATCGCGGTTGCCGGCGCGGAAGTGATGGCACAAACGCTGAAGCTGGAAGACGCGCAAACCATTGCCGTTGGCTCGGGACGCACCTTGCGGGCAACCATTGATGAGCTGCCCGAGTTTGACCGGCCGCAGCACAGTTGCGTGTCACTGATTGGCGCAATTGCCAGTGATGGTTCCTGTACCCGCTATGACGTACCGCTGTGGATGGCGGAGAAAACCCAGGGCCGCTATTTTATTCTGCCTGCGCCGCTGTATGCCGACAGCGTAGAAGACCGCGATCTGTGGTGTAACCACCGCATCTATCGCACCGTCACCGAAAAAGCGGCCAGTGCCGATATCATGTTCGTTGGCATCGGGCAGGTTGCCGCAGGCTGCCCGCTGAATGCCGACGGCTTTATTACCGACAGCCAGGTGAGTACGCTGGAATCGCTTAAGGTGGCGGCAGAAATGCTTGGGCACTTTATCGGTGAGGATGGCCAGCGGGTGCCAAGCGAGTTAGATCGGCGGCTGACCAGCGTGGAACTCACCGCGCAGACGCAACGTAAAGTGATCGCCTTTGCGGGCGGTGAGGACAAGCATAAAGCGATCGCCGCCGCATTACGGGGACGCTGGGTGACCGGGCTGATCACCGATGAGGCCAGCGCCCGTTACGCGCTTTCGCGGGGCGATTAAGGGGATAGCTTCCGGCGAGACTTTTGCTAAACTTGCTGGGTGGAGCCATTCTCCACCTCCGTTTTTTTGACCTCCGGGGGACCGCAAGATGAATCTTGACGAGCAGGATCTGTTTAAAGATGCGATGGCACTGGAAGACGTTAAGCCGCTAAAGGATTGCGCCAATGTTCACTGGTTGAAATCCCCCTCAACCAAATCACCCCGAAACACCCTGGAAGACCTGCAGCTGGATAATCCCCTGACCAGCGGTTTTCTCACCATACTCCCGCGCGAAACGCCGTTAGAATTCAAGGCCGAAGGTATTCAGCAGGGCGTTCTGGATAAGCTGCGCCACGGAAAATATCCCGCCAACGCCACGCTGAATCTGCTGCGGCAGCCGGTGGAAGCCTGCCGACAGACGCTTTACAGCTTTATGCTGCTGGCCGAGCAGGAGAACTACCGCAATCTGTTGATTGTGCACGGTAAAGGGCGGGAAGATGATTCACATGCCAACATCGTGCGCAGCTATCTGGATCGCTGGTTGCAGCAGTTCGATCTGGTACAGGCTTACTGCTGCGCGTTGCCGCAGCATGGCGGCAGCGGGGCCTGTTATGTCGGATTGAAGAAAACCGAGCAGGCCCGGCTGGAAAACCGCGAACGCCACGCCAAACGCAGTCGTTAAGCCTTAAGCTGGCTACCCTGAATGGGATTTACGCACGGTAGCCAGCAGCACTTCTGCGCTAAGGCTTAACGGCGCGCCGGTACAGGTTATGATCCCCACCGATTCACCAGGCCCGTGCGATGCGATTGGCAACGCGGCCAGCGACTGATGCAGCAAATCCTCTTTGATCGCGCCCGACGGCACAAACCAGACGTAGTTGTAACGCAAGGCAAGCTGCCGGGCGAGGGACGTCGCCGACGTTTCCACCAGCGTGGACGGCAAGCGGCAGCCCTGTTCTTTGATCATCTCATCTGCCAGACGTCGGGGTGCCGTGCCTTCCGGCGAAATCACTACCGGCCAGGACAAGGCTTTGGAAAGCGTGACGTTGTCACTCAATAACGGGTGATCGGGCCGAACCACTAGCCGTAAATTTTCCATAAACAGCAGTTCATAGGTCAGCCCGGTCATCATTTCCGGATCGGCCATGCGACCGATGCCGACATCAAATTCTCCGGCTCTCAAACCGGCAATCAGCACGTTATTGTGCAGGGTAGCCACCTGAACAATCGCCTGAGGTTGCAGCTGGTGGAAGCGATCCAGTATCGACGGCAGCATCCCCAGCGCCACGGTGGTCAACACGCCCACGCGCAGCACCGCCGGCTGATCAATCTCTGCCGGGCTGAAGGATTGCCCGGCGTGATTCAACGCATCAAGGATCCTCACCGCATGGGTCAGGAACTGCTCGCCCATGGTGGTTAACTGCGCGCCCAGCCGCCCGCGATCGAATAACCGTGCACCGGCCAGCTCCTCAAGTTCGTTAAGGGTCTTGGACAGCGCAGGCTGGCTCAGCGACAGCGTTTCGGCGGCACGACCGAGCGTCCCTTGCTGAGCAACGGCGACAAAAGTGTGCAGATGGCGCAAGCGAATGCGCTGATTAAACAGGTAATTTTTATCCATAACCCAGCGTAAGTAGCAGGCCAGCCAACTGGCAAGGCGCATAAGAGAGATTTGTTAACCTTATTGCAAAATTTAGTTAACATTTACGGCTTTTGCACAGTTTTCCATCACTTTTAACCGCGTTCATAGCGGCTAAGTATCAAAGCGCATTATCAAAACGGCCTTTATTCACCGCTGTCGTAACGGTTGTTCCTTAATAAGACAGGTCAACACGCAGACAATCCGTTATCATAGCCGACACTTTTTTTCAGGAAACGTCGCCAGCCCCTGACTGCTGCTGGCCCATGGAGCGCTAACGTGGAGAGTACCGCTGCGATTGATGTGCGTGCCTTAATTAATCAAGGCAGCATCAGCCGTTACCAGCAAAGGATTATTGCCCTGTGCTTCGCCGTGGTGGCAATGGACGGCATGGACATTGCCCTGATGGGGTTTATTGCACCGGCGCTGAAAAGTGACTGGGGCGTCAGCACTCATCAGCTTGGGGCGGTGATCAGTGCCGCACTGATTGGCCTGGCGCTGGGGGCGATGCTGGCAGGTCCGCTGGCCGACCGGTTTGGCCGTCGGGTGGTGATCATCAGCAGCGTGTTCTTCTTCGGCTTATGGACGCTGATGACCGCGCTGTCGCACAACGTCGATCAAATGATGCTGTTCCGCTTCCTCACCGGGCTGGGGATGGGCGCGGCAATGCCCAATGTCGGCACGCTGGTGGCGGAATACTCTCCTGAACGTAAACGCGCCTTCATTATCACCGTGGTGTTCTGCGGCTTCACCTTTGGTGCGGCGGGCGGCGGATTTGCGGCGTCGTGGTTGATCCCCAACTTCGGCTGGCATGCGGTGCTGGTGGTGGGTGGAATTTTACCGTTACTGATGGTGCCAATCTTGCTGAAGGGATTGCCGGAATCGGTGCGGTTTCTGATCGCCAGACAGGCGCCCGCTGAACGCATCCGCCAGATCGTCGCAAAAATGGCACCGGACCAGGCACTGAACGGGCGTCAGTTCGCCATGGCGGAAAAACCGCAGTGCCACGGCGCGGCGCGGCTGGTGTTGAGCCGTCCTTACCTGCTGGGCAGCACACTGCTGTGGGGCGCCTATTTTATGGGGCTGTTCCTGGTGTATCTGATCGGCAGCTGGTTGCCTTCGCTGGTGAAAGACATGGGGATGACGGTCACGCAAGCGGCGCTGGTCACCGCGATGTATCAGGCAGGCGGCACGGTGGGTTCGCTGTTTGCGGGCTGGATGATGGACCGCTTCAATGCCAACCTGGCGCTGGCAGCGATCTATTTTACCGGTGCCATCGCCACGGTGGCGATTGGCTTTGCCCCAGCCCACACGCTGGTGCTCAGCCTGGTGGCCTTCTGCAGTGGTTTTTGCCTGAATGGCGCCAATACCGGAATGAACGCGCTGTCTGCCAGCTATTATCCCACTCACGCCCGTGCCACCGGCTCCAGCTGGATGCATGGCGTCGGGCGGATTGGCGCGATCCTCAGCGCGTTTGCCGGCGCGCAAATGCTGTCGATGGGCTGGAACATCACCGAAGTGTTTAGCAGCCTGGCGATCCCGGCGGTGCTGACCTCATTACTGCTGCTGGCGAAATACCGTTACGGCTACCGTCGCTAACCCGCAATCCCGGGGCCGATCACAAATTACCAATAATTTTTTCCGGCTCCTGCGCTTTCCAGTAATCTGACTGCATCACTGCAATAAGGGTCAGAAAATGGAAAGTAGATGGGTGTCTGCCGATAGCCTTCGCGCCGGGTTTGCCAGTGCGATGTCGGCGATGTATCAGCAGGAGGTGCCGCAATATGGCACGCTGCTGAAACTGGTCTCACAGGTTAATGCCGAGGTGCTGGCGCAGAATCCGGCCCTGAAACAGCAGCTTGAGCGGGACAATGAGCTGTCGCGGTTAAGCGTTGAACGCCACGGCGCAATTCGGGTGGGCACCGCGGCTGAACTGGCTATGTTGCGGCAGGTGTTTGCCATTATGGGCATGTATCCGGTCGGCTATTATGACCTTTCTCAGGCCGGGGTGCCGGTTCACTCCACGGCGTTTCGTCCGCTGGACGATGACGCGCTGAATGCCAATCCTTTCCGTCTGTTTACCTCGTTACTTCGTTTAGAGCTGATCGACGATCCTTCCCTGCAGCAGCAGGCGGCAGAAATTCTGGCCGCGCGCGATATCTTTACGCCGCGCTGCCGTGAACTGGTCAGCCTGCATCAGCAGCAGGGTGGATTGACCGAGCAGCAGGCGGAAGAGTTTATTCCGCAAGTGCTGGAAACGTTCCGCTGGCATCAGCAAACCACCGTTGACCAGGGCACCTATCAGGCCTTACTCGACCAGCACCGTCTGATCGCCGATGTGGTCTGTTTCCCCGGCTGCCATATCAACCACCTGACGCCGCGCACGCTGGATATCGATCGCGTGCAGGCGCTGATGCCAGACGCGGGCATCACGCCGAAAGCGATTATCGAAGGGCCGCCGCGTCGCGAGGTGCCGATCCTGCTGCGGCAGACCAGTTTTAAAGCGCTGGATGAGGCGGTGCGTTTTCGCGACGCGCAGCAGGGCACGCACACCGCCAGGTTTGGCGAGATTGAACAGCGGGGCATTGCGCTCACTGCCAAAGGCCGCGAGCTGTACGATCGCCTGCTGCAGGAGAGTGAAACGGGCACTGACAACCGCGTTCACCAGCAGAAGCTGGGCGACATTTTCCAGGCCTTCCCGGATGATGCCAAAACCTTACGCGTGCAACAGCTGGCCTGGTTTACCTTCCGCCTGAGCGAAAAGGGCCGCGCGCTTCCTGAGCAGATTGCCGCGCAGCAAAATATCGAGACTTTACTGGATGCGGGGCTAATCAGCGCCACGCCAATGATCTATGAGGATTTCCTGCCGGTCAGTGCCGCCGGGATCTTCCAGTCGAATTTAGGCAGCGAAACCAAAGCACGGAGTCAGGGCCACAGCAGCAAAGCGGAGTTTGAAAAAGCGTTAGGCGCGGCGGTGCAGGATGAAATTGCACTCTATGCCCAGCGGCAAAAAGCCAGTCTGGCGAGATGTGGTGTGACGCAGATGCGCTAAAAAAACCGGGGCATGAGCGCATGCCCCGGTTTTTTACTGTAAACGTGGATTTTTTATTAGCGCATATTTACCCGCGCCGAGGAACATAATCGCCAGCGCACCAAACAGGTAAAGCGCCTCGCCTTCCAGCGCCCAGGCCCCTACGTTGGTACGGTCCCAAATCGCGCCGGTTTTGACCAGCAGCGTGGCCACCACCAGATTCACCGCAATCACAAATGCGGCCGGACGGGTCATCAGACCGATAATAATCATAATCGGGGCAACAATTTCCCCAATATACGCGCCGTACGCCACGAAGCCGGGTATGCCATGCGGTTTCAACATATTGGCAATCCAACCGACGCCATGGATTACCTTAAATTCGCCATGAAACAGCAGCAAAATGCCAAAGGTCAGGCGCAGCACCAGCTTGCCTAAATCAGGACGATCGGTCAGGCGGGAAAATCCATTATTCAGGGCCGAAAACATGGTCAAATCCTTTCAGATAAGGGGAGAGGAAAACATAATCAAAAATGAACAGCGATGAAACTCAAATCCTCTGAATCTCTCTTTCAATCGATTTGCTGTCCGCTCAGCATAATCTGCAAATGGCCGCAAAGATTGGACTTTCGTCTCACGGCTGCAAATAATGATTAGCAGGCTATTTCAGGATGAGATGATGAGACACGATCGTTTGTTAAGGACCAGTACCGCGGAAGGACGGCTTCGCGGAAGTCTAGAAGACGGTGTTTTTGTCTTCAGGGGCGTTCCCTATGCGTCACCACCCGTGGGTGCGTTACGCTGGCAGCCGCCTAAACCCGTTAAACCGTGGCAAGGTGAGCGCGATGCCACCGCCTGGGGAAATGCCAGCTGGCAGAACCGGGAATATTGTCTGGCGGTAGGCGGAGGCGATCCGGGTAACTTTAGCGAAGACTGTTTGTATCTCAACGTCTGGACTCCCGATCTGGAACCGGCTCGTCCACTGCCGGTGATGGTGTGGATCCATGGCGGCGGTTATGCCATGGGCGCGGGCGGTCTGGCACCTTATAACGGATTGCCGCTGGCTTCGCGCGGGGTGGTGATCGTCACCATCAACTATCGACTGGGCCATATGGGCTTTTTTGCCCATCCGGCGTTAGACAAAGAGTATCCGGCGGGTGAGGTGGTGAATAACTTTGCCTTGCTCGATCAGATTGCCGCGCTGCAATGGGTACAGCGCAATATCGCCAGCTTTGGTGGCGACAGCAGCAACGTCACCCTTTTTGGCGAATCTTCCGGGGCGCGAAGCGTTCTGTCCCTGTTTGCTTCGCCGTTGGCCGCCGGGCTTTTCCACAAAGGCATTGCCCAGAGCGCCTATACGCTGCCGGATGTTCCCCGCCAAAAAGCCCTCAACACCGGCGTCAGGCTGGCCAGCCATTTCGGGCTGGAACAGGCAACGGCCGAGCAGCTGAGGGAATTACCTGCTGACGCCTTCTGGCAGCTGGACAGCTCGCTGGCTAACGGACCGGTGGCCATCGCTGGCGACTGTGTGTTACCGGAACCGATGCTCAGCGTCTTCACCGCCGCGAAACAGCTAAAACTGCCGCTGATGATCGGCAGTAACAGCGATGAAGCCAGCGTACTCAGCTACTTTGGCGTTGACCCGGCAAAAGTGATTGCCGGAGTACGCCAGACGCAGCGAATCGGGCTGCGGCTGAAAATGATCCGCATGATGTACGACGGCGTGTATGACGACAGTGAGCTGGGCCGACAGGTGGCCCGCGATATGACCTTCACCACCATGGGCTATATCGCCGCGCTGGCGCAGCACCGCAACGGCATGCCGGCATGGCGGTACTATTTCGATTATGTCTCTGAAAACGCGCGCGATCTGTATGTGAACGGCACCTGGCACGGTAACGAAATCCCCTACACGCTGGATACGCTGGACGCCTTCGGTGACGAGAAAAGCGATCGACCGTTTACCGACAACGATCGGGCATTCGCCAAAAAGGTCAGCGACTACTGGCTGAGTTTTGCCCGGGATGCCAGCGCCTTCTCGCATCAAATCGAGGGCGAGATCAACTGGCCGGCCTGGCGTCCGTGGGAAGACAAGGTGATGCGCTTTGGCGTCAAGGGGCAGGCGGTGCTGAAGCTGGAAAAGCGCTTTATGCGCCGACGGACCCAGTTGTTCCGTCTGTTGATGAAAGGGATGGTGCGGTTAAACGACTAGTTGCGTAACATAATTATTTCTCCGCTAAATCGAATGTTTTGGCGGTTACTGCGTTAAATGACTTTGGCAGCAAGGACTTAACTGATATGGAGGTCAGTCTAAGTTTTTGAATCGCCAGCGGATATCCCCTCAGTTTTTCTCACTCCGTGCCGATAATAGCGGATAAGCGCCCGATCTTTCAGGCGATGTAATCCGCATTAATACCGTTACGGAGTAGTTATGAACCTGTTAAAAAACTTTACCATCCGCAGCGTGATGCTCTGGATCCTCGGGCTGTTCTGCCTGATGTGGTCTGCCGTCGGCATGTACAGCGTCTATTCCCTCAATGCGCTGGGCCACGGAAATGAGGTCGATCGTGAACTGGTCAATCAGATGACCACCCTGAGCAAAGGCAACGATCAATATTTCCGCTTTATCACCCGCCTGACGCGTGCCGTGGAGTCCCGCCAGTCTGGCAGTGCCTCTGCTGCGGCGGATATGGCGTCGGTGCAAAAGGCGCTCGATAACATGTCTGCGTTGCTGGCCGATTTTAAAGCCCAGTCACCGGGGCCGATGGATGCGGGCTATTCCGCAGCGGTGATCGGCAGCTGGCAAAAGCTGCTGGATAACGGCGTGCTGCCACAGATGCAGCTGGCACAGCAGGGCAATATGGATGCGTTTCGGCGCCAGGCGACCGGCGTCACGCCAGCCCTGAGCCGCGAGTTCGGAGCCACCGTCGACAAATTCAATCTGGCGGCGGGTCAGAAGCTGGATACCACCCGCGTTACCGTTGACCATCTGACCGATGTCACCAAAATTGTCATTGTGCTGTCGGTGATCGTCGGCCTGTTTATCTTACTGTTTACTGACCGCTACCTGGTCAAAATGCTGGTGCGTCCGCTCGACGGCATGCGTGAGCATTTCCGCCTGATTGCCGATGGCGATCTGAGCCATCCGCTGGAAGATATCGGTCGTAACTGCGTCGGAAAACTGGTGCCTTTGCTGCGCGCCATGCAGGACAGCCTGCGTGAAGCGGTGAGCGCCATCCGCAGCGGTACGGACAATATCTATCGCGGCGCGGCTGAAATCTCTTCCGGCAACAACGATCTTTCTTCTCGCACTGAAGAGCAGGCTGCCGCGCTGGAACAAACGGCGGCGAGTATGGAACAGCTGACGGCCACGGTGAAATTTAACGCCGACAACGCCCGTCAGGCCAGCGACCTGGCGCAGAATGCCTCGGTCACCGCCAGCAAAGGCGGCAAGCTGGTGAATGATGTGGTCACCACCATGCAGGGCATCGCGGGCAGTTCGAAGAAGATTGCCGAGATCACCAGCGTGATCAACAGCATCGCCTTCCAGACCAATATTCTTGCGCTGAACGCGGCAGTTGAAGCCGCGCGGGCCGGTGAGCAGGGCCGTGGCTTTGCGGTGGTCGCCAGCGAAGTGCGTAACCTGGCGCAGCGCAGCGCCGGTGCAGCGAAAGAGATTGAAATGCTGATTGCTGACTCAGTTTCCCGCGTGGAAAAAGGATCGCTGTTGGTCGGTGAAGCCGGCAGCACCATGGACGCGATCCTCAGCGGCGTGGTGGAAGTGACCGAAATCATGAAGCAGATCGCTTCGGCTTCTGAAGAACAGAGTAAAGGGATTTCGCAGGTCGGTACGGCGATCACCGAAATGGACAGCGTCACCCAGCAGAACGCCTCGCTGGTAGAGCAGGTGTCGGCAGCGGCCAGTCAGCTGGAACGCCAGACGGAAGAGCTGACCCTGTCGGTCTCGAAATTCCGCCTGTCGCCCGTGTCTGCCGCAGCAGCGCCCGCACCGGCTGCCTATGTTAAGCCCGCCGGCGGTATGACGCGCGCGCTGACGGCTAAACCGGCGGCGGCTTCGGCAGATGAGTGGGTATCGTTCTAAGGGTTGTGCCCGCGGAGATCACCGCTGGCATAACCACGCCACCAATGCAGCCAGCTGCGGTGGCGCTTCTTCCGGCGGGCGCTGGATCAGACTGTAGACTGCGCCCGTTTTCACCGTCTCACTGAACGGGGCGATCAGCCTCTTCATCGCCAGATCCGCTGCGATCAGGGTCACATCGGCCACCGTCACGCCAAATCCCTGAATCGCCGCGCTGATCGCCAAATCCATGGTATCGAAATGCTGGTTGCGCTTCAGCAACACCGCTGACGGCTGCTGGCTTAACCACAGCTGCCAGTCACGCCCGTCGGCCGTGGGATGCAAAAAAGTGAAGCCTGAGAGATCGCTGACTGCCATCGGTTTTTCAGGCTGCAGGCTGGCGGCGATAACCGGCGTCAGTTCCTCATCAAACAACCGGCAACTGCCGGCCGGCTGGCTCCCGTACAGGATCGCCACGTCATGATTATCCAGCTGGGTGCTGTGGTCGACGGTGCTGGTCAGCGAGACGTGGAGATCGGGTTGCGCCTGCTCCAGCGCCACCAGTTTAGGCACCAGCCAGCGCATGGCACAGGTCGGTGCCTTCAGCCGGATCACGCCATGGGTTTTGCTGGCCTGTTCGGCCGCCTGCATCATCTGTTCGAAGGGGGTTTTCATTGCGGGAAGCAGGCTGGCGCCCTGAGCGGTGAGGGTCAGGCCACGGGCGTGGCGATCAAACAGCGCAAACCCCAGCCAGTTCTCAAGCGAAGCAATTTTGCGGCTAACGGCGCCCTGGGTGATGCACAGTTCCCCGGCAGCGCGGGTCAGATTCAGGTGCCTGGCAGTGACAATGAAGGCATGAATTGCATTGAGCGGGAGCGTGCGCCGTGACATTGTTTGCCTCTGAGCTATGTTTAAAAGTCATAGCTATTATGACAACAATTCGCTTGTCGGCTCAAGTGTGCTCACGTTGAATAGAGACATTGCGCATTCCACCTCCAACGGAGACAGCATGACCATCAAATCCTCTGTACAGCAGCGTTCAAAATTACCGGATGTTGGCACCACCATTTTCGCCGTGATCGGCCAACTTTCTGCCCAGCATAACGCCATTAACCTGTCCCAGGGCGCACCCAACTTCCCGTGCGACGAGGCTTTGATCAACGGCGTCACCAAAGCCATGGAGCAGGGGCATAACCAGTATGCGCCGATGACCGGACTGGGAGCGCTGAAAGAGGTGTTAGCCAGCAAGGTGCAGACGCTGTATGGCCAGCAGTATGACGCGGCCAGCGAAGTGCTGATCACCGGCAGCGCCAGCCAGGGGATTTATGCGGCAATCGGTGGTCTGGTGCACAGTGGCGACGAAGTGATCTTCTTCGAGCCGGCATTTGACAGCTATGCGCCGGTGGTTCGCTTGCAGGGCGGCGTGCCGGTCGGTCTGAAGCTGCAGGTGCCGGATTTCGCCATCGACTGGGATGAAGTTCGCGCCTCAATTACGCCGCGCACGCGGATGATTATCATCAACACCCCGCACAACCCGAGTGCTCAGGTGCTGTCGCGGGCCGATCTTGATCAGCTGGCGGCCATCACCCGCAACACCAATATCGTGGTGCTGTCCGATGAAGTCTATGAACATATCCTGTTTGATGGTCGTCAACATCAGGGCATGGCAACGCACCCGGAGCTGGCTCAACGCAGCGTGATCGTTTCATCGTTTGGCAAAACCTTCCACGTGACCGGCTGGCGTGTTGGCTATTGCCTGGCCCCGGCGGAGCTGATGGAAGAGATGGTCAAGGTTCACCAGTTTATGATGTATTCCGCCGACACCCCGATGCAGGTTGCCTTTGCGGATTACCTGCGCGAACCGGCTAACTATCTCGGACTGGGGGAGTTTTATCAGCGTAAGCGCGACATGCTGGCGGAACTGATGAAAGCGTCGCCATTTACGCTGCTGCCGTCAGCAGGTTCGTTCTTTATGTTGGCCAGCTATGCAGATTTCAGTGACGAATCTGACAGCGAAATGGTAAAACGTTTGATTGTTGATCACGGTGTAGCAACTATCCCACTTTCGGCGTTCTACACGGATGGTACTGACAATAAATTGATCCGTCTCTCTTTCGCAAAAGACGAAGCCACACTGAAGGCGGGCGCTCAGGCGCTGTGCCAGGTGAAGCCTCGCTAATAAATCTCCTGAGGGGAAGTTGATGAAGAAACTGAATGCACTGTTTGTGGCTGTAGGCCTGCTGTCTTCCATGTCTGCACTGGCGCAGGAAACGCTGCGTTACGGTCTGGAATCGCAGTATCCGCCATTCGAAAGCCGCAACGCCTCCGGTGAGCTGGAAGGGTTCGATATCGAGCTGGGCAAAGCGATTTGCCAGGCGGGCAATTTTAAATGTAGCTGGGTAGAAAGCAGCTTTGATGCACTGATCCCGGCACTGGCGGCGAAGAAATTCGACGCCATTAACTCGGCGATGAACATCACCGAAGCGCGCATGAAAAGCATTGGCTTCACCAAACCGATTTACCGTATTCCAAGCCAGCTGATTGGCAAAAGCGGCTCAGGCCTGCAACCGACCGTTGACTCTTTAAAAGGGAAAAACATCGGCGTGTTGCAGGGCTCAGTGCAGGAAACCTTCGCCAAGAAGCATTGGGAACCGCAGGGCGTGACGGTCACCTCTTATCAGGATCAGAACCAGGTTTACAACGACATGGTTGCTGGCCGTCTTGATGGCACGCTGGTGATGTCCGCAGCGGGTCAGTCTGGCTTCCTGGAAAAGCCGCAGGGTAAAGGCTTTGCCTTTGCGGGTGGCGCGGTAGAAGACACGCAGATCCTCGGCGTGGGTATCGGTTTTGGCCTGCGTAAAGACGATGCCAAACGCAAGCAGGAACTGGATGCGGCCATCACCAAAGTTCAGGCTGATGGCACCGTGACCAAGCTGGCGGCGAAATTCTTCCCAGGCATTGATGTTGCAGTTAAAGAATAACGCGCGGGCGTGAAGTCGCGCTGAGAGGCAGAGTGAGAAGGGGCGAAGAAATTCGCCCCTTTTTTGTTTTTATTTCGCCGCCAGCAGGCAGAGCTGCTCTGCGACCAGGTAGGACTTCACAAACGAGGGCACCGGCAGGAACTCAAACTTCGAATGGAAGTTATGCGCACCGGTAAAGAAGTTTGGCGTCAGCAACCCTTTAGCGGAAAGCGCCGCGCCGTCTGTGCCGCCGCGCATTGGCGTCACTTTCGGGGTGATATCCAGTGCTTCCAGTGCGGCAAAGATCAAATCAATGGCGCGACGATCTTCGCCGATCGCATTGCTGATATTGCTGTAGGTGTCGGTAATGGTAAATTCCACGCTACCGGTCGGGTACTGCTGGCGGATTTTCTCGGCCACATCGGCAATTTTCTGTTTACGCTGCTCAAATGAGGCCAGGTCAAAGTCACGAATTGAGGCCTTCAGCCGCGCTTCGTTGGCGTTGGCGGTCATATCATTAAACCAGACATAGCCTTCGCGGCCTTCGGTATGTTCAGGGGTTTCGAAACGGTCGAACTCACCGACAAAATCCATTGCCATCAGCAGCGGATTGACCAGCACGCCCTTGCCGGACATTGGGTGCGCGGTCACGCCGGTCAGCCGGATTTCAGCCGCCGCCGCGTTAAAGTTTTCATACACCACTTCACCCAGCTCACAGCAGTCGATGGTGTAGGCAAAATCGACATCGAAGCGCGATTTCAGATCGAGGGCTTTCGCCCCACGCAGGCCGATTTCTTCATCAGGCACAAACGCCACCACGATATCGCCGTGCGGCGTGTCGTGAGTCAGATTTTCCATCAGCGTCATCACCACGGTGACCGCCGCTTTATTATCCGCACCCAGCACGCTGGTGCCGTCACTGAAGATCACGTCCTGGCCATGATAGGCATTGATTTCCGGGTGTTCCGCAGTGCGTAACCAGATATCTTCTTGCTGATTCAGGCACAGGTCTTTGCCTTCAAAGCGCAACGTCTGCGGATGGATATGCGGAGACAGACCAACGTCGACGGTATCAATATGGGTGATAAAGCCGATGCGGGGTGCAGCAGGGCGGTTACCCGGTTTAACGGCGGTGACGGTAGCGAATTCATCAATCACCACATCCTGTAATCCCAGCTCACGCAGTTCTTCGGCCAGCATTTTCGCCATATTGTGTTGTTCAGGCGTGCTGGGCAGAACCTTAGCCGAGGCATCACTCTGGCTGGTGACGGCAAGGTAACGGTAAAAACGGGTGCTGAGCTGGCTGGCCAGTTGCTGATTCATCCTGTCTTCCTGTGTCTGTGTGGGGGTAAAGCGGATTTGTTATAACTATCAGAGAGTCAGGCCCAGGTCAAAGCCCGGAGCGGAGAAATGACGGAGCGGACTGGTCAGTAAATAGCCAGTTGAAAGGCTTCTTCCGGCGAAGCGCTGAGAAGCCACTATACTGAATGTTCATGATAAACAAACAGGAGGACAGTCATGACCATTCATAAGAAAGGGCAGGCGCACTGGGAAGGCGATATTAAGCAGGGTAAAGGCACGATCAGCACCGAAAGCGGCGCGCTGAAAGAGCAGCCATATGGCTTTAATACCCGTTTTGAAGGCAAACCAGGCACTAACCCGGAAGAACTGATTGGCGCGGCCCATTCGGCTTGTTTCTCAATGGCGCTGTCGCTGATGTTAGGCAATGCAGGCTTCACCCCGGAAAGCATCGATACCGTGGCCGATGTGTCACTGGATAAGTCGGGTGATGGTTTTAAAATCACCAAAATTGCCCTGCAAAGCCAGGTCAAACTGCCGGGCATTGATAGCAGCAAATTCGATGAAATTATCAACCAGGCGAAAGCCGGTTGTCCGGTCTCTCAGGTGTTAAACGCTGAGATTACCCTCGAGTACAAGCTGAACTGATCCTTCAGTCTTCTTGACGCTCTGTGTTCCCTGCCGTCCGGTGGGGAACAGTCATTTTACCTCCGTCCTACCCTCACTTCTCATTGACTTCTCGTCAGACGCCACTCACTTTTCAGGCGGATATTTTACCGATCCCGCGCGCAAATAATTTTCAATCATTTGAAATATAACCCAATCTTATGGTCAAAAATGCGTCTTTTTACTGGCTCCCTCTGGAGATAGCGATTAGATTGTTAACTGTTCAGGACAGACAATAAAAGCACTTTAAAGTGAGGATGGAGATGAGAAAATCAGTATTAAGGACGGCAGTCGCCGCGTTGGCGTTGGTTGTGGCTTCTGGGGCCGCGGCGAAAACGCTGGTGTTCTGTTCGGAAGGATCGCCGGAAAACTTTAACCCGCAGTTATACACCTCAGGGACCAGCGTTGATGCCAGCGCCGTGCCGGTATATAACCGGCTGGTGGATTTTAAAGTGGGCACCACAGAACTGATCCCTAGTCTGGCAGAGAGCTGGGATATCAGCCCCGATGGTAAAACCTACACCTTCCATCTGCGGAAAGGCGTAAAGTTCCAGAGCAATAAAGCCTTCAAACCGACCCGCGACTTCAACGCCGATGACGTGATTTTCTCGTTTATGCGGCAGAAAGATCCAAAAAACCCGTACCACAATGTCTCTAACGGCACCTACGCCAACTTTGAAAGCCTGGAGTTTGGCTCGCTGATCCAGAATATTGAAAAAGTTGACGACAACACCGTGCGCTTTACGCTGGCCCATGCAGAAGCGCCGTTCCTCGCCGATCTCGGCTGGTACTTTGCCTCGATTCTCTCGGCTGAATACGCTGACGCGATGTTAAAAGCGGGCACGCCAGAGAAGGTCGATCAGGTGCCGATCGGGACCGGACCTTTTGAGCTGGTGCAGTATCAGAAAGATTCGCGCATCCTGTTCAAGTCCTTCCCGGAATACTGGCAGGGTAAAGCCAAGCTGGATCGGCTGGTATTCGCCATCACGCCGGATGCGTCGGTGCGTTTAGCCAAGCTGGAGAAGAACGAGTGTCAGGTGATGCCGTTCCCGAATCCCGCCGATTTGCCGCGCATGAAAGAGAATAAGGATTTGGTGCTGATGCAGAAGCCCGGCCTGAACACCGGTTTCCTCGCATTCAACACGCAAAAGCCGCCGATGGATAACGTTAAGGTCCGTCAGGCGCTGACCATGGCCATCAATAAGCCGGCGATCATTCAGGCGGTCTTCCAGGGAACCGGCACCGCAGCGAAGAATCTGTTGCCGCCGGGCGTGTGGAGTGCCGATCAGGATCTGAAGGATTACGACTACGATCCTGAGAAAGCCAAAACCCTGTTAAAAGAAGCCGGCATCAAGCCGGGCACCACTATCGAGCTGTGGGCAATGCCGGTTCAGCGTCCGTATAACCCGAACGCGCGGCGCATGGCGGAGATGATCCAGGCCGACTGGGCGAAAGTGGGCGTCAATGCCAAAATCGTCAGCTTTGAATGGGGTGAATACCTGAAGCGGGTGAAGGATGGCGATCATCAGGCCGCGCTGATGGGCTGGACCACCGCAACCGGCGATCCGGATAACTTCTTCGGTCCGTTGTTCAGCTGTACCTCGGCCAACGGCGGGTCGAACTCCTCGAAATGGTGTTACAAGCCGTTCGACACGCTGATCACCGAAGCCCGTAGCGAGCAGGATCATAATAAACGCATCCAGCTTTACCGCCAGGCGCAGCAAATCATGCACGATCAGGCCCCTGCGGTGATGATTGCCCATTCGACCATCTTTGAACCGGTACGCAAAGAGGTGACCGGCTATGAGATCGATCCGTTTGGCAAACATATCTTCTATCAGGTTGATATGAAGTAATGCCGGTGGCCCTCGTTATGGGGGCCGCCGTTTATCCCCTTTGCTGTTGACGCCAGTGAGCGATCAGCGTGGCGGTTTTTTCCCGGTCGATCGGCCGGGAAGGGGTATAAATCACCAGGCCCAGATCGGCGCGGCCATCAACGGCAAACGAAGAGTATTCGAAATTGCACTCGCCCACTAACGGCAGGCGCGTATGTTTGATGCCCTCGCCGTACTGCTGAACATCATAATTTTGCCAGATGGTGTTGAATTCGCTACTGCTCTGGCAAAGCTCATCAATCAATGGCTGCACGGAATCCATGGCACCGGCGCGCATCACTTCCGATCGAAAAGCCGCGACGGCAAACGTGGCATCCTGCAGCCAGTTCACCATATGTTCTTTCACGCGGGGATCGCCAAACAGGATCCGCAGGATGTTCCGCTGTTCGGGCGCCATTTTGCTGTAGTCCTTCAGCACCGCACGCGCGGCTTCGTTCCAGGCAATGATGTCCCAGGTCGGGGTTTTCACCATCGCCGGGCTGTATTCCAGCGAATCCAGCACCCGCTGAAGCTGCGGCGATATCGGCTCCCAGGCCTGATAATGCACCTGCGGCGCGCGCTGTTGCGCCAGGAAAAACAGGTGTTCGCGTTCCACCGGTGTCAGTCCCAGCGCTTCAGCAATCCGGTTGAGCACTTCAGCCGAAGGCGAGCCGCCGCGGCCTTGTTCCAGCCAGGTATACCAGGTGGCGCTGACGTTGGCGCGGTTGGCCACTTCCTCCCGCCGCAATCCCGGCGTACGGCGGCGGATCGGGGAAATACCAAAATCCGCCGGATTCAGCTTCGCCCGCCGATCTTTCAGGTAACTGCCCAGTAATTTGCTGTCCACGTTATGGCTTCCTCAAGAATGACTTACAGGGGTAAGTTGTTTGGTTGCTCTGTTTATTGCTGTAGCAAGTCGTCTGGATGCTTCGGTGACCTCGTCAGGGCGCAAAGTCGTTGTTAACCTTTCCCTCAGTGCTGGCTGAGTTTGCCGCTGTTACAAAGCAATTCGTATGGATGCTCTGGTGGCAAGTTCAGGGAGAGAAGGTTGAACGCAAAGTCGCCGTGCACCCATCCCTGGGGACTCAGCGGCGACATCCCTGTCGCCGATGCTTTGCTTATCAACCTTCTCTCCCTTCCCCAAGGCTTCATTGTTGCCTGTTTCAATGGGGTCACACAAATCAAAACCCGCTCCCCTAATGTATTTGACCTGTGTATCCACCAGGCCACCCAACGACACTAATGTTATGGGGTGGCGGCATAGAGCCCGGTAGCCGAGTGTCTGCGGCAGGGATGCCGCAGCCAAGCCCCCAGGGATGGGTTCACGGCGTCTCGGATACCGGGCTCTATGCTGACGCCATACCCCCGAGCCGGTGTTGACCTAAAGCCTTTGACCTTAATGCCTTTAAACTTAAAACCCCGAACCCACTCAGAACCCATACTCGCTACGGAAAAATTCATTCTGCTGCTGCAACTGCTCACTGACAAAGGTGAGAAACAGATTCAGCGCTGCGGATCGCTGGCGGCCGTTAACCGTTTGGACCTGAAGCGTGCGCTGGGTGAGCTGATCGATGCCGATAGACCGTAATGCCAGACCGTGCTCTTTGGCCTGATAAAGCACGGTAAACTGGCTGCAAATGGTGATTGCCTGCGGGTTTTGCTGCAGGAAAAAATAGAGCGTACTGAAATTATTGCAGGTGATCGCCGGCTCGATAAAAGTACCGCTCATCTGGCAGGAGAGCTCAAACAGCTGGCGGACGGTGGTGCCCTGATCGGGTAACGCCACGGGGAAGGCCTGCAAATCCTTTAGGGTAAACGCCTTTTTCGCCAGCGGATGGGACTGTTGCATCACGATCAATACCGGCGCAGGGAAAGAGGCCACGACATCGACGCCTCTTTCCGGCTGCAGGCTGAACTGAAAAGCAACATCACACTCTCCCCGGCGCAGGATCTCCGCCACTTCCAGCGCGCTGCCCACGGTCAGATTAAAACTGACCGACGGATTCAGATGACGAAACTGCGAACAGAGCGCGGGCAGCAGGCTGAACGCCATGCCGTCAGTGCAGGCAATACGCAGCGCGGTTCTTCTCACCGCTTTCAGCCCTTTGATTTCCGCCATCGCATGTTCCATATCCATCAGGCTCCGGCGCACATGATTTTCAAAAATCTTCCCGGCATCGTTCAGCACCATACCGCGCGCATGTCTGTCGAACAGCGGGGCGCCGATTTCCGCTTCAAGCTTCTGGATCTGGCGACTGATGGCCGAAACCGCGACAAACAATTGTTGGCTGGCGGCACTCAATGAGCCGCAGTTGGCGACGGCCAGAAAATAGCGAATTTCAGAACTGTGCATTGCTTTGCCTTCTGCTGGTGCATGCTGCTTAACTGTGCAATCTTGCCTTGCTTTAAAAGCAACGCGTGTTTGATATTTTGATGATTGTGGCAAACCCCGATTTTAGCTTAGATGGATGCAGAACATAACAACAAACAAGCAAACACAACGGGCGGACCTATGACGGGTGAACAGGCAGTGGCGCAGGCCACAGCGTATTTTGATAGCGGCGAATTTAAACAGGTACTGGCACGACGCGTTGCCTTGCGTACTGAAAGTCAGCGCAACGATCGTGACGAAGAACTGCAGCGCTACCTTGATGAAGAGATTGCCCCGGCGATGCAGGCGCTTGGGTTTACGCTGACCCAGCTTGAAAATCCCAGCGCACACGCACGCCCTTTTTTAGTGGCCAGCAGAATCGAAGATGCAGCCTTACCTACGCTGCTGTGTTACGGACATGGCGATGTGGTATTTGGCGATGATGAAAACTGGCGCGAGGGACTGGATCCCTGGCAGCTGACCGAAGAGGGCGACCGCTGGTACGGCCGTGGCAGTGCCGATAATAAAGGACAGCACACGGTAAACATCGCGGCGCTTGAGCAAATCTTCCGCGCGCGCGGCGGCAAGCTGGGTTTTAACTGCACGTTCCTGTTTGAAATGGGTGAAGAGATCAGCTCACCTGGCCTGGCGCAAATCTGTGCCGAAAACCCAGAATTGCTGAAGGCCGATATCTTTATTGCTTCTGATGGTCCACGGCTGAATGCGCAGCGCCCAACGCTGTTCCTCGGATCGCGTGGCGCGGTAAACGTCCGACTCAGTATCCATGCGCGCGACCGCGATTATCATTCCGGTAACTGGGGCGGTTTACTGACCAATCCGGGAACTCAACTGGCTAACGCGCTGGCCTGCGTGGTCAATCAACATGGTCAGCTTCAGGTTGCAGCGCTCAAACCGCCGGCGATCTCCGCTGCCGTGCGGGAAATCCTCAGTGATATTGATGTTCTGGACAGCACCGATGGCCCGCAGATTGAGGTTAACTGGGGCGAAGCCGGGTTGACGCCAACCGAACGCTTATACGGCTGGAATACCTTCGAAGTGCTCTCACTCCTGACCGGTAATCCAGAAAGGCCAATGAATGCCATTCCCGGCAAAGCTACGGCGGTGTGCCAGCTGCGTTTTGTGGTCGGCACCGACTGGGAAAATATCGCTCAGCATCTGCGTCAGCATCTCGACAGTCATGGCTTCAGCCAGGTTGAGGTGGAGGTACTGCGAGGATCGCCTGCAACCCGGCTTGACCCACGCGATCCGCTGGTGGACTGGGCGCTTCAGGCGATGTCCTCGATTAGCGGGAAAAAACCGGCGCTGTTACCCAACCTCGGCGGCTCGCTGCCAAATGATGTCTTCGCTAAAATCCTCGGCTTGCCGACGTTATGGGTGCCGCATTCCTATCCCTCCTGCGGTCAGCATGCCGTTGATGAACATATGCTGAAATCCATTGCCCGCGAAGGGCTGCAAATGATGACCCAGCTGTTGTGGGAGCTGGGCGAGAAGGGCGCGGATCTGCTGGCCAGCCATCAACAGTATCAGCAGCAGGAGAAGACGGTATGAGCAGCGTCGTTCACCCGCAGTCTGACACGTTAAGCACCACGCCGAACCTGTATAAAACCCTGTTTGCCACCTGCGTGGGCAATGCTCTCGAATGGTTTGATATCGCGGTATACGGCTTTTTCGCCAGCTATATCGCCCATGCGTTTTTCCCCACTCAGGATCCCGCCGTTTCCCTTTTGCTGACCTTTGGCAGCTTTGGCGTGTCCTTCCTGATCCGGCCATTGGGGGCGATCGTACTGGGCGCTTATGCTGACCGCGTCGGGCGCAAAAAGGCACTGATGATGTCGATCACCCTGATGATGGTCGGCGGGCTGATCATTGTGCTGATGCCGGCTTACGGCACCATCGGCCTGATCGCGCCAATCATGATCCTGCTGGCGCGACTGATTCAGGGGTTCTCTGCAGGTGGCGAGTTTGGCAGTTCCACCGCCTTCCTCGTTGAACACTTTCCTCATCGCCGCGCATTTATCGCCAGCTGGCAGTTCGCAACCCAGGGCGCGAGCACCCTGTTAGCGTCGGCGTTCGGACTGGGATTAACCCAGTGGCTAAGCGAAGCGCAAATCCAGGACTGGGGATGGCGCATTCCTTTTGCTTTCGGACTGTTAATTGGCCCGGTCGGCCTCTATATTCGTCGTCATGTGCATGAACCCGCCAGCTTTGTCGCGCAGGAGAAAGCTCATTCTCCGCTGAAATTGCTGGCCGGGCAGCAGAAGAATCTGATGCTATTGGCCATCGGACTGATGGTGATCTCGACCGGCATTAACTACATGCTGAATTATGTCCCCACCTATGCCACCAAAAGCCTGCACCTCTCTGGGACGGCGGCGTTCAGCGCCACCCTGTTAGCCGGGGTTATTCTGACGGTGGTCACGCCATTGATGGGGCTTTGGGCGGAGAAAATAGGGCGCACACCGCTGATGTGGGGATCGCTTATCTTGCTGATCCTGACGATTTACCCGGCCTTCCTGCTGGTGGTGAACCGTCCTACGGCGGGAATGCTGCTGATGCTGGTGGGATGGATGGCGTTGCTGAAATCGGTTTATTTCTCGACGGTGCCGTCAATGATGGCCGATCTGTTCCCAATGACCACCAGGGCCAGCGGGATGGCGATCAGCTACAACATCGCCGTGACGGTGTTTGGTGGTTTTGCGCCCTTAATCTGTACCCTGTTGATTACCGCTACCGGAACAAGTTTAGCGCCAAGCTATTATCTAATGGCACTGGCATTGCTCAGCGGATGGGCGTTGTATAAAACCCAGTCGCTAAAACGCGTAACGGCATAACGAAGAAATGCACCTCTATTGTCCGCAGGCAACGGACAATTGGAGGTGCACTTTCAGCGAACGTTTACCCCGCTTTTACCTGCAGGATCACTGAGGCACGGCGTTCAATCATCCAGTAAACCAGGTAACCGAAGCCGACTGAGCCAACCAATAACAGCGCCATTGCGAGGTACAGAATAGTCTGGCTGCTGCCCGCAGGAATAATCAACTGGATCATTTCCACCAGTGCCCCCATCAAAAGGCGATGGCAGACATAGATTGAATAGGAAGCCAGACCGACGGCCGTTAATACGCGACCCGCAGAAGACGTTTTACTGATGCGGAAACTGAAAAACGTCAGAATAAAGAAACTCAGGGTCAGCACCACCAGTTGCAGAAAACCCTGGGAAAGCGTTGTCCCAACGATAACCAGGAAGGCCACCATCAGCAGCGAATATCCGCTGTGAAACCAGGGTATCGTTAATCTCGGCTGTATGGCAAAACAAAAAACACCGCTGAGAAAATAAAGCATTACTGGATTGGTATAGAACTGGAACCAGGGGTTATCGCTCGGAACCAGTAAACTGGCGGCGGCCAACACAATCACGCTGAGGAAAATCAAGGTCAGTCCAGAACGGCGTGCCAGCAATAAGCCAGTAGAAAAAATCAGATAAAACAACATCTCGTAGCAAAATATCCAGCCTGAGGAGAGCACCGGTGTCAACGAACCGAGCTCTTTAATGTAGACCGAAGGAATAAAAAGCAGTGACAGGATATTATCCACAGGTTCTACGGTTGTAGATGGAAACCACGAGGGTTGTATCACCCAAAATACAATAGTGACCAGCGTGAATAAATAATAAACCGGCAATATTTTTACCAGTCTTCCTTTAATAAACGGAATGACCTTTCCTTCGCCAAAGTCATTCCAGTGCAGGCTTGAAATAAGATAGCCACTGCTCATAAAAAAAAGGAAAACGCCTAGCTGACCGATTGAAGAACCATAACCTGCCAAACCTGAAAATTTCACGTCACTTAATTTACCGGCAAAACTTTCTGCATTGCAGAGTACGATCAATAAACAGGCTGCGGCGTGCAGCCAGGTAATAGAGAGTAAATTATTTTTCATGTAAATGACCCCGGTGCTGTGTAGGAAACCCCTCACCGCAGAACGGTGAGGGGCAGGGAGCATATCCATTTTTAGAATTGAAGATTGATGGATTTTATCATTGGGCCTTTATTGGCCTCTTTGTAATGAGATTGCTGTGTGTGTCTTTCTTTCAACACATAAGCTCAAACGCGCTCTGTGTGAGGTGATACATTAACCTGATTTAATCATTTATTTCCATATGTAAAATACCACTTTAATTAGTTTAGGAATTTCCTGTACCTGTTGCTTTAATTAATTTTGGATAAAGTGTGCAAGTAATAAATGGCGCTAATAATTGTTTTTTGTTTAACCGTCAGCAAGGTGCTGAATTCAGGCAACACAGTGCTAATACTGGGAATTTAACGGCGACAAATGATTAGCAACTTCTGCCAAAATGCCGGGGAACACAACCGGTCATCATGAATAGTTAAGGACCCTTAACTATGGGACTATTCCTGGATCCCGGTATAAGGGGGCTGAATGAATGCGGCATGGCCTGATATGACCGGAAGCAGCCGGTAAAACCCCGCCGGCTGCTTCATTACTGGAAACACAATGTGAATTAATGATACTGCAGATAGGCCACGTGAGTTTGTAAGTACTCCTCCAGACCGTGGCGGCCGTCGGCGCCGCCGATACCTGATTTTCGCCAGCCGGCATGGAACCCCTGCATCGCCTCAAAATTCTCGCGGTTCACATAGGTCTCGCCAAACTTCAGCTGTTGGAGTGCCTGCATTGTGGTGTTCAAATCACGGGTGAAAATCGAGGAGGTCAGGCCATACTCGCTGTCATTGGCCAATTCAATCGCCTCTTCAAGGGTGTTGAAGGGAATAACCGGCAGCACCGGGCCGAAAGTTTCTTCCTGAATAATCGCCATTTTTTGAGACACGTTGGTCAAAAGCGTCGGCTCGAAGAAATAGCCGCGCTGGCCACTGCGTTTCCCGCCGGTGACAATTGTCGCGCCTTGTTCAACCGCCAGCGCGACCTTTTGTTCAACGCGCGTCAGGGCATCGGCGGAGATCAATGGGCCCATATCGATGTCGCTGCGTTCTGCCGGATTGCCGCTGGTCACCTGGCCGAAAGCGGTCGCCAGACGCCCGACAACCTCGTCATAAACCTCCCTTTGCACATAGAGCCGCTCAGCACAGTTACAAACCTGCCCGGTATTGATCATTCTGGAGCTGACAATGGCTTTTACCGCCAAATCGAGGTCTGCATCATTCATCACTATTGCAGGCGCTTTTCCGCCCAACTCAAGAGAAACTTTAGTGATATTCGGCGCCGCTGCCTGCAAAGTGGCAATACCAGCGTTGACGCTACCCGTCAGGCTGACCATACCGACCTTGGGATTGGCGGCCAGCGCCTGGCCGACCTCCGGACCATAACCGGTTACCAGGTTAAAGACGCCCGCAGGCAGACCCACCTGGTCGACAATGTCGGCAAACAGCATGGCGTTGTTGGGCGTCAGTTCGCTGGGCTTAATCACGATGGTGTTACCGGTGATTAAGGCCGGGGCCGCTTTACGCGCAATCAGGAAGAAGGGGAAGTTCCACGGCAAAATACCGGTGGTAACGCCAATCGCTTTTTTAAATACCATGATGGTTTCATTCACCCGATCGCTTTGTACGATCTCGCCTTCATAACGGCGAGCCCACTCAGCCATATAGTCGAGGTAATCTGCGGTAAACAGCACTTCCGTTTGCGCCAGTTGCTGGGTTTTACCGCCCTCGGCAACAATGGTGGCGGTGATTTCTGCTTCACGGCTACGGATACCGGCAGAAATTTTGCGCAGCCAGTTGCCCCGTTCCACGGCAGGAAGGGCTTCCCAGGCGGGCTGTGCCGCTTCTGCGGCATCAATCGCCCGGTCGGCATCTTCACGGTTGCCTTCCGGCACCTGAGAGAGCAATGCTTCCGTCGCGGGGTTAATCACATCAATCCAGCGTCCGCTGCGGTTTTCTACAAACTGGCCATTGATATAAAGGCGATGTTGGCGTGCGGTCATGGCAGATTCTCCGTAAACACTATTTTATGGTGAGGTTAATGAAATGTTGCGTTATAAAATACTGCCGCAGGAAAAGCGCGATGACCTTTCCCTGACTGCCATTCAGTCGTAAGGAGTGGCAGAATCTAAAAGAACCGCAGGGTCTGACGGTGAAAAAGCAATTTACGCTTAAAAATGAGGGGATTATCAGGTGGGAAGGGGATTTTCATGGAATGGCATCAGAAACAGGATTTGTGATCGCGGTCAGCAGGAGGCGCTGAATTTTGCCAGGTTTCTGCCACAGCGGGCAGTCAGCCTAAGGTGCCCGCGGTTCGATCCTTCGTAGACTGCGGATACCGGGCACCTCACCCTCCTACGAAGGAAATAATAATGAATCAAGCAATCCTTTCAGGCATCCTGTGGCATCTGGTGGGCGCGGCCAGCGCCGCCTGCTTCTATGCTCCGTTCAAAAAAGTCCGTCACTGGTCATGGGAAACCATGTGGTCAGTTGGCGGTATCGCATCGTGGATCGTTTTACCCTGGGCGGTCAGTGCCGTATTGCTGCCAAACTTCTGGGGGTACTACAGCAGCTTTTCTCTCTCTCAGCTGTTGCCTGTCTTTCTCTTTGGCGCCATGTGGGGCGTAGGGAATATCAACTACGGTTTGACCATGCGCTATCTGGGCATGTCGATGGGGATTGGTATTGCCATCGGTATCACTCTGGTGGTCGGCACGCTGATGACGCCGTTACTGCAGGGCCGCTTCGTCGAACTGTTCAGCTCAGCAGGGGGCAGGCTAACGCTGCTGGGCGTCCTGGTTGCGCTGATTGGTGTGGCCATCGTTTCACGCGCGGGCTTATTAAAAGAGCGGGCGATGGGCATCACCGCCGAAGAGTTCAACCTGAAAAAGGGGCTGGTGCTGGCGGTGATCTGCGGCATCTTCTCCGCCGGCATGTCCTTCGCGATGAACGCCGCCAAGCCGATGCATGATGCGGCGGCGGCCCTGGGTATCGACCCGCTGTATACCGCATTGCCGAGCTATGTGGTGATTATGGGCGGCGGTGCGCTGGTCAATCTTGGCTTCTGCTTTATTCGTCTGGCAACAAAATCCGATCTTTCGGTCAGAAAAGATTTCTCGGTGGCCAAATCCATGCTGATCAGCAACGTGCTGCTCTCCGTGCTGGGCGGCACCATGTGGTATCTGCAGTTCTTCTTCTATGCCTGGGGCCATGCCCGCATTCCTGCGGAATATGACTTTATCAGCTGGATGCTGCATATGAGCTTCTACGTTCTGTGTGGTGGTCTGGTCGGGCTGGTATTAAAGGAGTGGAAAAATGTAGGGCGTCGTCCGGTCAGCGTACTTTGCGGTGGCTGCGCGGTGATTATCCTCGCAGCGAATATCGTCGGAATGGGCATGATGTCCTGAGGCGAGCCTGAGTGGGCAGGATGCCCGAGGTTGTTACCGTCACCACAGGGACGTGGTGCCGGCCGTTCCTTCCTTCCTTTATCCTTCGTGTCGGGCAAAATGCGTTTTACGTTGATTGCCATGTTCAAACTGTTGCCTGAAGGCGCTGGGCGTTAAGCCCGTTTCGCGGGTAAACACCACCGAAAAATAGTTACTGTCATCAAAGCCGCATCGGGCGGCCACTTCACCGATCAGGCAGTCGCTGCTGCGCAGCAACACCTTCGCCCGGCACAGCTGCAGCTGGCGAATGTAATGGCCAGGCGTCATCCCGGTTTGCTGGCGGAACAAGTGCTTCAATGCACGTTCTGACAGCTGATGCTGTTGGCAAAATGCGCTGAGGTCAAAGTTAGTGGCAATCTGTCCCTGAATGGCGGACATCAACAGGTCTAACTGCTCACCTTCCGGTAATTGCCAGGCGCTGTCCGCGGCATATCGGTGACGTTGTAACGTCAACACCAGCTGCAGGAATAAGGTTTCGGTTAGCTGCCTGGAGAGCTGGTCGCTTTTCCGGCTCTCCTGCATCAGCTGCTGAATGACTCCACGGGCCAGCGCCATCCCCCGGGTGGTCAGCCGCCAGGCGGAACCGTCATTCTCCGGCAGGAAGTTTTTCCAATCCAGTCCCAGCGTGAAGCGCTCCGGGCAGTAGATAATGTTGTCCAGCACCAGATCGTTAACCGACTGGAAGCTGTGACAGTCATCTGGCCGCAGGTAGAACAAATCCCCGCAGGTGATTAGCCAGGGTTTGTCATTCATCACATGCAGGCCGTTGCCCCGCCAGACGATCACTAACTCGCTGAATTCATGGATATGCAGCGGGAAGCTGGGCTGTGGCGCGCGGTCAGCAACCGCCACAGGCATCAGCTCAGAAGGGAAATAGTCGGCTTTCGCCAGGCGAAGGGTTGGCGTCAAGGTTCACCTCACAGATCATTTTGTCTGATGGTACGCGGAGAGGTGCCAAACTCGCGCTTAAACAGTGTGGAAAAGTGATTGCTGTCACCAAATCCACACTGATAAGCAATATCGGTAATGCGCATTTCACTGTGCCGTAGCAAATGACGCGCCTGCAACAGACGTAGTTGATTCAGATAACGTTGCGGTGTGCTGCCAGTTTGTTGTTTTAACTGGCGATGCAGGGTGCGTAGCGACAGCGAGAAGCGGGTTGCCAGCGCTTCCCAGTCAATTTCTTCACTGAAATGCTCGGCCAGCCAGTTAAGCAATCCGCGCATCCGGCCATCCTGATCGTCTCCTGGCAATTCGCTGCACCCACGGCGCAACAGCACCAGCAGCTGCATAAAGCGCATCTCCTGTTCCGCCTGATTTTCCCAGTCGGCGCGATCGGGCGACTTGCCCAAATCATCAATCAGCGCTTTCGCCTGTGCCAGCACCTTGTTGCCAATGCGCCAGTGGGACGGGTAGTTGCCTTCGCATTCCTGCGGCAGAAGATGCTGAAAGCCGGTGACAAAGCGGAAGGCTTCCGGCCCGCGGTAGAGCACATTGGTGAGGATCAGCTTGTCGGTATTTTCGTACAGATGGCGATCGTGATTGCGCACAAAGCAGACGCAGCCACCGCATAAAGGACGCGGCTCGCCATTAAAGATATGGATGCCCGCACCTTGCTCGACAATCACAATCTCATGGAAATCATCGTGATGGTGCTCGGGAAACGCACCCTGAGGGGCACGCGGTTCTATGGCTATCGGCAGTCCGCCGCTCGGGAAAAAATCCACGCTGTGTAATACGGTCATGATCTTTCCTCTTTAGCAGTCATCGGGCAAGTCTACTGCCCGACGCGGGGCGCTGACCTTGAATTTTCGACAGCAATTAGCCGCAAACGAGCTGTATTTCTAAGAATGGTGCAAGGGAATAACAGATTTGCGCGGCGTGTCACATCGACACCCTAAGCAGTTGAAAAACAAAACTGTGAGCTGATTCACGTTCACCTTTGCCAGATTGCCAGCGGCCGACAGCGGCTGGCAGTTACGGGAAGGTGTCAGATCGTCAGGCTTTTAGACTGTGGCTATCGAACAGAAAGGAAGCCAATGCTATGACCTTGCGAAATTGTGTTGCCATCGATCTGGGTGCCTCCAGCGGCCGCGTGATGCTGGCCCGTTTTGATGCCCAAACGGGTGAGCTTCAGCTGGAAGAAGTGGCCCGTTGTGTTAACCGTCTGGTGACCGTGGATGAGCAGCAGTGCTGGGATGTGGATGCGCTGGAAACCTTTATCACCCGCGCCCTGAACACGTTGGTCGAACAGGGCATCGTGCCGGACAGCATCGGGATCGATACCTGGGGCGTGGACTACGTTCTGATGGACCAGGATGGCGAAAGGGTCGGTTTGCCGGTGGCCTACCGCGATGGCCGTACGCAGGGCGTGATGCAGCAAGCCTGTCAGGCGTTATCTCGTGAGACGATCTATCAACATACCGGCATCCAGTTCCTGCCTTTTAACACCCTGTATCAGCTACGCGCGCTGACCGCCTCCAAGCCTGAATGGCTGGATCGGGTTAAGCATGCGCTGATGATCCCGGACTACCTTCATTATCGTTTAACTGGCCAGCTGAACTGGGAATACACCAACGCCACTACCACTCAGCTGTTGAACATTGATAGCGGAGAGTGGGACGAGACGTTATTGGCGTGGACCGGTGCAAAGGCCAGCTGGTTTGGCACGCCTTCGCAGCCGGGGACGCCACTGGGTAACTGGACCAGCGCCGATGGCCAGCAGGTGCCGGTGATTTCCGTCGCTACCCACGATACCGCCAGCGCCGTGCTGGCAGCGCCCGTCGCCGGAACCAATGCCGCGTGGATGAGCTCAGGCACCTGGTCGCTGATGGGGTTTGAAAGCCTCGAACCCTTTACCGGTGACGCCGCGCTGGCACTGAATATCACCAACGAAGGCGGCGCGGAAGGCCGCTATCGTGTGCTGAAAAATATTATGGGCCTGTGGTTGCTTCAGCGTGTTTGCAGCGAACTGGCTATCGAGGATTTATGTGCGTTGATCGATGACGCAGAACGCCAGCCAGCCTGCCGGTCACTGATCAACCCCAACGACGATCGCTTTATCAACCCAACGAATATGGTGCGGGAAATTCAGGATGCCTGCGTTGAACAGGGTATGCCTGCGCCAACGGACGCACCGGCACTTGCCCGCTGTATTTTCGACAGCCTGGCGCTGTTTTATCGCCAGGTCCTTCATGAACTTGAGGCGTTGCGGGGCCATGCTTTTAGCTGGCTGCATATTGTCGGCGGAGGCTGTCAGAACCCGTTACTCAACCAACTTTGCGCGGATGCCTGCGGTATCCCGGTGATCGCCGGGCCAGTTGAAGCCTCCACGCTCGGCAACATCGGCAGCCAGCTGATTGCCAGTGGTGATATTCAGGACGTCACGCATCTGCGTCAGCTGATCAAACAAAACTTCTCTCTTAAAACGTTTACCCCTCACGCCAGTGACGTCTATCGCCGCAGTTGGCCGCGTTTCCAGTCACTGACACACAAGGCAAAGGAGCTATGTATATGACCCGAGCAATCGAACAGGCGTTTGAGCTGGCGAAACAGCGTTTCGCTGAAATTGGCATTGACGTCAACGCTGCGATGGCCCAGCTGGATGAGCTACCCGTTTCCATGCACTGCTGGCAGGGCGACGATGTAAAAGGCTTTGAAAATCCGCAGGGCGCGCTAACGGGCGGTATCCAGGCCACCGGGAATTATCCGGGCAAAGCCACCACGGCTAACGAACTGCGTGCCGACCTCGATCAGGCGATGGCGTTGATCCCAGGACCGAAGCGTCTGAATCTGCACGCTATTTATCTGGATGCCGAAAGCCCGGTCGATCGTATCGACATCAAGCCCGCGCATTTCAGCCAGTGGGTTGAATGGGCGAAGAAAAATAAGCTCGGTCTGGACTTTAACCCTACCTGTTTCTCGCATCCGCTCAGTGAGGATGGTTTTACTCTGGCGCACCCTAATCCGGAAATCCGCCAGTTCTGGATTGAACACTGCAAGGCCAGCCGGAAAATTTCCGCCTCCTTTGGCGAACAGCTGGGAACGCCGTCAATTATGAATATCTGGGTTCCGGACGGCATGAAGGATCAAACCATCGATCGTTTTGGCCCGCGCGAACGACTGATGAACTCGCTGGATGAGATTATCAGCGAGAAGCTCGACCCTGCACATCATTACGATGCGGTGGAAAGCAAGCTGTTCGGCATCGGTGCGGAAAGCTACACCGTGGGCTCCAATGAATTCTGCCTTGGCTATGCCAGCAGCCGCCAGACGGCGCTGACCCTGGATGCCGGTCACTTCCATCCTACCGAGCAGGTCTCTGACAAAATCTCCACCGCCATGCTGTACGTTCCGCGTCTGTTGCTGCATGTGAGCCGCCCGGTGCGTTGGGATAGCGACCATGTGGTGGCGCTGGATGATGAAACTCAGGCCATTGCCAATGAAATCGTCCGCCAGAAGCTGTTCGACAAAGTGCATATCGGCTTGGACTTCTTTGATGCCTCCATCAACCGTATTGCGGCCTGGGTCATCGGTACCCGCAACGCGAAAAAGGCGCTGCTGCGTGCGCTGCTTGAGCCGGTAGACACCCTGAAAACGCTCGAGCTGGAAGGGGACTACACCACGCGTATGGCGCTGTATGAAGAGCAAAAATCTCTGCCGTGGCAGGCCGTGTGGGAAGCCTACTGCCTGCGTCACGATGTGCCGGCCGGTGCCGGTTGGTTAGGCGATGTTCGCCACTATGAACAACACGTTCTCAGCAAACGTTAAGGATCTAACATGCAAAATATTCTCAATGCCTGGTTTGTGCGGGACATGGTCAAAGCCACCAGCGATATGTGGCTGAAAGGATGGGATGAGCGCAACGGCGGTAACGTCAGCCTGCGTTTACTGGACGAAGAAGTCAGGCCTTTTGCGCAGGACTTCGATCGCGAGCCACGTACCGTTGAGCTGACGCAACCGGCTCCGGGACTGGCAAACTGCTGGTTCCTGGTGACCGGATCGGGCAAGTTCTTCCGCAATGTGCAGCTGGATCCTGCCGACAGCCTGGTGCTGCTTCGGGTCAGCGAAGATGGCCGCGCCTACAGCATTTATTGGGGGCTGACCAACGGCGGCCTTCCGACGTCTGAACTGGCATCACATTTCCAGTCGCACAGCGTGCGCATCAAGGCCACCAACGGTGCCGACCGCGTGATCATGCACTGTCACGCCACCCACTTTATGTCGCTAAGTTATGTGGTTGAGCTGGATTCTGCCCGTTTCACCCGCCTGTTATGGGAAGGCAGTACCGAGTGTCTGGTGGTCTTCCCCGATGGCGTGGGCATCGTGCCGTGGATGGTGCCTGGCACTGACGGCATCGGCGAAAAAACCGCTGAACAGATGGCCTCCCACAGCCTGGTGATGTGGCCATTCCACGGCATCTTTGGCGCAGGACCGACGCTTGACGAGACCTTTGGTCTGATTGATACCGCGGAGAAATCGTCAGAAGTGGTGGTGAAAGTGCTGTCGATGGGCGGTATGAAGCAGAGTATCACCACCGCAGAACTGATTGCGCTGGGCGAACGCTTTAACGTTAAGCCGTGGCAGGCTGCACTGGAGGCGCGTCATCCTCATGTTGCGTAAAGCGTTCGTGATGCAGGTTCATCCGGATAAGCATCAGGAGTATCAGCAGCGGCACAACCCGATCTGGCCTGAACTGGCGAAAACCCTCAAGGAGCATGGCGCGCATCATTACAGCATCTTTCTTGATGCGCAGCGCAACCTGCTGTTTGGCGTGGTGGAGATAGAATCAGAAGCGCGCTGGAATGCGGTGGCAGAAACCGACGTATGCCAGCGCTGGTGGCAATCGATGTGTGAACTGATGCCGTCTAACGCGGATAACAGCCCGGTAAGTACTGAGCTCAAGTCGGTGTTTTATCTGGACTGAGAAAACAAAAAACCACCTGAAAAGGTGGTTTTTTTTAAGCTTAAATCCGCTTAGCCATTAATGCGTAACTGCGGATAACGCCGCATGCTCCACGCACACCAGGCCAGCGCTAGCAGGCCAATCGTACCGCCAGCGTAACCAATATTCTGCATATCCAGATGCAGGCTAACCTGATTACCCAGCAACGCGCCGCCGCCAATCCCGATATTATAAATCCCCGAGAGTAACGACATGGCGACGTCAGTTGCATCCGGTGCCAGCGCCAGCACGCGAACCTGCACCGCCAGCCCGATAATCATTATTCCCATGCCCCAGAAAATACACAGCGTGGAAATCGCCAACGTATGGGTGGCCGAAACATACAGCGTCAGCATGCAAAGGGTAATTAGCGCTATGGCACCCAGTAAAAATGCCGCCGGAAATTTATTGCCGAGGGTACTGAACAGAATGCTACCGACAATTCCGGCTGCACCAAATATCAACAGCAGGAAGGTAGTAAAGTTGGCACCCATCGCCGCCACACTTTGAATAAACGGCTCGATATAGCTGTAGGCGGTATAATGCGCGGTCACGACGATGGCAATCAGTAAATAAAGCGAAACCAGAGCAGGGCGCTTAAATAACATCGGCACGCTTTTCAGTGAGCCAGTGTGCTCACTTGGCAGCTTCGGCAATAATTTCGCCAGGCACAGCATGGTCACCAGCGCGACGAATCCAATCACCCCGAAAGTAATACGCCAGCCGAGGTACTGTCCAATCATGCGACCAATCGGCAGGCCCAATACCATCGCCAGCGCGGTGCCGGTTGCCAGCATACTTAATGCCTGAGTCTTTTTGCCCGCTGGCGCAACGCGGATCGCCAGAGACGCGGTAATCGACCAGAAAATGGCATGAGACAGGGCAATGCCGATACGCGACAGTACCAGGATATTGAAACTCCAGGCAAAGGTCGAGAGCACGTGGCTGGCGATAAACAGCGTGAAAATGGCAATCAGCAGGAAGCGACGCTCAACATTTCTTGTCAGCAACATCATCGGCAGTGACAGCAGGGCAACGACCCAGGCATAAATGGTCAGCATCAACCCGACCTGTGCCGTGTTCATATTGTAGCTGGCCGCAATGTCAGACAGCAGACCGACCGGTGCAAATTCGGTGGTATTAAAGATAAATGCGGCAATGGCTAACATGAAGACACGTAGCCACGCTGTTTTGCGTGAAACAGGATTAGTAGATTGCATTGGAGTTAACGACTTGTTGATAGAAAGTTAATTCCACATCGGGCGGAATCTAAGAAATTAAGCGCGTATTGTGTTTTATTTATCCGCCAGATGACACCGAAAAAGTGCCCTTTTTTGTAAAACAGTATAATTGTCGGACTCTTCGCCAATAAAAAGGCCGCAACGGCCTTTATGAGTCTTGATAATGCCTTAGCTGTGGCAAAAAAACGGCTGGCTGTCGGCAGGAAATAACCTGTCCGGCCGATTCAGCTGGCGACCGGCTTGGCGTGCTTACCGCCCTTAACCAGGCTGGACCAGTAAACTCCGGCGTGTCGCTACCGCTCGGATCACCAATACCAGCATCACAATCCATTCAGCGGCCAGCGTCAGCAATACCGCCTGCTGATAACTGCCATGCTGTTGTAATACCTGACTGTAAACGGTGCCTAACAGCATCGGTCCCAGGCCAAACGCGGCCTGCTGCACGGTAGACAGCATCGCACTTCCCGCACCGGCATGATCTTTCGGCACATCAGACAGGCCGATACGATAGAAGCAGCTGACGATAAACGACTGGCCAAAACCAATTAAGGCGGTTGCCGGGATCAGCGCATAAATGCCAACGTCAGGCCAGCCGGTTTTAAAGGTGGCCATCAATGCCAGTAATCCCGCCATTTGAATCCCACAGCCGGTCAGCAGCATGGCGATGCGGCTTAACTTCTCAGCGATGCGGGTGGTGCACAGCGAGCCAATAAAATAGGCCACGCCCAACGCAATAAAGGCGTTCCCCGACTGGAAAGGCGTCATACCCAGGCCGGACTGCAGGGTAAGCGCCACGGCAAACATAAAACCGCTCCAGCAGGAGAAGAACAGCACCGCAATGGACAGGCCGAAGCGCACACCGTTCAGACGCATCAGGCTGGGTGGCAGCAGCGGATGCCCCTGTTGCTGTTCCAGCGTCACTTCCACCCGCCATAAACGGTGCAGCAAGACCGGGAAAGCGGCCAGCAGCAGGATGCAAGGCCAGGACCAGTGCAGCAACGGCCCCAGCGCCAGCGCTAACAGCAAGCAGCCAATGGCGCTGGCGAGGAGAACCGTGCCGGCCAAATCGATGGAGACCTTCTGCGATTTTTTGGTTTCAGGGATGCTTTTCGCGGCAAAAAGCACGATCAGGACACAGAGCGGGATGTTGATCAGGAACACGCTGCGCCAGCCATAGCCCCCAAGGTTGGCGGCAATCAGGAATCCGCCCAGCACCTGCCCGATAATAAAGGCCAGCCCGCCAATGCCGCCGTACAGGCCGATAGCGCGGGCATGGGCGCGCCCATGCAGACAGACGTGCAGCGTAGCGAGGATCTGCGGTACCACCATCGACGCGCCAATGCCCTGTAACGCGCGGGCAACCAGCAACAGCCAGACGGAATCCGCCAGGCCACACAGCAGCGAAGCGATGCCGAACACCACCACGCCCAGCGTAAACACCCGGCGGCGGCCATAGTTGTCACCCATTCGGCCGCCCATTGCCAGGCTAACGGCAAAGGCAATGCCGTACACCGCAACGATCAGCTCCAGCTGGATCGGCGAAGCGTGCAGGGTGGTGGACATGGCATCCAGCGCCACGTTAACGATGGAGAAATCGATCATCGGCAGCAGTTGCCCCGCCAGTAAGACCAGCAGGCCGCTGCGGCCCAGCGTTGGAGAATCGGAGGCGTTGTTCATCAGGTAAAAACCTTGTCAGCAATCAGAATGAGGCATAGCATCAGCGATCTGTGAAACGGGTACCAGTTTTTGATTATCATGGTATAAATGCTACCCGTATGCCCTGGAGAGCCCGACATGCCTGAGATTACCGTTATTCCTGCTGCGGAAAATAACCGTCAGTTATTGGGGGCCTTTCTGCGCCGCCGTCGGGAAAGCCTGGATCCTAACCGATTGGGGCTTCCGCGCATGCGAAACCGCCGTACGCCGGGCCTGCGGCGGGAAGAAGTCGCGCAGATGGCCGACGTCGGCGTCACCTGGTATACCTGGCTGGAACAGGGAAGGGAGATCAAAGCCTCCAATAAAACGCTGACGGCGATTGCTTCGGCGTTACAGTGTAACGAAGCGGAAACTCAACATCTTTTTTCGCTGGCCGGTCATCAGTATCCGGTGCAGGCCGCGGCACGGGTCTGCGCGAAAGTGTCGGCGCATGGGCAAATCACCCTCGATGCGCTGCATCCGTTACCCGCCGTTATTCAGTCGGCGCGCTTTGATATTATTGGCTACAACCAGGCGTGGCAGAAGTTGGTCAATCTGGATTTACAGGCCATTCCTCCGGAAGACCGAAACTGCATTTTGCTGGCATTTACCAGTCAGGCCTGGCGGGACTCCATGCTGGACTGGGAAACGGTGATGCCGAATATGGTGGCAAGATTCCGCGCGCAAATGGGCGATAACCTTGAAGATCCGCACTGGAAATCGATGGTCGATCGTCTGCTGGCCTGCTCGGACGAGTTCCGCAATATCTGGGAACGATATGAAATCCGCGCGATTGAAAATCAGGTTAAACGCTTCTTCCATCCTAAAGTGGGTGCCTTAACCCTGCGGCAAAATAACTGGTTCTCCGCACCACGAAACGGTGAGCGTCTGCTGGTTTATATCCCGGAAGATGAAAACAGCGCGGCGGCGTTAAGCCAGATCACCGCTGACAGCTAGCGGATAATTGCCGCGCTAATTCACACCCTCTTACCAATTCAGGGCGCATTATTCCCCTCTCAGGTTAAGCAATCCCCCGCGCATTGCGCTACCCTGGTCAGTGAAGGCGGCAGCAATGTCGCTCCCGTTTCTCAGCATAAGGAATTCAGTAATGACTCAACGTCCCACTGTTGCAGTATTGGGATTAGGCGCGATGGGCCACGCCTTCGCCGCTAATTTAGTGAAAAATGGCTTTACCACCTCTGGCTGGAACCGTACCAAAGCCCGCGGCGAAGATCTGCAGGGCGCAGGACTGAAGCTGGCGGACAGCCCAGAACAGGCGGTAGAACAGGCCGATGTGGTGATCGCCATGCTGGCCGATGCACAAACCACGGAATCGGTGCTGGCTCAGGCGCAAGGCTCGATGAAAAACGGCGCGATTGTGGTGCAAATGGGCACCATTGGCGTTGAATCGACCGAAAAATTGATTGCCACCTTCCAGCAGCAGCGCCCTGATGTGGTGTTTCTCGACGCGCCAGTTTCCGGCACCAAAACCCCGGCCGAAAATGCCCAAATTGTGGTGCTTGCCAGCGGCGATCGTCAACGTGCTGCCGCGGTTGAGCCGGTTTTTGCCGCCATTTCAAAAGGCACCAAATGGCTGGGCGAAGCGGGTGCCGCTTCAAAAATGAAGCTGGTGGTGAATGCCTGGCTGATCTCGATGGTGCAGGGCCTGTCAGAAAGTACCCAGATGGCGAAAGAGTTTGGCTTCACGCCGGATGACCTGTGGTCGGTGCTGGACGGTGGTCCGCTGGCGGTACCTTATGTAAAAGGTAAGCTGGAGATGATGAAAGAGGGAACTTATGACCCACAAATGCATCTTACATGGGCACTAAAAGACGTTAACCTGGCATTAGCGGCGGCCAAAAACAGTGAACTGCCTGGCCTCAACCTGATCTCGGATGTCTGGCAGGATGCAGTGGACGCGGGCTATGGAGAGAAAGATTTGTCGGTGGTTTATCGCTATCTTAGTGAGAAGTCCGGCTAAAAAAGCGAGCCGGTCGACGATCGGCTCAGTCATAATCCCCTAAATATCATAATGATAAGGGGAATAGCAGTAATCGCTTAGGCAGAACCTTCTAAAGTGCAACAGTATTTGTTATATTAAACAGGTATTGTTTTTACTAGTTGATTGATTTTTAATGCTTTTTAAGACCGCCGCAAAAACGGTGATGCACAGCTAAAAGCAAGGATCTGAACATGCTTGATATTCGTTTTCCTACAGCCTTACAAATGGTGCTCTGTGTGGCCCAGGCGGAGCGGGAAGGTAAACGCAGCACCAGCAAAATTCTGGCGATGGGCCTTGAGGCCAATCCCAGTTTTGTCCGCAAGATGATGGTGCCGCTGACTCGCGATGGCATTATTGTTTCCACACTAGGCCGGGCCGGGACCATTCGTCTTGGCCGACCGGCAGACGAGATCACCTTATGTGATATCTATACGTCTGTGCTGGAAGACAAGCCGTTACTGGCAGGGCGCCCTGAAGTGCCTGCCCGCTGTCTGGTCAGTGCCAACACCTGTTGGTTCTTCAAGGAACTGGCGCGAGAAGCTGAACAGGCTTCGCTGGACGTGCTGGCTAAGCGCACGGTCGCAGATGCGTTAAGAGAAATTTTTGAGCGCGACAGGCGTGATCCGGAAGGCAGCTGCGAGGCAACACGCGCCCGCGAAGAAGCTGAAAGCTAGCCCTCCCGTAAAAAGAAACCGGACATCGTGATGATGCCCGGTTTTTTTATGTCCGTTACCAGGCCGACGCTTCCTCAGGCGGCGTGGGTTCTTCGCCGGAATAGCGCGTCGGTGGGATCCCGACATGGCGGGTGAAGGCGACGCTAAACGCGCTGGCCGAGTTATAGCCCACGCGTTCCGCCACGTCGGCAATCCCTCCCTGTTTACGCAACAGCAGATTTTTGGCCATCGCCATCCGCCATCCCAGTAAATAAGCCATCGGCGCCACGCCTACCGCCTGACGGAAACGTTCAAAAAACGTCGAACGGGACAGGGCGGCTTCCTTTGCCAGCTGCGCAACCGTCCAGGGAAAGGTCGGCTGCTCATGCATTTTGGTAATGGCGCTGGCCAGGCGTTCATCGGCCATTCCCCGCAACAGGCCCGGCGAGGCAGCGGCTTCGGAAGTGGATCGCAACGCTTCGATCAGCATCACTTCCAGCAGCCGCGCCAGAACCACCTCCCTTGCCGGACGCTGGGCGCGGCATTCATCGCCGACCAGTTGCAGCAGCGTCGCCAGCCTTTTTTCGCCACGGATATGCACCAATTCGGGAAGCAGGGAAACCAACAGGCTGGCATCGGGCGAACCAAAAACGCAATGGCCGACCAGCGTCTGCACCTCGGGCGGACCATTCTGCGCGCCTAAGCGGAAGTGACCGGGCTGCAACGCCACCGGCAGGCAAAAATCGTCAGCTGCGATGCGTTGCTGGCTGGTCATGATGAAGCCCTCAGCCGCGGGGATCAGCACAAAGTCGTCCTGCTGTAATAGCAGCGGCGCTTTGCCATCCATTGTCAGCCAGCACGCGCCCTTAAGAATCACGCAGTAGAAGGGGTCACCCGAGACGGAACGCCGTATCCCCCAGGTTCCCGCCGCACTGACCACTTTCGAGAACGGCGTACCCGGTTGTAAAAGGGTAACGACTTCGGCAAGCGGATCGATCATGGCTGGACTCCTGCTAATGAAATCTGGACGTTTGAGTGTAGCAAGTCCGGAACGATGCGCCTATTGTTTCTGCTCTGTTCACAACACCACGGAAACTCTGATGAAAACGATTCTGATTACCGGCTGTTCATCCGGCTTTGGTCTTGATATTGCACGCTATTTCTTGCAACGGGACTGGAAGGTCATCGCCACCTTACGCACGCCGAAAGAGGGAATTTTCCCCGCTTCCGACAATCTTACCGTGCTGCCGCTGGACGTGACCGACACGGACAGTATCCAGCAAGCCATTGCCGCCGCCGGACCGATTGATGTGCTGGTGAATAATGCCGGCATCGGGCTGTTTGGCATTTTTGAAAACCTGTCGCTGGATACCGCGCGGGAGATTTTTGAAACCAACACCTTTGGCACCATGGCGATGATCCAGGCGGTGCTGCCGCAGTTCAGAGAAAAGCAGGCGGGGGTGATCGTGAATGTGACCTCCAGCGTGACGCTGATAGCGCTGCCGATGCTGCCTGTCTACACCGCCAGCAAGGCGGCGGTGAATGCCTTTACGGAATCACTGGCGCTGGAACTGGCTCCCTTCAATATTCGTCTGAGTCTGGTGCTGCCAGGCAAGTCGCCGGAAACGCGCTTCGGAGAAAACGCCCGTTCGCGGCTGGGTGAATTCCCGCCGGCCTACGCAGGCTTTGCACAACAGGTTTTTGAACAGCTGACCGCGCCATCCGACGACGTCACCACCTCGCAGGATGTGGCCGAAGCGGTGTGGCGTGCGGTGAACGATCCGTCCAGCCCGATGCGGATTGCGGCGGGAAAGGATGCGGTTCCGCTGTTAAAGGCGTAATGCCAGGCGCATAAAAAAAAGCCGGACAGCGTAAAGTTGTCCGGCTTTTTGCGTTGAGGCGCTTGGCGTCTCGGATCAACCGGGGCAAACGTCCACCCCGGAATTTAAGGTTTAGCCTTCAAAGGCCGGTGACGGTTCTGCTGCGGGTTCTTCCTTTTTCACCAGCTTGCGCAGGGCAACATAGAACACCGGCGTCAGGAACAGGCCGAACAGCGTGACGCCCAACATGCCGGCAAACACGGTGATGCCGGTAACGGTACGCACTTCGGCACCGGCACCGTGGCCCAGCATCAGCGGGATGGTCCCGGCGATAAAGGCAATTGAGGTCATCACGATCGGGCGAAGACGCAGGCGACAGGCTTCCAGCGCGGCCTGAACGATAGTCCGTCCCTGCATTTCCAGTTCACGGGCAAACTCGACGATCAGGATGGCGTTTTTACAGGCCAGCCCCATCAACACCACTAATCCCACCTGCACGAAGACGTTGTTATCCCCGCCGGTCAGCCAGACGCCAAACAGCGCGGACAGCATGGTCATCGGCACAATCAGGATCACCGCCAGCGGCAGCGTCCAGCTTTCGTACAGCGCAGCCAGCACCAGGAAGGCCAGCAGCACCGCCACCGGGAAGACGATGATCGCCGCATTGCCCTGCGTGGACTGCTGATAGCTCAGGTCGGTCCATTCAATGTTCATACCGTTTGGCAGGATCTGGTCGGCAATATGCTGTACCGCCTGCATCGCTTCGGCAGAAGAGAGCACGCGCGGATCGGCATCGCCAATCAAGTCCGCCGCCGGGAAGCCGTTATAGCGGATCACCGGATCGGGCCCATAGGTGGTGCCGATATGCACCATGCTGCCGATCGGCACCATTTCGCCATTCGCATTGCGGGTGCGCAGGTTGGCAATATCCTCAATGCTGTCACGGAACTGACCATCGGCCTGCGCATACACTTTCCAGGTACGACCAAACCGGTTGAAGTCGTTAACGTAAGACGATCCGAGATAGGTTTGCAGCGTGCCAAACAGATCGGTCAACGCCACGCCCTGCGCCTTGGCCTTATCACGGTCAACCTGTGCATCCAGCTGTGGCACGTTGGCCTGATAAGTGGAGATCGGGAAGTGCAGGCCAGGCGTTTGCATAATGGTGCCGGCCATGGCATTGGCAGCCTCCTGCAATGCGCCATAGCCTAATCCCGCGCGATCCTGAATATACAGCGAATAACCGGCACCCTGGCCGAGACCGAGGATGGGCGGTGGCATAATCGAGAAGGTGAAGCCTTCCTGAATCTGCGACAGCTTGGCGTTGATTTCGGCGTTAATCTCAGACGCGGAGCGCGTGCGTTGATTCAGCGGTTTCAGCGCAAAAAACACCGTGCCGGTATTCGGCGTGTTGGTGAACTGCAGCGCGTTCAGGCCAGGGAAGGCGACCGCATCGGCAACACCGTCGGTGTGCAGCGCAATATCGCTCATCTGGCGGATCACTTTATCGGTCCGTTCCAGCGAGGATCCTTCCGGCATCTTCACGCCGCCAATCAGGTACAGCTTGTCCTGAGTCGGGATAAAGCCCGCCGGCACCGCTTTAAACATCACGCCGGCACCAATCAGCAACAGAATATAGACGCCGAACACCGATCCACGGCGCTTCAGGATGCGGGAAACACCGCCCTGGTAGCGCGCAGAGTTACGGTTAAAGAAGCGGTTAAACGGACGGAACAGCCAGCCGAACAGCGCATCGATAATCCGGGTAGTACGATCCTTCTTCGCATCATGCGGTTTCAGCAACAGCGCCGCCAGCGCCGGAGAGAGCGTCAGGGAGTTGATGGCTGAGATCACCGTGGAAATGGCGATGGTCACCGCAAACTGCTTGTAAAACTGTCCGGTCACGCCTGACAGGAAGGCCATCGGCACAAACACCGCACAGAGCACCAGCGCAATGGCGATAATCGGACCCGACACTTCGCGCATCGCCTGATGCGCTGCCGCCCGCGGTTCCAGACCTTCTTCGATATTTCGCTCGACGTTCTCCACCACCACAATGGCATCATCGACCACGATCCCTATCGCCAGCACCAGCCCAAACAGGCTGAGGGTGTTAAGCGAGAAGCCCAACAGGTACAGGATTGAGAAGGTCCCGACCACCGACACCGGCACCGCCAGCAACGGAATGATCGAGGCGCGCCAGGTCTGCAGGAACAGGATCACCACCAGCACCACCAGCAGAATCGCTTCCAGCAAGGTATGCAGCACGGAACTGATGGAATCACGTACGAAAATAGTCGGATCGTAAGGGGCTTTCCACTCGACGCCATCCGGGAAACGGGTCGCCAGCTCGGCCATTTTCGCCCGAACCGCATTCGACAGATCGATGGCGTTGGCGCCCGGTGCCTGGAAAATACCAATCCCTACCGCGTCTTTATTATTCAACTGCGAGCGTAAGGCATAGCTGCCCGAGCCCATTTCAATGCGGGCCACGTCGCGCAGGCGAACAATCTGCCCGTCTTCGCCGCTTTTCAGAATGATATTGCCGAACTCTTCTTCGTTCTGCAGGCGTCCCTGCGCATTGATCGACAGCAGGAAATCGCTTTTATTGGGCATCGGCTCTGCGCCAAGCTGCCCGGCAGACACCTGCACGTTCTGCTCCTGGATCGCCGACACCACATCGCCTGCGGTCATACCGCGCGCGGCAACCTTGGTCGGATCCAGCCAGATACGCATGGCATATTCACCGGCACCGAAAATCTGCACCTGGCCGACACCCGGCAGACGCGCCAGCTCATCTTTCACCTTCAGCTGCGCGTAGTTGCGGAGATACAGCGAATCGTAGCGACCGGACGGTGAATCCAGATGAACCACCAGCGTCATGGTCGGCGACTGCTTCTGCGTGGTGACACCCTGACGGCGCACATCCTCCGGCAGACGCGCTTCGGCTTGCGCCACGCGGTTTTGCACCTGAACCTGCGCCTGATCCGGATCGGTCCCCGGACGGAAGGTGACGGTGGTCACCAGCACGCCATCGGAACCGGCAATCGATTTCATGTACATCATGTTTTCGACGCCGTTAATCGCTTCTTCCAGCGGCGTCGCCACGGTTTCAGCAATCACTTTTGGGTTGGCGCCTGGGTATTCCGCACGCACCTGCACGCTTGGCGGTACCACATCAGGGTATTCACTGATCGGCAGCAGCGGAATGGCAATCAGCCCGGAGACGAAGATCAGAATCGACAGCACGGCCGCGAATATCGGTCGGTCGATGAAAAATCTGGAAAAATCCATAACAGTTCCCGCAGCTTAAATTAAAGGGAGGCTGGCGCCATAGGCACCGTTTTGGCATTTACCGCCATCCCAGGCATAAATACTTTCTGCACGCCGTCGACAATCACCCGATCGCCGGACGTCAGGCCGCGCTGCACAATGCGCAGGCCGTCAGCCATCTGGCCGGGCTGGATATCACGACGCTGGGCTTTATTCTGCGCATCGATCACCCAGACAAACTTACGGTCCTGATCGGTCAGCACCGCTTTGTCATTGACTAACAGGGCAGGGAAGTCGGCGCGGCCCGGCAGCTGCACGCGGGCGAACAGCCCTGGCGTATACAGACGCTGGTCGTTATCCAGCAGCGCGCGCATGCGGATGGTGCCGGTGCTGGCAGTCAGTTGGTTATCGGTAAAGTCGACTTTGCCGGTGTGCGGATAGCCATCCTCACCGACCAGGCCGATTTTTACCGGCAGCGCGTGATGCGCCGCAGCGGCACTTTCGCCTTCACGGCTGATGCGCTGATAACGCAGGAAGGTGGCTTCATCGACGTCGAAATAGACATACACGGTGTTGAGCGACACCAGCGTGGTCAGCACGCTGCTGCTGTCGCCGGCGGTCACCAGGTTACCGGAGGTGATCATCGCGCGGCTGGCGCGGCCATCAATCGGCGCGGTGACTTTGGTAAAATCGAGATTCAGGCGCGCCATATCCACTGCGGCCTGCGCCGCCAGCACGTTCGCCTGCGCCTGGGTTGAGGCTGAACGCCGTTGTTCCCACACCTCACGTGAAATCGCCTGGGTGCCAATCAGCTTCTCGGTCCTGCCGGACTCGCTGCGGGCCAGCTGCGCCTGAGTGATGGCACTGGCGAGATCGGCCTGAGCGCGTTCCAGCTCAGCGCGATAGGTACGGTCATCAATGGTAAACAGCACGTCGCCTTTTTTAACTTCCTGGCCTTCGGTGTAGTTCACTTTATCGATATACCCGGTCACGCGCGGGCGCAGCTGGACGCTCTGCACCGCTTCAATGCGGCCATTGAAGTTATCCCACTGGCTGACGGTTTGTTGCTGAACCTCAGCGACACTGACCTGCGGGGCAGGCGGTGCGCTCTGTTCAGCCCCTTTGGAGTCGCAGCCCACCAGCCAGATTGCTGTGAGAAGCGACAGTGCACTGAGGCGCAGGTGCGATGAGGTGAAAGATTTCATGGTTATTAATCCCTTGCAGATGCTGACGACGTGAAAAAAGGAGCACGGCATAATGCATAAAATGTATTTATGATAAATACACTAAACGCAAGGATTGTAGGGAGAGGGTAAATTAAGTGCAAGTGTTATTGTTGCTTTTAGCATTTTCTTGTCAACACCCGTATCAAAATGTGAACGGCAAGAAAACAGGGGGAAGAGTGAGGCGATAAAGAGGAGAGTGCCAGCGAATCGCATTTAATGCAACAATTAAACTTGCATTAAGCGGTCGGCTGCTTTAACTTGTGGATATGCATTCATTAAAGTTACCTTTTACCCTTCTGCGGGGGAGAGGTCAAGCCAGGCTAAAACAAAAAGCATTAAAAGGGGAAGCGCAATGAGCCATGATGATTTTATTACCGATCTCGTAAAGTGGATCGACACCCACATCGAAGGGAAAATGGATCTGGATACCGTTGCCGATCGGGCCGGGTATTCGAAATGGCACCTGCAACGGATGTTCAAGCAGCATACCGGCTACGCACTGGGCGAATACATCCGCGCACGTCGTCTGAAAAAATCTGCTGAGCGCCTGGCAACGGGTGGTGAGCCGATTCTGGATGTGGCGATTTCGTTTGGATTTGATTCCCAGCAGTCGTTCAACCGCAGCTTCAAACGTCAGTTTGGTCAGTCTCCGGGCGCATGGCGTCGACAGGTTCAGGTCAGCGCCTGTTCATAAACTGCGCATCTCTTCAATAGCGGGCGTCTCAGCCCGCTGTGATTTCTGCAATAAGTCCCGTCCACACCTCAGACTCGTCTTGTTTATTCCGCCCGATAGCCGCAACGCATTGTATACTGTCTGAATCACGCTGATTTTTATTACTATTCAGACAGGAATTGTCATTGATGTGGAAACAGAACAAACAGGGTTGGTGCGAGGCGGCCAGTTATCTACTGATTTTCGCCGCGCTCTTTATGATATTCCCGTTACGCCTCCTGCCCTGTTTTCTGGCCGGATTTATCGTTTACGAAACCATCCTGGCGCTGACGCCGTGGGTTGAGCGACTGGTCAAAGGGCCGATTGCCCGCTGGATCATCATATTCTTCCTTACTGTCATCATTGTGTTAGGGCTGGTGGTTGGCGTCAGCAAGCTGATCGGCTTCTTATTGAATGATTTCCAGAACCCGGCGGCGTTCCATGCGGCGGCCAGCAAACTGCTGGAAGACGCCCAGCGTACGCTTTCTCCGGTGGTTTCCCGCTATTTACCGGCCGATATAGATGAGCTGCAACATCAGGTGGTCACCTGGCTGCGCGAGCATCTGGTGGTGGTCCAGACCTTTGGTCGTACCGCGGCCCATACCTTTGCCACCATGCTGATTGGCATGTTGCTGGGGGCTATCATCTCCCTGCGCATCAGCAATGTGGATACGCAGGATGCACCGCTGCGCCATGCGCTGCTCGAGCGTCTGACCGTACTGGCCGACTCGTTCCACAACGTGGTTTTCGCGCAGATCAAGGTCTCGCTGGTGAATACGGTGCTGACCTGTGGCTTCCTGTTCGGCGTGCTGCCGCTGTTCGACCTGCACTTCCCGTTTGGCAAAACGGTGGTGGTGCTGACCTTTGTCGCCGGATTGCTGCCGATTATCGGCAACCTGATCTCCAATACGGTGATTGTGCTGATTGGCCTGTCGATTTCCCTTGAAGCGGCGGTGATCTCGCTGGTGTTCCTGATGCTGGTGCATAAGCTGGAATACTTTATCAACGCGCGGATTTTTGGTTCGCGGATCAATGCCAAAACCTGGGAAATCCTGCTGGCGATGCTGGTGTTTGAATCCGCCTTTGGCCTGGCCGGGGTGGTCGCGGCACCGGTCTATTACGCCTACCTGAAAAGCGAGCTGCGCATTGCCCGGCTGATTTAATCCTTGTCGCGGGCCTGATATCAGGCCCGCACTGCCTTTTTCCCACCGTCGCCACTATCAAGGCTTTACGCCACATCACATCGATCTTATGGTAGGGAAAACGACTGACAGTTGAGCCCGCCATGCCCGCGCTTTTGCACACGTTGCTGCACCAAATCCTGCTTTCCATGCCGTTATTTATCCTTATTGCCTTAGGCTGGATGCTGGTTCGCTGGCGAAAATGGCCCGACAGCATTACCGAAGCGCTAAACCGCGTGGTCTTTAAAATAGCGCTTCCGGCGATGTTATTCCGGCTGATAAGCGATTTCGGTCAAAGCCCGCCGGTTGATGCCCGCTTACTGATCGCTTTTTTCGGCAGCTGCCTGATCGTTTTTGTTCTCGGCAGAGTGATGGCCAGCCGGCTGTTTAAGCTGGATGGCATTTCCGGGTCGGTATTTGCGCTGGGCGGCATCTTCTCCAATAACGTGATGCTCGGCTTGCCGATTGCCACGGTGATGCTGGGCGAAAAGGCGATCCCGTCGGTGGCGCTGGTGCTGGTGTTTAACGGCCTAATTTTATGGACGCTGGCCACGGTGTCCGTCGAGTGGGTCAAACACGGCGCGCTTAATTTGAAAGGGTTTGGCAAAACCGCGGTCAGCGTGCTGAAAAATCCGCTGATTATCGCCATTCTCTCCGGCACCTTGTTCAGCCTGACCGGCATCCCGCTGCCGCAGATGATCGATAAACCGGTGAGCATGCTGGGCACCATCGCCGTGCCGCTGGCGCTGGTGGCGTTAGGCATGAGTCTGGCCGCCTATAAAGTGAAGGAGGGCCTGAGAGAGAGTTATGCGATTTGCCTGCTGAAGCTGATTGTCCAGCCGCTGGTGATTTGGGGCCTGGCGGTGATGCTGGGCCTGCCGCCGCTGGAAAGCAAAGTGGTGGTGCTGTTAGGATCGATGTCAGTCGGCATCAATGTCTATTTAATGTCGCAACAATTCAATGCCTTAACCGGCCCGGCCGCCACCAGCATGCTGCTGTCGACGGTTTTCTCCGCAGTGACCACGCCGCTGCTGCTAATGCTAATGGACCTTGCCTGACGATGAAGTGTGAGCCAGCTGGCGGAACTGACGCGAGACGCTTGCGGTAAGTACGTTTATTTCATTATCTTCTTTTATCGGTAATTTTGTTTCGTTTATAAGCACGGCGAAACGGACCGATCCTTACCTCCGGAGAAGAAGAATGAAAACCTACAAAGCCCTGCTGCTCGTCGCCTCACTGAGCTGTTCCACCAGTGTGCTGGCGGAAACCATCGGCGTTTCAATGGCCTATTTCGACCAGAACTTCCTGACCATCATCCGCCAGTCGATTGATAAAGAAGCCAAAGCCCGTGGCATCACCGTGCAGTTTGAGGATGCGCGCGGCGACGTCGGCCGGCAGACCGATCAGGTGCAAAGTTTTATCAGCGCCGGTGTTGATGCCATCATCGTCGATCCGGTCAACTCGGCCGGCACCCCGGCGATGACCAGACTGGTGACCGCCGCCAAAATTCCGCTGGTTTACGTCAACCGCACGCCTGGCGATATCAAACTGCCGAGCGGCGTGGTGTTTGTCGGCTCTGATGAGAAGCAATCCGGCACCCTGCAGATGGAAGAGCTGGCGCGTCTGGCAAACTATCAGGGCAAAGTGGGCATCATGATCGGCAACCTGACCGATGCGGGCGCCATTCAGCGCACCAAAGACGTGGAGCAGGTGGTCGCCAAGTACCCGAAAATGAGCGTGGTACAGAAGCAGACCGCCAACTATTCCCGCAATGAGGGGATGGATCTGATGCTCAACTGGATGACCAACGGTGAAGAGATCGACATCGTGGCCGCCAACAATGATGAAATGGCGATTGGCGCGATTATGGGCCTGCAACAGGCCGGCAAGAAAGACAGCAAAATCCTGATTGGCGGCATTGATGCCACGCCGGATGGGCTGAAAGCCATGTCCTCGGGCAAAATGCAGGTGACCGTTTTCCAGGATGCAATTGGCCAGGGCAAAGCGGCGGTGGATGTGGCGCAGAAGATGATTAAAGGCGAAAAGCTCGACCCGTATTACTGGATCCCGTTTGAGCTGGTCACCCCGGCCACGTTACAAAAATACGTTGATAAGGAATAGACGCTAAATCTGCCGTCGCGGTAAACTCCGGCGATGAATAAAAAACTGATTATTGCGGCGATCCTCGCCATTGTGGCCACCGCCGCCGGCTTACGCCACCCGTCCAAACCGCCTGCCGATCGTCAGCAGGCGGCGCACACCTCAACCGCCTCCGCGACCAACAGCAGCAGCGATATCAGCACGCTCACGCAACAGCAGCGGGTGGCCGACTATCTGCACCAGCATCAACGCCTTCCTGCCTATTACCTGACCAAAGGTGAAGCCAGAAAACAGGGCTGGGAACCGTCGCGGGGCAATCTGTGCCAGAGCCTGCCAGGCCGGGCAATCGGTGGCGATCGCTTCTCCAACCGCGAAAAAGTGCTGCCGGAAAAGCAGGGGCGACACTGGTTTGAAGCGGACGTGAATTATGACTGCGGCCGCCGGGGAAGCGACCGCATGCTGTACTCCAGCGACGGGTTGATTTACGTGACCAAAGACCATTACCGCAACGTTGAACAGGTGTATTAAGATGAACACGGTCAGCTTCGACTTTGAGCATATCGCCGACGTAGCAGACTTTTATCGTCAGTTCTGCCACAAGTTCGCCATTGACATGGCCTTCGGCAACAATCTGGATGCATTTTGGGATGCGCTAACCGGCATGATCGCACTGCCGGCGCGCGTAACGCTGCGTCATCTGACCGCGCATGCCGATCCTCAGCAGTTTGACGGCGTGATTGCCGTGCTGCGGGAAGCGGAAGAGGCTTCCGGGGGAAAATTCAGCCTGCGCATTCGCTAACGCTATTGATGGAAGCGCAGGGCGACATCAAAGCCCTGCTGCGGCAAGACCACAATCGCGTCCTCCGCCTCGCTAAACTGCAGATCGCCCTGATGCAGTGCCGCTCTGACCTTCGCCAGATCCTCAGTCTGAAAACTTAACGCCGCCATGCGTGCCGAGCCATCATAATTATCCGGCAGCGCGTGGAAGCGCGACCTGACATAATCTTCGGTCGCAAAGCGCACGCTGGTCACGCCGGCGGTCAGCAAAAAGGCGCCTTCCTGACATGCTCTCAGGCTGTTGGTGCCAAACAGGCGGCTGTACAGCGAGGCAACCGAGGCCGGATCTCTGGCCACAATCACAAACTCGCTGATGTTTTTCACGCCGTTCGGGTGCTGTTGCCACGCGGGCTGCCACACCGCTTCCGGGGTTAAATGCTGACAGAAAAAGCTGCGGCCATCGGCGATCAGCGACGGACGAACCCGCACGGTGCGGAACTTCGCTTCAGTCACCGTGCCGTCCGGCAGGGTCACCGGACGGTGGAAAGAGGCGGGCTCATCGCCGTCTAAATCCTGACGTAACAGATGCTTATAATCCTGATCGGCATCCTCCGTTTTCCACACCAGGCCACTGAGGCCCGGAGACGCCTGCCAGAGATCGGCGCGGCTGCTCTTTTTACCTTTCTCATAGCCGAGCAGCTCAAGGTAATTTTCACCAAAAATTGCCAGATGATTACTGGAGCCAAGAGAATGATGGCCACGTTCGGTCAGCTGAAAACCCAACCTGCGGTACAGCGCGCTGGCAGCATCTAACTGGTCGGCGACGTTAATCACCACATGATCAAGAACCGCCTTAGGGGTAGGGACAGGCATAATGGTGCTCCTTTTTTTATTATTTCGCCGCCACCCGCGCTAAGGCGCGAGGAACCAGCTGGGTAAAATAGCGGACGGAGGAATCAATGATCGCTTCATCAGGATCAAAGCCTGGATGATGCAGGCCAAACTCACTTGCGCTGCCGATGCTGACAAACACCCCCGGCACATGGTGCAGATAGAAGGCAAAGTCCTCGCCGCCCATCTGTGGCGTCGCGGCGGCTTCCGCCTTAAAGCCGGCCTCGCTGGCCAGATCGAGCGCAAACTCCGCCCATTCCGGCGTATTCACCAGCGCAGGCGGACCTTCAATCCACTCCAGCTCGGCTTTGGCGCCAAAGCCGCCGGCAATGCCCTTAATCAACGCCGTGATCTTTTCAGGTATTGCCGTGCGGATAGCCGCATTGTGCGTGCGCACCGTGCCTTCCAGCTCGACGCTTTGTGGCAGCACGTTCCAGGTGTTGCCGGCGGTGAAGCGCGTCACGCTGACCACCACCGACTCCAGCGAGCTGAACGTCCGGCTCGGCAAGGTTTGCAGTGCGGTGACGATCTGGCTGGCAATCACGATTGAATCAATGCCTTCATGTGGCCGTGCGGCGTGCGCACCTTTGCCCTCAAGGCGGATCACAAAGCGGTCGACGTTGGCATAGAACGGACCGGCGCGGGTTTTAAAGCTGTTCAGCGGTAAATCGGGCGCGTTATGCATACCAAAAATTGCCTGAACGCCGTCCAGCACGCCGGCATCGATCAGCTGTTGCGCACCGTTAAAGGTCTCTTCAGCCGGCTGAAACAGGATGCGCACCCGGCCCGTCAGTTCGGCTTCCTGCTGCTTAAGCTGATGCGCCACGCCGAGCATCACCGAGGTATGGATATCATGGCCGCAGGCGTGCATCACGCCGGCATGGGTCGACGTCCAGGGATGATTCACCGCTTCATCAATCGGCAGCGCATCAATATCGGCCCGGAGGGCGATCAGCGGTTCGCCCTGGCCGATTTCAGCCACCACGCCGGTTTTCAAATCGTACGGCAGCAGGCGGATATTGCCTTGCTTCAGCCACGCGGTAATCCGTTCCGTGGTGGCGAATTCCTGATTCGACAGCTCCGGATATTGATGCAACTCACGGCGCCATTGCACCAGTTGGCTGGAGGGTAACGAAGTCATACGGCTCCTTATACGTCAGAAGGGATAAAGGGTTCGCCCAGCGTCAGCATCAGGCGGTTGGCCCAGGCAAAAAAGGCGCTGGACTGGATCACATCCAGCAGCGCCAGGGTATCCAGACCCTGCTGCTGCAACGCGACAATCTGTCCCAGCGTGGCCTGTTGCGGCGTCACGGACAGGGCAGCGGAGAAATCGATAATGGCCGCCCAGCGTGCGGACTGGCCTTCGGACAGCTTGCCGCCGGGGGCGACGCCAATCAGTTTTTCGACCGAATCGAAATCTTTCGACAGCTGGCTGGCTTTGCGGGCGTGTACCGAGGCGCAGAAGATGCAGCCGTTAACCTTACTGACCACCGCAGCCGCCAGTTCGCGGTCGGCGCGTGGCAGGCCGCCGGAGGTGAAGAAAATGCCTTTATCCGTCAGCGTGCGCTGTTCCAGCACCGGTAAATTCCGCGCCAGCAGGCGGAAATAATCGGAGTCGCTATGACCAAACTTCGCCAGCACCTGTTTCTCTTCATCCGTGAATTCCGTCAGCGGTTTGGCGGCCAGCCAGGGTTCCCAGCCGAGGTCCTGCTGGGTGAAGGCGGTCAGCGCGGTTTTGCCACTGGCGGTGGTGGCCGCCTGATGCCAGACACCTGCCACCACCGGCAGTGCGTTGGCGGTTGAGGCGTGGCCCTGCAACAGCTGTAAGCCGGCCCGCAGGCGACTCTGGAAGTTAATAAAGGCCACTAACTGTGACAGTGTCACGATGCCGCGCGCGGTCCAGCCCGCCGCCTGTAAGGCCTGCAGATGTTCAGGCGTGGCGCTGACCGGCTCGAAGGTCAGACGGTGCGCCCAGGCTAACGCCAGCTCATGACGGGGGCTGTTATCCAGTGCGCCAGCCTGCGGCTGGTAATGCGCCTGTAAAGTGGGCTGCGCATTCCATTCCGCCACCCGTGCCGCCAGGGCGAAACGTTCAGCCAGCGGGAAATCGGCATCCTGCTGGCTAAAGATCACCTCATAGCTGCCTTGCGCGTGGCGGGTTGCCGCTTCCCGCGTGTTGCGGGCCTGGGCAAGCTCAGAATCCGGCGCGATATCCGCCAGCGAAGCCAGTAAATCCGTTGCAGTGGTCATCATCATCTCCGGTTAAGGTTTCAGGGTTCTTAGCAGTGGCGCAATGTGCTCAGCAATCAGCTCAACAGAGCGCAACGTGTCGGCGTGCGGCGGTTCAACCGAATGAACCTGGAAAGAGATATCGGTGACGCGGGGCAGCACGCTGTCCTGCAAAAGCGATGCGGTGACCCGTTCCACGTTGCCGACATGGGCGTCAACCTGGCGTAAATAGTCGTCAAAACTGTCGCCGCGCAGCGGCTGACCGGAGGCCACAAACTGGGTGACCTGGGCACGAATACCCGGCTCTGCCAGCTTGCGGGCGTAGTGATCGGAGTCGGCAACAAAGGCGGTGCGGGACGCGAGGATCCTCGGCTCAACGCCGGCCGGAAGGGCGTCGAGATAGGCATCGATCATCGGGTTTTGCAGCGCATCCAGCGGCAGATTGGGCTGGTCAGCCGGGCGAGGCTGGGTGCGTGACAGCATCAGTCCATGCCCACTTTTCGCCGCGCGTACTGCGCCTTCCACCGAGAAGGTGGCAATCCACACGCGGTCCGCCAGCTGCGGCGCCGGGGGATACAGGTGATTATCGGGATGGCTGAGCGAGTCGCCACGCCAGGCACTGAGCAGCGTGTGCAGATGTTCTCCAAACACCGCACCGCGTTGTTCGAAGGTCAGGCCAAACGGCAGGAACGAGGTTGGTGTGCCGCCGGAACCCAGTCCAATCTCCAGTCGACCTTCGGCCAGCAGATCCAGCACTGCGGCATCTTCCGCCACGCGCAGGGCATTTTCCATCGGCAGCGTGATAATCGCCGTACCCAGACGGATGCGCTGGGTATGGGCAGCAACATGCGCCAGAAACAGCAGCGGCGAGGGCAAACCGCCTTCATTTTCATGGAAATGGTGCTGGGCTATCCAGGCGCTGTCGAAACCCAGCCGCTCAGCGTGCTGGATCTGCTCGGTGGCCAGGCGGTAGCGCGCGCTGGCCGGGACCTTATCCAGCAGGCGGGTGAAAAAGCCGATACGTTTAGCGGTCATGAAAACTCCTTAACCGGCGGGGAATAAACAGGGATCGCGGCCAGCAGCTCGCGGGTGTAAGCGTGTTGCGGTGCGTTAAAAATAGTGACAACGTCACCAGATTCCACCACTTCACCGGCCTTCAGCACGGTCAGGGTGTCGGCAATCTGCTGCACGGTAGCCAAATCGTGGGTAATAAACAGGTAGGTCAGGCCCTGTTCTGCCTGCAACTGTTGCAGCAGGGCGAGGATCTGCGCCTGCACCGTGACGTCCAGCGCCGAGGTGGCTTCATCCAGCACCAGAATCGACGGTTGCAGGATCAGCGCCCGGGCCAGCGCCACGCGCTGGCGTTGGCCGCCGGACAGTTCCCGCGCGCTGCGCGACAGGATATCGAGCGGCAGCGCCACCTTCTGCGTCACCGCTTCCACCCGCTGGCGGCGTTCGTCGCGGCTGAGCCGGTCAAAATTCAGCAGCGGTTCTTCAATAATGCGAAACAGCGTTTGCCGCGGATCGAGCGAGGCGAACGGGTTTTGGTAAACAAACTGGATGCGGCGTCGCAGCTGGCGCAATGATTCGCCCTGCAGGCCGTTGACCACGATACCGTCGAGGGTGATGCGGCCAGCGTCCGACGACTCAAATCCCAGCAGGATCCTCGCCAGCGTGGTTTTGCCCGAACCCGACTCGCCGACGATGGCGTGGGTGGTGCCACGGGCCACGGCAAAACTGACCTCGTTCAGCGCCTGTAACCGTTGGCTTTTCCCCAGCGCGAAACCCTTGCTGATGCGCGAGGCCTGAATCGCCGGAGCGGAGAATGAGCGCGGGCTGGCGGAATTATCAGGTTGGCGCGGACGCGGCAGGGCATCGGCAAGCAACTGGCGGGTATAAGCCTGTTTTGGCGCGCCGATCACCTGCGAGGTCGCGCCCTGTTCCTGAATCTCACCATTGCGGAACACAATAATGCGGTCGGCGCGCTCGGCGGCCAGCGCCAGGTCATGGGTGACAAACAGCACGGCGGTGCCGGACTCACGGCGTAAATGATCCAGCAGGTCGAGAATGCGCTTCTGTACGGTGACATCCAGCGCGCTGGTCGGCTCGTCGGCAATAATAATGTCCGGTTTCAGCGCCAGGGCGATGGCAATCAGCACGCGCTGTTTCATGCCGCCTGACAGCTGATGAGGATACTGGTTAACGCGCTGCTCAGGATGGCTGAGCCCGACGCGGGTCAGCAGCTCGATCGCCTGCTGTTTGCGTCCGGCGCGGTCAGAGACGCGATGCAGACGTAAAATCTCCTCCACCTGATCGCCAATGGTTTTCACCGGATTAAGCGAGTTGCCCGGATCCTGCGGCACCAGGCTGATACGCGCGCCGCGAACGCTGTCCAGCCGTCGCGACGACCACTGGCTGATATCTTCGCCGTTCAACAGGATACGACCCCCGTCGCGACGGCCATTTTCCGCCAGCAGGCCAATAATCGCCTGCGCGGTGGTGGTTTTACCTGAGCCGGATTCGCCGACCAGCGCGACCATTTCCCCTTTGTTAAGCTGGAAACTGACCTGATGCACCACCTCTTTCCAGGCTGCGCCAGTGCGATAGCTCAGGCTCAGTTGCTCAACGTTGAGCAGTAACTCGGGTTGCGAACTCATTTCCGGCCTCCTGAAAGTTGCTGGCTGATGCGGTTGGCCGCCAGCACCACGAACACCACCACCAGACCGGGGAAGGTGGTCAGCCACCAGGCGGTGGCCAGATAGTTGCGGCCTTCGGCGATCAGCAATCCCCATTCCGGGGCTGGCGGCGGGGTGCCGTAGCCGAGGAAACTCAGGGTAGAAAGGGCGAGGATCGCTTGACCAAACTGTAGCGCACCATAGGCAATGACCGGGGCCAGCGCGTTGGGTAAAATATGGCGCCACAGCACCGACAGAAAGCGTCCGCCGCTGCCAAACGCCGCTTCGACGTAATCACTGTGGCGAATGCGCACCACTTCACCGCGCGCCAGGCGGGCAAAGCTGGCGATGGAGGCAATCCCCACCGCCGTCGCTGCGTTGAGGGTGCCAAAGCCCAGCAGGATCAGCACGCTTAACGACAGCAGCAGCGAGGGAATCGACAGCAGCACGTCAACCGCACGCATCGCTACCGACTCGGTTTTACCGCCTACCGCACCGGCCAGCACGCCCAGCGCGGTGCCAAAAATTCCGCCCATGGCCACCGCCAGCAGCGCGGCGGACAACGAGTGCGACGCGCCATAGACAATGCGGGCGAAAACGTCACGACCCAGCTGATCGGTTCCCAGCCAGTGTCCGGCCTGCGGGGCCAGACGCTGCGCGCCGGCAATCCCTTCAACCGCGCTGTATGGCGTCAGTAAAGCGGGAAACAGCGCGGCGATGGCCGCCAGCAGCATCACTAACCACGCCAGCCACAGACCGGGCTGAACGTTCCAGGCCTGACGGGTGGGCGTGGGCTTTTGCCGCGCGGTGGCAAAATCAACAAGGCTCATACGGCACCTCTGGTCACGGTTTGCAGACGGGGATCGAACAGCGGCATTAACAGATCGACCAGCATATTAATCAGCACAAAGCCCAGTGCCGAAATCATCACCACCGCCTGTAATACCGCGACATCCTGATTATTCACCGCCTGTTGCGTTAACTGGCCGAGGCCACCTAAACCAAACACCGTTTCGGTGATCAGCGCACCGGCGATCAGCTCGCCCAGCAGCAGTCCGGCGACGGTCAGCACCGGCAGCATGGCGTTACGCAGTACGTGCCGCCACAACACCCAGCTTTCGCTGGCGCCTTTGGCGCGAACCACCGCCACAAATGGCCGGGTTGCCACCTCGTCGATGCTGCGTAACAGGATTTGCGCCAGCGGGGCGGAAATCGGGATTGCCACGGTGATCACCGGCAGAATCAGGCCCTGTAACGGGGAAGGGTTGATCACCGGTATCCAGCGCAACTGGAAAGAGAACAGCTGAATTAACGCGATACCCAGCCAGAAGGTCGGGATGGAGATAAACAGCACCGGCACCGATTGCAGCAGGTTTCGCAATCCCCGCAGCGCCGGAATGCGCGACAACGCGGCCAGCACAAATGCCAGCACCACCGCCAGCACAAAACCGCAGCCGGCCAGGCGCAGCGTCTCTGGCAGATTACTCTGCAACTGTTCGCTGACCGGCACGCCGGCCTGTACCGAATAGCCAAAATCGCCTTGCAGCATCGCGCCGAGGGTATGCAGATACTGCTGCCACAACGGACTGTCTGCGCCATAGGCCTGCCGCATCTCGGCGATCTGTTGCGGGCTCAGCCCCAAATCCGGGTTCTGAAACTTAATCAGGATCGCATCGCCGGGCAGCACCTGCAGCAGCACAAAGGAGAGCGTAAACGCTGCCCACAGCACCAGCACCCCATGCCCAACCCGATACAGCAGATAATGGCGCATTCAGATCTCCTTAATGCTTTTCAAGCCAGGCGCTATAAAGCGCAGGACGGCCGACCGCTTCGAACTTCACGCCCTTAAGCCATGGCGCACCGGCAAACACCTGCGGCTCTTCGAAAATCGGGATCACGTAAGCCTGCTCCAGCAGGTAGCGTTGCACATCGCCGGTCAGCTGCAGACGTTTGGCAGGGTCGATCTCGGCAGAAATATTCACCAGCAGCTGATTCAGCTTGTCATCCCGGAAGCTTTTCACCTTGTCACTCGATCCGCCTTTTTGCAGCAGCGCATCGCGGTTGGCCGGATAGAAGCTACTTTTGATCACGTCCGGATCGGCACGGCCCACTTCGGTGACGTTCAACGGCGTTTTCAGCGGGTCAAGGCTGTCCAGCGTTTTGCTGCCTGCATCACCCGCCTTCACTTTCAGTTCCACGCCGACCTGACGCCACTGCTGAGCGATAAGCTGCAGCACCTCTTTGTTCTGCGGCTGCGGCAGGGACTCGTAAACGGTCAGCGATAGCGGCTTGCCGTCTTTCTCGCGGATGCCGTTGGCGCCCGGTTTCCAGCCCGCTTCATCCAGCAAGCTTTTGGCTTTCGCCTGATCGAAGGTCAGCTTGTCGGCAAGGTTGACGTAGCCTGCGGCGGTGGTAGCAATCACCGACGTGGCCTGCGGATAGTTAGGGGAGAACAGCGTTTCCACCACCTGCTTCGAGTTGGTGGCAGTCAGCAGGGCCTGACGCACACGCAGATCGCTGACCAGCGGGTTATCAGGACGGAAGCTCAGGCTGTCGTTGACGCCACGGGTGGGTGCGGCATAAATCGGGAAGTTTTGATCTTTAGCCTGTTTCTCGTCGTAGGCCTGCACCTGGCGGATAAAATCCGCCTGACCGGCCAGCAACGCGCCGATGCGCACGCTATCCTCAGGCGTCACAATAATCTTGATGCCGTCGAGGTTCGCCGGGCCTTGCTGAGAGATGTTTGCCGGTCCCCACTGGTAATCCTTACGGGCGACCAGATCGACCTCACGACCCAGCTTCTCATCGCTGACCACAAACGGGCCGGAGCCGATGATATGGCGGGCATCGCCCAGCTGATCGAAGCTGCGCGCCAGGGTGCTGAGTGACACCAGTCCTGAACCGATGGTGGCGGTGCCTTGCAGGAAGCCGGGGGACGATTTTTTGAAATAGAACTTCACGGTCAGCGGATCGACCACTTCGCTATGATCATAATTGTTAATCACTTCTGAAACCGGCAGGCGCAGGGCTTTATTACCCAATCCGTAGGTGTCGAAGTTCTTGGCGACCGCATTGGCATCCAGCGGCGTGCCGTCGGAGAAGGTCACGCCGGGATGGAGTTTGAAGGTGTATTCGGTTTTATCGGCGTTAGTTGTCCAGCTCTGGGCAATCCAGGGTTCAACCTTGAGGGTTTCCGGATTTTGCCAGGTCAACTTGTCGGTAATCTGATTCAGGATGCCGCCGTTAGGGTAAAAACCGCCCGCCGGGGGATACAGGTTGGTGTGCGCCTGCTGCTCCAGATAAATCAGCGTGCCGCCTTTAACCGGCGAATCCGCCGCAACGGCGTTTCCACCAAACAGGGCAAGGGCAATGCTTAAAGCCAGCGGACGAGCCAGCGCCTCAGGGCGGAAAGTGTGTGGCATAGTGGGATCCTTTAACGTCAATATTTTCAGGGAAGTGACGTTAAATATCAGGCTTTAGCAGGAGCGGGGTGAACCAAGGAAATCATCTAAGGTTAATCGGCAGGCGAATATAGGCGGGATTGACGGTACGGCAGTCTTATTGTGGGCTGAAGCTGCACAAACGCTGCTTCAGCCCGGATATTCAGGGTGATACCGACGATCAGCGGGGCGGCTCTTCAGGCTCTGCGGCATATTCAACGATCAGCGTGCCGCAGTCCAACATCGCAAAGTATTTCTTCACATTTTCGGTGTTGGTTTGCGTAAAGGGGATGAACCAGTCTGAATCTGTTTTATGGATTTCGCCATCAAGGAAAGTAATTTGAGCCGCCTGAGCGGCAGACCAGGCTTTACCCTCAGACGACCAGCCATCATAGTTTTTCAGCCGGGAGCGTAAGACTACAATTTTCGCCTGTTCCGGCGTGAACTTCTGGCACTTCGCCAGATTCTCCTCGCTGTAAAGATAGTGCCCGGTGCGCAGGTAGATAAGGGCAATGACTGCCGCCAGCGGCACGGTAACTATCAGCACAATCGCCCATATCCCTATTTTTACTTTCCTGTTCAAATTCGATCCTTCACTTTTCATTTTTAACGAAGCATTTAATTGATTTATAGCAATAAAGTTTCAATCTCTATTTCATCCTAAACCGCCAGGAAGCAATAATCATCCTTCTTATCATGAAATGGAGTTCATCGAATGGCAATATCAGTTTATTTACGGGTTAGCGGCAATATTCATCAGATGATCCGACGTACCATGATTTTAATTGCCGGTATCTTATCGACGGCGTGCATGGCAGCAGCAAACGACTGGCACGCTTATATTCGGCTGGTGGAACAGGCCGACGGCAAAACGCTGCAGGCACTGCCGCAGGAGATTAACCGTATTGGCGACACCCTTGACGATCGGCAGACGGAGGCGCTGACGACCGCGCTTAGCAGGGCGCTGATTAAAGACCCTGTCGCGGTAATTACTGCAACCCGCGCGCTGGATCACAATGCCGACCCGTTAAAACAGCGTTTCGGTAGCTCGTTTATTTGCGCCATACCCGGCATGACCCACTTTACTCAACAGCAAATTGAAGCCTATTTTGCCAGGGCTGAACCGGCGCTAAAAAGGGCTGGTCCTGAGGCGGCGGGGTGCCTTGGAACCCTGCAGGAGGTGATTGAAGAGGTCAGGCAAGAAATAGCACAACATCCTGCAAGATAATCTCCCAGCCCAAACCCGGCGGATGCCGGGTTTTCTTTTCTCACATCGGCACATTTCGCTAAACCCGTTAATTGCCAAATATTCCCACCCCGCACCCGCCCATCATATTCACTTTAGCTATAAGACATTCCCTTTAAGTCCTTTCCAGTCATATCGGCTCTGCCTACTATCCCGTGTCATAAGTTTTATCAATAATGCAGCAAAAACAATCAGTTCATTTAATAAGCGATTCAATCGCCGCAGACAGACAGGCAACAGATGATAGTTTTACGCAACGTATTCAAGACCTTCAAAGGCACGGCGGGTCCGATCAGGGCCGTCGACGATGTCAGCCTTCAGGTTGAACAGGGGCAGATCTACGGCATTATCGGCTACAGCGGCGCGGGAAAAAGTACGCTGATCCGTCTGCTTAACGGGCTGGAAAAACCCACGTCGGGCAGCGTGACCATTGCCGGGCAGGATATTGCCCAGGCAAAAGGCGAAGCTTTGCGCGCGGCACGGCTGAAAATCAGCATGGTGTTTCAGCACTTTAATTTGCTGTGGTCGCGCACCGTCAGCGAAAACATCGCTTTTTCGCTGCAAATTGCCGGCGCACCGAAAGCGGCGATCCAGACGCGGGTCAAAGAGCTGATTGAGCTGGTGGGGCTGACCGGCAAAGAGTCGACCTATCCGGCCAACCTCAGCGGCGGGCAGAAGCAGCGTGTCGGCATTGCCCGCGCGCTGGCCAACAATCCCGAAGTGCTGCTGTGTGACGAAGCCACTTCGGCGCTCGATCCGCAAACCACCGATGCTATCCTCGATCTGCTGCTGGATATCAACCGCAAGCTGAAGCTGACCATCGTGCTGATCACCCACGAAATGCACGTGGTGCGCAAAATCTGCCATCGCGTGGCGGTGATGGAAGACGGTCGCATCGTCGAAGAGGGCGAGGTGCTGTCGGTCTTTACCCATCCGCAACAACCGATCACCCGCCAGTTCGTGAAGCAAACCAGCGAGTACAGCCGCGCAGACACGCCGTTCAATGCTGAACTGGTGGATGAGACGGGCGGCAGCGTGCTGAAGCTGACCTTTATCGGTCAGAGCACCCGCCAGCCGATTGTCGGCGAACTGACGCTGAAATACGCGCTGCCGTTCAACATCCTGCACGGCAAGATGACGCAAACCAGCAACGGCACCTTTGGCGAACTGTGGTTACAGGTCAACGCAAACCGCAGCCAGTTGGAGAACATTCTGCAGGACCTGCACGCGCATGGCATTACAACCGAGGTGGTCGCCAATGATTGAGTCCCTCTTTCCGCACCTGAAACTGGACCAGCTGTGGTCTGCGACCGGTGAAACCCTGTACATGACCGCGATTTCCGGCGTGGCGACCTTTGTGCTGGGAATTGTACTCGGGCTGGCGCTGTTCCTGACCGCGCGCGGCGGCCTGTTCCAGAACCGGGCGATCTATGCGCTGATCTCGGTGCTGGTCAACGTCTTCCGCTCGATCCCGTTCATCATTCTGATTGTGCTGCTGATCCCGTTCACCAAAAAGCTGATCGGCACCATTTTGGGCGCGGATGCGGCCCTGCCGGCGCTGATTGTCGGGGCGGCGCCGTTCTACGCGCGGCTGGTGGAAATCGGCCTGCGCGAAGTCGATAAAGGGGTGATTGAAGCCTCGCGTTCGATGGGCGCGCGCATCAGTACCTTGATTTTCCGCGTGCTGCTGGCGGAATCCTCGCCAGCCCTGGTGTCGGGCATCACCGTTACGCTGATTGCGCTGGTCAGTTACAGCGCGATGGCCGGGGTGATTGGCGCAGGTGGCCTCGGCAATCTGGCGTATCTGGAAGGTTTTCAACGTAACCACGGCGATGTGACGCTGGTGGCGACGGCAATGATTCTGGTGATTGTTTTTATCATCCAGTTCGTAGGTGATCTCGTGACCACACGGCTCGATAAACGTTAACTTTTAGGGGATTTACTGTGAAAAAAACACTGACACTGCTGGCTGCTGCCACTCTGGCTGCGATGAGTCTGAGCGCATGGGCTGATACGCTGACCGTTGGCGCGTCCAACGTACCGCATGCTGAAATTCTGGAGCAGGCCAAGCCAATCCTGGCGAAGCAGGGCATCGATCTGGAAATCAAACCTTTCCAGGACTACATCCTGCCAAATACCGCGCTGGCCAGCCGTGATATCGACGCTAACTACTTCCAGCACGTGCCGTATCTGAACAGCGTGCTGAAAGACCATGCCGACGACAAGACCTATGATTTTGTCAGCGCTGGCGCAATCCATATCGAGCCCATTGGCATTTACTCGAAGAAATACAAATCGCTGAAGGATCTGCCACAGAACGGCAAAGTGATCATGCGTGATGCGGTGGCGGAAGAGGGCCGTATCCTGTCAATCTTTGAGAAGGCAGGCGTGATTAAGCTGAAGCCTGGCGTCAGCAAAGTGGACGCGCGCATCAGCGACGTGGTTGAGAACCCAAAACACCTGCAGTTTATTGCTAACGTCGAAGGCGCGCTGCTGCCGCAGATGTACAACAATGACGAAGGCGATGCGGTGGTGATTAACGCCAACTACGCCATTGATGCTGGCCTTAATCCGGTAAAAGATCCGATTGCCGTTGAAAGCGGTGAAAATAACCCGTACGCCAATATCATCACCGTGCACCGTGGCGATGAAAACAAGCCGGATATAAAAGCGCTGGTCACCGTGCTGCATTCGAAACAAATTCAGGACTGGATCCGCACCAAATATAAAGGTGCCGTTATTCCGGTGAATAACTGATTCCAGGTTTTGTTTATGCAAAGGCCGGGAAACCGGCCTTTTTCACATCGAGGCGTTATGCTTCGCGGACTTAGTTATTTCTCTGGAAACCTTTGCGCTATTTCTTAATTTACCTTTCAGACGATAAGCGGAATATTTGCCAGTAGATTGCTTAACCCGCCTGACTGGAGCGCATGATGACAATACATAATGGCATTACCGAACTGGTAGGTCAGACCCCGCTATTACGCCTCACCCGCTTTTCCCAACAGCATCAACTGACTGCCGATCTGGTCGCCAAGCTGGAATATTTTAATCCCAATCACAGCATCAAAGATCGCACCGCGCTGGCGATGATCGAAGCGGCGGAGCGCAGCGGCAAGCTCAGGCCGGGCATGACGCTGGTCGACACCACCAGCGGCAATACCGGCATTGGCCTGGCCGCGATTGCCGCGGCCAAAGGCTATAAGTTTCGCGTCTATCTGCATGACAAACTTAGCGCCGAACGTTTTGCCATCCTCAACGCCTTTGGTGCGGAAATCATCCCGTTTAGCGCGGTGCCCGGCTTCGACAAGGTGATCGAAGCGAGTGACGGCGACTTTGTGGCTGCCGCCCGCTGGCTGGCCGATAACGTGATCCTGAAAGAGCCGAATATCTGCTTCACCTGCCAGTTGGAAAACCCGGCCAATCCGCAGGCCCATTTCCACAATACCGGGCCGGAAATCTGGCAACAGGCCGGAGGGCAGGTTGACGTGCTGATCGCGTCCGTCGGCACCGGCGGCACGCTGTCAGGGGCGGGACGCTATCTTAAGCAGCTTAACCCGCAGATCGCACTGATCGCCGTCGAGCCCGGCCGCTTCAGCATCCCGGACAAGGACAACCCGGACACCCGCGAGATCACCGGCGTGCATGCCTTCAGCGAGGTGCCCCCGGAGCGGGTGCCACTGACGCTCGATCGCGGTTTGTGCGATGAAGCGATTGCGGTGGAGAGCTGGCAGGCGGTGCAGACGGCGAGGGAAGTCGCCTTGTCGGATGGCATCCTGGTGGGTGAGTCCTCGGGTGCGGTGCTGTATGCCGCGCGCGAGGTTGCCCGGCGGCCGGAATATGCCGGCAAGCGGATTGTGGCGATCCTCGCGGACAGCGGCCTGACCTACCTCTCCACCGGCCTGTTCGATCCCGGCCTCAGCGTTGAACAGCTGCAGGCGGCCGCGCTGAATCGCCAGGCGGAAGCGATCGCCTGAGTCACCCCAGCCCATAAAAAAGGGCAATCAGCTGATTGCCCTTTTTGCCATTACATCAACATTATTTCTTATCCAGCGACCAGGTTGCGCTGGCAACGTTAACCTTCACCGGCAGCAGGCCAATCTGGGTAAACTTATCTGCCAGCGCCTGCTGTTCCTTAAACACTTCCGGCGTCATTCGCTCTGCGCCAAACGGCATTCTGGCAATCGCCCGCTGCCAGATCGGCTGCGGCAAACCGGTCGACGTTGACAGTATTTTGGCTGCCTCTTCCGGGTTTTTGTTGGCCCAGTCGCTCAGCGTGCCGAGCTGATCGACCACCTGTTTGGCGGTCTGCGGATAGGTATCGGCAAACTTACGGCTGGAGAGATAGAAGGTGTAATGCGGCACCAGCCCTTCGGCATTTTTGATCAAACGGGCTTTGGCATTGGTTTCCACTTCCGCGTAGTAGGGATCCCAAATCACCCAGGCATCGACCGCGCCACGCTGGAAGGCGGCACGCGCATCGGCAGGCGGCAGGTAAATGGCCTTCACGTCCTTGTAGCTTAATCCGGCATTTTCCAGCGCGCTGACCAGCAGATAGTTAACGTCGGAGCCTTTATTCAGCGCCACGCGTTTGCCTTTCAGATCGGCCACGGTTTTGATGTCTGAGTTTTCCGGTACCACAATCGCTTCGGTTTTGGGGTTAGCGGGCGAGTGCGCCAGATACACCAGGTCGGCCTGCGCCGCCTGGGCGAAGGTCGGTGGTGCATCGCCGGTGGCGGCCAGATCGATACTGCCGACGTTCAGCCCTTCCAGCATCTGCGGGCCGGCCGGGAATTCGACCCACTTCACCGCGATGCCTTGTTTTTTAAACTCGGCATCCAGCGTGCCGCGGTACTTCAGCAGCGCAAAAATATTGGCTTTCTGGAAACCGATGGTGACCTGTTTAGGGGCAGTTTCTGCCATGACGTTAAACGCCGAGGCGCTGAGTGCGGCGGCAATCAGGCCGCTCAATACGATTTTTTTCATCTTTAATCCCAGTGTTTTAAGTGGTGTTTCAGCAACATAGCAAACCGCGCGAAAACGGCTTAACGAGTAAAATTGCTTTGCTTAGCTGAAAAAATCATGGCCAGACCGCCTCACGCACCTTGATCGCGCGGGAAAGCAGGCCAAGGGCGTAGAAGCGATCCGCAATCGCCTGCTGCTGGCGAATAATGGTCAAATCCATGCGCCGCGGCTGATGGCTGCGGCGCGCCAGCGCATGGCCGAGGGACGCGGTGGACAGCCCGAGCTCAGCGGAGAGCAGCACGGCGGCCTCATCGCGGTGTGCCTCGATATACTGTCCGGTGTGTTCCAGGGCCGACATCAGCGTGTCCAGCAAATCGGCGGAATGCCCGACAAAATCGCGATGCGCCAGATAGAACTGATGGTTGTTCACCCGGCCAACGCCGTTGGCGATCACCCGCAGCTGCTCGCCGTGTTCGGCATCGCTCAGCAGCGGGTCCCACATCATCCAGGCATCGACCGCATGATGATCGCTGGGGGTCAGCGGATATTTCGGCGGGGCATAGACCACGCGCACGTCGTCCAGCGTCAGGCCCGCCTCATCGAGAATTTGCAGCAACAGGTAATGGACGTTGGAGCCTTTATTCACCGCGATGCGCTTACCGCGTAAATCGGCCGGCGTCTGCACCGGGCTGTCGTGCGCCACCAGCAGCGCCACGCTTTGCGGCGCGGCGGGTTCCCAGGCGACATACAGCAGCGGACTGTTGCTGGCCTGGGCGAACAGCGGCGGCACTTCGCCGGTGGTGCCAAAATCGATCTCGCCGTTGGTCAGCGCGTGCAGCAACTGCGGACCGGCGGGAAACTCGCTCCACAGCACGCTAACGCCGCGATCGGCAAACTGCGTTTCCAGCGTCTGCCGCACTTTCAAAATCCCCAGATTGCCAAACTTCTGGTAACCAATCCGCAGTTCGCGCTCGCTGCTGCCCAATTCGTTCGCGGTTTTGCCTGTCGCGCCGGCCACGCTGCGGCGGGCTTTAATCAGGCCCAGATGGCCAAGATGGGTGCGCAGCGTATTGCGGCTGATGCCCAACAGGGTAGCGGTTTGCAGCTGGTTGCCCTGGCTCAGTTCAAAGGCATTGCGCACCAGCGAATCCAGCACCCGCTGATAAAGCGGGCTGTCATTTTCTACCAACTGCTGGCGTAAGAACGCATCCAGCGAATCGTCATCATGGGGCAGCGAGGTCAGATTAGCGGCGCTGAGCCGCAGCTGCTGCGGCGTAATCAGCGGCTCTCTGCTCAACAGCACCGCATTGTGCAGGGTGTTTTCCAGCTCGCGGATATTGCCCGGCCAGGCATAATCCATCAGCGTGCCCAGCGCTTCCTCACTGAGGCGCAGCTGCGGACGGCCCAGCCGCCGGGCATACAGCGTTAAAAAGTGATCGGCCAGCAGCGGAATATCTTCCCGCCGCTGGCGTAACGGCGGCAGCGCCACCGCCGCGACATTTAGCCGGTAATAGAGGTCTTCACGGAAACGACGTTCACGAATGGCATGCGCCAGATCCACATGGGTGGCCGCCACCATCCGAACGTTGACCTTTACCGGGCGACGCGATCCCACCCGCGTCACTTCGCGCTCCTGCAACACCCGCAGCAGCTTCACCTGCAACGGCAGGCTAAGCTCGCCGATTTCATCCAGCAGCAGCGTGCCGCCTTCCGCCGCTTCAAACCAGCCCTGATGACGATCTGCCGCGCCGGTAAAGGCGCCTTTCTCATGACCGAACAGTTCGGATTCGGCGAGGCTTTCGGTCAGCGCACCGCAGTTAACCGCCAGGAACGGCCGGTCGCGTCGCGGGCTGTGATGATGCAGATAGCGCGCCACCACCTCTTTGCCGGTGCCGGTTTCCCCGACGATCAGCACCGTGGCGTCGGTCGGCGCCAGGCGGTCCAGAACGCTCTGGAAGGCAATAGAAGCAGGATCAATTAACACCGGGCCGTGGGTTTGCATCGGGGATCCCTCACATTAAGCGGAACGGAAACCATACCTTCAGACGCGGGCGATAACGAGGGGGTGACCGGCCGGTTTGCTGCAAATGCAGCAGACGGTCATCAGTGGCTGTTGCATTTGCAGCAAAAAGGGACGGGGATCTTAAAATCTAACCCATTGAAAAATAATAACAATGGCAGGATTAAATTGTGGCATGGTTCCTGCTATGGTCTTTATAACCAAACGAGAATAATCAATACAATAAATTCAGATATCGTTATATAGGAAACGGATAATGAGCGACGCAGCGCAGGACAATCTCAACGTATTTTGGTTTTTACCGACCCACGGCGATGGCCGTTATCTCGGCACCACCGAAGGCGGAAGAGCCGTCGATCTGCCGTACCTGCAGCAGGTGGCGCTCGCCGCCGACAATCTGGGGTATTACGGCGTACTGATCCCCACCGGCAAAAGCTGCGAGGATTCCTGGTTAGTGGCCTCCGCGCTGGCGCCGATCACCAAACGGCTGCGCTATCTGGTCGCGGTGCGTCCCGGCTTACAGCCGCCGAGCCTGGCCGCGCGGATGGCCGCCACGCTGGATCGCCTGTCGGAAGGGCGTCTGCTGATCAACGTGGTGACCGGCGGCGATCCGGTAGAAAACAAGGGCGACGGCATCTTCCTCAGCCACGCCGAACGATACCAGGTCACCCGCGAGTTCCTCGAAGTCTATTCGCGCCTGTTAAAGGGCGAGAAGGTCGATTACCACGGCGAGCATATCCGCGTGGAAGGGGCTGAAGTGCTGTTCCCGCCGGTGCAGGAAGACGGTCCGCCGCTGTTCTTTGGTGGTTCTTCGGAAGAAGCGCTGGAGGTGGCCGCCAACCAGATCGATACCTATCTGACCTGGGGCGAACCGGTTGAACAGGTGGCGGAGAAAATCGCCGTGGTGCGTCAGCGCGCTGAAGAGCGGGGCCGCACGCTGGATTACGGCATTCGTCTGCACGTGATTGTGCGGGAAACCGAAGAAGAAGCCTGGGCCGCCGCCGACAAGCTGATTGCCCACCTTGATGATGACACCATCGCCGCCGCGCAGAAGATCTTCTCGCGGATGGATTCCACCGGACAGGCCCGCATGAGCGCGCTGCACGGCGGCTCGAAAGACGGGTTGCGCATCGCGCCTAACCTGTGGGCCGGCGTTGGCCTGGTGCGTGGCGGAGCGGGCACGGCGCTGGTAGGCAGTCCGCAGCAGGTGGCGGATCGTATTCGTGAATATCAGGCACTGGGCATCAAAAACTTTATCTTCTCGGGCTATCCTCATCTGGAAGAAGCGCACCGCTTTGCGGAACTGGTGATGCCGTTGCTGCCGCTGGCCAGCAATGCCGAGAAGCGCCAGCGTACCATCAATACCGGACCCTTTGGCGAAACCATCGGTGGCGATCGCCGTCCGGGCAAACAGGGAAACTGAGTCATGAGCGATCGGCAGATTGTCATTATCGGCGGCGGCTTTACCGGCACGGCGCTGGCTGTCCACCTGGCGCGGTTGGGTCACGCCGGACTGGAGGTGACAATTATTGAACCGCGCGCCCAGCTGGCTCAGGGGGTGGCCTATGGCACCATCGATCCGGCGCACAGGATTAACGTGCCGGCGGCCAGAATGCAGCTTTCGGCGGCGGAAGAAGGGGACTTTGACCGATGGTATCGTGCCTCGGCCGCTTTTCAGATCGATGCCAAAGCCTTGTGGCAGGACGGCAAGGTCTATCCGCAGCGCGGCCAGTTTGGCGCTTACGTGGCAGGCAAGCTGGCTGAGGCGCTGAACACCTCGGCGGTGCGGGTGACCCATATTCAGGATCGGGCGATAGCGCTGCAAAACGGCGAGGTGCTGACGGCGTCCGGCAAAAAATACCGCGCGGATGACGTGGTGCTGGCGGTCAGCCATCCGCCGCCTGCGGTGCCGGCAAAACTTCAGCAGGCGCTGGCCGGGCATCCTGCGCTGATCGCCAATCCGTGGCAGGCCGATGCGCTGAGCCAGGTGGCTAAAGACGATCGGGTGGCCATTATCGGCTCCGGTTTAACCATGTCGGACGTGGTCGCCTCGCTGCATCGTCAGGGGCATCGCGGCAGCATCGTCGCCTTCTCCCGCCGGGGTCAGCTGCCGCGTCCGAATATCACCGGTGACTTTGCGCCGCGACCACTTGATTACCAGCAACCGCAGGCCGCGACCGCACTCGGCTGGTTGCGCCGCATCCGCCAGGAAGTCCGTCTGGCCGCCGCCGAACAGCAGCCGTGGCAGCTGGTACTGGACGATATTCGCCTCAACGGTCAACGCCTGTGGCAACAGCTGCCGCTCAGCCAGCAGCGCAGTTTCCTGCGCCATCTGCGGCCGTGGTGGGATGTGCATCGCTACCGCATTGCACCACAGGTCAGCGCGGTGCTGACGCGACTGCTGCACAGCGGGCACCTTCAGGTGCTGGCCGCCAGCCTGCAACAGGTGGCGGTCGATAACGACACGGTGATCCTGAGCCTGAAGCGACGCGGCCAGGCACAGGCCGACAGCGTGCAGGTCGACCGGCTGATTGTCACCACCGGCCCGGCCCACGGCGCACTGTTAAGCAGTAATCCGCTGCTACAGCAGTTGGCGACGGAAGGGCTGATTAAGGCCGATCCGCTGGCGATGGGGATCGCTGTCGATGCCTATTCCCGCACCCTGAACCGCCACGACCAAAGCAATCCCCACCTTTACGTCGTCGGGCCCGCCGCGCGCGGCCGCTTCGGTGAATTAATGGGCTTACCGCAGGTTGCTGAACACGCCGAATCCCTGGCGCAGCAGCTGCTGGGGATCGCTTCCCGGTCCGACGGCGAGCGATGTCCCCCTTCCTGAACCGCTGATTTTTCCTGAAAAAAATATCCTTTTACTGAGTGCCGGAACGGAAGGGCGAGCCCTTGCCGTGCCTGCTATGGAGTCTGCTATGTCATCGCAACGTGAAATTCGCCTGAACGCTTTTGATATGAACTGTGTCGGTCACCAGTCTCCCGGCCTGTGGGCGCACCCGCGCGACCGCTCGTGGGAATATAAGGATCTGGCCTACTGGACCGATTTGGCCCGCCTGCTGGAAAGAGGCAAGTTCGACGGACTGTTTATTGCCGACGTGCTGGGGGTGTATGACGTGCTGGACGGCAACAACCATGCCGCGATCCGCAACGCGACCCAGGTACCGGTTAACGATCCGCTGGCGCTGATCACCCCAATGGCGTTAGTCACCGAACACCTTGGTTTTGGCCTGACCGCCTCGCTCTCCTTCGAGCATCCTTACCCGTTTGCCCGCCGTATTTCCACGCTGGATCACCTGACCAAAGGTCGCATCGGCTGGAACATCGTCACCTCGTATCTGGAAAGCGGGGCAAAGAATATCGGTCATCAGAGCCAGACCGATCACGATGCGCGTTATGACTATGCCGACGAATATCTGCAGGTGGTGTACAAGCTGCTGGAAGGCAGCTGGGAAGACGATGCGGTGGTACGCGACCGCGTGCGCGGCATCTTCAGCGATCCGACAAAAATCCACCCGATTAACCATCAGGGCACCTTCTTCCAGGTGCCGGGCATTCACCTGTGCGAACCGTCGCCGCAGCGCACGCCGGTGCTGTATCAGGCCGGAGCCTCCAGCCGGGGCAAGCAGTTTGCTGCTGAGCATGCCGAGTGCGTGTTTGTTGCCGCGCCATCAAAAGTGCTGCTGAAGAAAACCGTGGCGGATATTCGCCGTCGCGCGGCGGAGGCCGGCCGCGATCCGCGCAGTATCCTGATTTTTAACCTGCAAACGGTGATCGTCGGTGAAACCGACCAGGCAGCGCAGGCGAAGTGGGAAGAGTACAAAAAATACGTCAGCTATGAGGGCGCGCTGGCGCTGATCTCCGGCTGGACCGGGATCGATTTTGGCCAGTATCAGCCGGACCAGGTACTTAAACACCTGCACACCAACGCCATCCAGTCGGCGGTGGAAACCTTCTCCACCGCCGATCCGGATCGTCAGTGGACGGTGCAGGCGCTGGCCGACTGGGTGGGGATTGGTGGTTTTGGCCCGCTGCTGGTGGGCAGTGCAGAAACCGTCGCCGACGAGCTGCAAAGCTGGGTGGAAGAGACCGATGTCGATGGCTTTAACCTCGCCTACGCCGTCACTCACGAAACCTTCACCGATGTGGTGGAGTTGCTGATCCCGGAGCTGCAAAAACGCGGCGTCTACAAGAAGGACTATCAGCCGGGCACCCTGCGCGAAAAACTGTTTGGCCAGGGCGACCGTCTTGCAGCGCCGCATCCTGGCGTGGGCTATCGCCGCGTGTCGGGCGACGTGCCGCAGCCGGAGAGTGAGGTGCTCAATGATTGAAATCTCTGAGCTGAAAAAACACTATCCCGCGCCGGGCCGGAAAACGGTGGAGGTGTTGAAAGGCATCTCGCTGACCGTGCCGCCGGCGTCGATCACCGCCGTGGTCGGCCCGAGCGGCGCGGGAAAATCCACGCTAGCGAAGTGCATCAGCCTGCTGGAAAAACCCTCGTCGGGCAGCATCCGGGTCAATGGCGAGGATCTGTCGCAGCTGTCGGGTGACGCGCTGCGCGCCAAACGCCGGGCCATTGGCACCGTGTTTCAGTCGTCAGCGCTGTTGCAGCGTAAAACCGCCTGGGAAAACATCGCGCTGCCGCTGGAGTGGCTCGGCGTGGTGCCCGGTGAAATCAAACGCCACGTCGGGCAGCTGCTGGACAGCGTCGGCCTGAGCGATAAAGCCAACGCCTTTCCGGCGCAGCTGTCCGGCGGCCAGCGCCAGCGTGTCGGGATTGCCCGCGCGCTGGCGCTGAAACCGTCGGTGCTGCTGGCCGATGAAGCCACCTCGGGGCTGGATCCGCAGGCCACCAGTTCAATCCTCGCATTGCTGAAACAGCTGCGCGATCGCTTTGGTCTGTCGATTATTTTGATCACCCATGAAATGGACGTGGTGCGCAGGGCGGCGGATGCGGTGGCCGAAATCAGCGACGGACGGCTGGTGCAACAGGGCACCCTGAGCGATCTGCTCTCCAGCCCGCAGTCGAGCCTGGGACAACGGCTGTTTCCGCTACAGCCGCTGGAGGCGTCGGGGGATATTCTGCTGCAGCTGACCTATGGCGATCGCCCCCTAGCCACCGACTGGATCAGCCAGCTTAGCCAGCAATATCAGCTGCACATCGATCTGCTGGCGGCACACGTTGAGCAGGTGGGCGAGCGGCTGGCAGGGCGGATGCGCATCGCCGTGCGCTTTGGCGCGCAGCGGCCCCGCCATCAGGTGCTGATCCAGCAGCTTTATCAACTGGGTATCAATGCCGAAATTCTCGATCTCCAGCCCGCATTGCAGGAGGCCGGATGAAACCCGCAGACGTAATGAGTCATGACACCCCGTGGCGCGATATCCACACCCTGATGCTGCCGGCCTACGGCGAAACCTGGCTGATGGTCGGCATCGTGATGCTGTTTGTGGTCACCTTCGGCGGCCTGTTGGGCATCGTGCTGTTTAACACCTCAAAGCGCGGATTGTTTCCGCATGTGGCAATGAACCGTAGCCTGAGCTGGATAGTGAACATGGGACGCTCACTGCCGTTTCTGGTGCTGATGGCGGCGATCATTCCGTTCACCTTCTGGCTGACGGGTACCACCATCGGCATCCCTGCGGCGGTGATCCCAATGATTGTTGCCGGTACGCCGTTCTTTGCCCGGCTGGTGGAAACGGCGCTGCGCGAGCTGCCGGCTGACGTCACCGCCGTGGGGCTGGTCTCCGGCGGGTCGACCTGGCAAATCATCCGCCGGGCGCAGGTCAGCGAAGCCTTGCCCGCCATCGTTGCGGCTATCGTGCTTAACCTGATCTCGATGATTGAGTACTCGGCGATTGCCGGCACCATCGGCGCAGGCGGTATCGGTTATCTGGCGGTGGTCTACGGCTATCAGCGCTTCGACAACCACATCATGATCGCCACCATTCTGGTGCTTATTGCCACCATTCAACTGATTCAGTTTACTGGCGACCGCCTGGTTGCCGCACTTCAACCTTCTCAGGGATCCTGACCATGTCGCAGCACCAGTTTGAAATCAGAAAAAAGAAAAAATGGCCGGGCGTTGTCGCCGTGGTGGTAGTGATTGTCGTGGCGGGCGTGGCCTGGCATCTGCTGGCGAAAAAGAGTGACGCCGTCACCTTTACCGACACGCTGAAGGTCCATTTTGAACCGGCGATGGCCGGCGAAGAGCGCATTATCCAGTACGTCGGTCAGCATATCGCGCCGGATTATGGCATCAAGCTGGAAGCGGTGGGCTTGCAGGATCCGGTGCAGGCAGACCGCACGGTGGCCGACGGCCAGTATGCCGCCACCGTCTATCAGCATCAGTGGTGGTTAAAGCAGGTGGTCGACGCCAACAAGTTTGCTTTAACCCCGGCGCTGCCGATTTTCCAGTGGGCATTTGGCATCTACTCCGATCGCTATACCTCGATTAAGGATTTACCGGAAGGCGCGGAAATTGTGGTGCCCAATGACGGTGCCAATCAGGGCCAGGCGCTGTGGTTATTGCAACGCATCGGGCTGATTGGTCTGGATCCGACGGTGGAGCCGCGAATGGCGCAGCTTAAGGATATCAAAACCAACCCGCATAATTTCAAGTTCAAGGAGCTGGACCTGTTAACCATGCCGCGCGCATTGAACTCGGTGGATGCGGCGATTGGCTACGTGTCCCAGTTTGACGCCGGCAAAGTTCCGCGTGAGAAAGGGATCCTTTTCCCGCCCGCGCCGAAAACCTTTGCCTCGCAGCTGGTGATTGGCACGCCGTATCTGGACGACGAGAACATCGTCAAGCTGAAGAAGGCCTTTGCCGACCCACGCTTGCAGCAGTGGCTGAAAGAGACCAATGACCCGTTAGTGAAAGGTGTGCTGGTGCCTGTTTCGGCAGAATAATCGCGCGCGTTTTAACCCTGAATCACCGGATAGGCCTTTGGCTTTTCCGGTTTTTCTGCTTGTCAAAAAAACATGAATATCTTATTGATTTTTATGGTTTTATAATGATTATTTGTTGTTTGTCCCCGCCGCAAGATCCTTCTATAAACAGCTCATCACCCGCGAATAATAAAATGATGAGGCCAGTATGAGCACGATTAATCTTGAGGGCGAACGGATACTCCCGCCGCCGCATTCAACACCGATAAGCTCTGTCAGTGACGTGGCAAACGTCATTAACAGCAGCAGCAGTAAAAACAGCTACGCCCGCTGGATCGTGTTTCTGGCACTGGGCGGCGTCTTCCTCGATGCCTACGATCTGACCACGCTGTCCTACGGGATTGATGACGTGGTGAAAGAGTTCGGGCTGACGCCAACCCTGACCGGGCTGGTGACCTCGTCGATCATGATCGGCACCATCGTCGGCAACCTGGTCGGCGGCTGGCTGACCGATAAGTACGGCCGCTACTCGGTATTTATGGCCGACATGCTGTTTTTTGTGGTGTCGGCGATCGCTGCTGGCCTGGCACCGAACGTCTGGGTGCTGATCGGCGCGCGTTTCCTGATGGGCGTCGGCGTCGGGATTGATTTGCCGGTGGCGATGGCCTACCTGGCGGAATTCTCTAAATTCACCGGCAAGGGCAATAAAGCCTCGCGGCTGGCAGCCTGGTGCCCGATGTGGTACGCCGCGTCCTCGGCCTGTTTCTTTATCATTTTTGCCCTCTATTTCCTGCTGCCGAAAGAGCATCTGGACTGGCTGTGGCGCGCATCGCTGCTGTTTGGCGCGGTGCCTGCGCTGCTGATCATCGCCGTGCGCAGCAAGTTTATGAATGAATCGCCGCTGTGGGCGGCCAATCAGGGCGATCTGAGTGGTGCGGTGCGCATCCTGCGCGATTCCTACGGCATCGTTGCCCACGAAGCTGAGCCAGAAAAGCCGGCGATTGAGAAAAAAGCGCCGCCTAAGGTCAGCTTCCGCGTGCTGTTCCAGAAACCCTATCTGGAGCGCACCGTGGTGACCGCGGTGATGAACGTCTGTATCTCGTTTGAATACACCGCGATTGCCTTCTTCCTGCCGTCGATTCTGGCGCAGTTCCTGGGCGCCGGCGTGTTTGAAACCATCTCCGCCTCACTTGGCCTTAACGCGCTGTTTGCCTTTACCGGCGGCCTGTTGGGCATGCGCCTGGCGTGGAAATTCCCGTCACGGCATGTGGCGATCGCCGGCTTTGCGCTGCAGTTTATTGCGCTGATTTCGCTGGCGCTGGTCGGCCATCCTGAAGCGACCGCCGGGGTGGTGTTTGCCATGCTGATGCTGGGTCTGTGGCTGTTCGCCGAAGGTTTTGGCCCTGGCGCGCAGATGATGATCTATCCGGCGCTCTCTTATCCTACCCATATTCGCGCCACCGGCGTCGGCTTTGGCCGCTCGCTGTCAGGCATTGGCAGCGCGCTGGCGCTGTTTATCCTGCCGATCCTGCAGGCGGCGTACGGCACCAATATGTTCTGGATTGTCTCGCTGGCCGCCATTATCCCGATTTTCTTCCTGCTGATTATTCGCTTCGAACCGACCCGTCAGGACATTGACACCGAACACGAAACTGGAGAACACCATGTCTGAAGTCACTTACCCAGATTACGAAATTCTGGCCGCCCGATTCCGCCCGATCTTCAACCAGATTGCCGAAGGCGCGGTCGCGCGGGAACATCAACGGACGCTGGCCGATGAGCCGATCCGCTGGCTGAAGCAGGCCGGATTCGGCACCCTGCGCATCCCGGTCGATCAGGGCGGATTGGGTGCCAGCCTGCCGCAGCTGTTCCAGTTGCTGACTGAACTGGCCGAAGCCGACTCCAACCTGCCGCAGGCGCTGCGCGCCCATTTTGCCTTTGTCGAAGATCGCCTGAATCAGCCCGACAGTGAAGGGCGTCGCCAGTGGTTCAGCCGGTTTGCCGACGGTGAACTGGTCGGCAGCGGCTGGAGCGAAATCGGCAACCTGAAGCTGGGCGAAATCAAAACCCGGGTGTCGCCGGGCGAAAACGGCTGGCGGTTGAACGGCGAGAAGTTTTACAGCACCGGCACGCTGTACGCCGACTGGATCGATGTCTTTGCGAAGCGCACCGACAACGACCGCGATGTGATTGCGCTGGTCAGTACCCATCAACCGGCGGTACAGCGCGACGATGACTGGGATGGCTTTGGTCAGCGCCTGACCGGCAGCGGCACCACGCGCTTCAACGAGGCGGAGGTGGAGCAGGCGCACGTCTATGACTTCAGCGAACGCTTCCGCTATCAGACCGCGTTTTACCAGCACGTATTGCTGGCGACGCTGGCCGGCATTGGCCGCGCCGTCAGCCGCGATGCTGCGCAGGGCGTGGCGGCGCGTAAGCGTATCTACAGCCACGGCAACGCGCCGCTGGTGAAGCAGGATGTGCAGGTGCTGCAGGTGGTCGGACAAATCGACAGCTGGGCATGGGCGGTGGAGTCCGCCGTGCAGCGCGCCGGCCATTCGCTGCAACGGGCGTTTGACGTCGAGCATCAGGGCGGCAGCGAAGAGGCGATCCAGCAGGCCAACGTGCAGGCGGAGCTGGAAGCTGCCAAAGCGCAGGTGATTGCCACCGAGCTGATCCCGCGTGCCGCCACCGAACTGTTTAACGCGCTGGGCGCATCGGACACCCGCGTCAGCAAGGCGCTGGATCGTCACTGGCGTAACGCGCGCACCGTGGCGTCACACAACCCGGTGATTTACAAAATCCGCAACGTCGGCGACTGGGCGGTTAATGGCCGCGAACCGACGTTTATCTGGCAGATTGGCAATGGGGAATAGGGCTGTGGACGCGCCGAAAAAAATCCTGTTAAACGCCTTCAATATGAACTGCGTTGGGCATATTCATCACGGCATGTGGACGCATCCTCAGGATCGTTCCACGGAATTTAACAGCCTGAGTTACTGGCTGGATCTGGCGAAGATCCTCGAAAAAGGGCTGTTTGACGGGCTGTTTATCGCCGACATTCTCGGCGTGTACGACGTCTATCAGCAGGGGATCGCCCTGACCGCCAGCGAATCTATCCAGCTGCCGGTCAACGATCCGCTGATGCTGGTGTCGGCAATGGCCAGCGTCACCGAACATCTGGGCTTTGGTTTGACCGCCAACCTGAGTTACGAAGCGCCGTATCCGTTTGCCCGCCGCTTTTCGACGCTCGATCACCTGACCGCCGGTCGGGTGGGCTGGAATATCGTCACCGGTTATCTCGACAGCGCCGCCCGCGCCATGGGGCAGACGCAGCTGTTGGGGCATGACCGTCGCTACGATCAGGCCGATGAGTTCCTCGACGTCAGCTATCAGCTGTGGGAAGGCAGCTGGGAAGAGGATGCGGTGCTGGCCGACCGTCAACAGCGGCGCTATGCCGATGCCAGCAAAATTCATCCTGTGCGTCATCACGGGGAATTTTATCAGGTTGAGGGTTATCACCTTTCCCAGCCGTCTCCGCAACGCACGCCGCTGCTGTTCCAGGCGGGAAGTTCTGCACGGGGCATCCAGTTCGCCGCGCGCCATGCGGAGTGCACCTTTGTTAATGGCAGCACGCCACAGGCGATGCGCGCACAGGTGGACAGGCTGCGGCAGGCGGCGAAAGAGGCCGGCAGGTTGCCGGAGGATCTGAAAATCTTTATGGGCATTTCGGTGATCGTCGCTCCCACCGAACGCGAGGCGCAGGAGAAGCATCAGGAATACCTGCGTTATGCCAGCCCGGAGGCGGGCATTGCCCACTTCTCCAGCTCGACCGGCATCGATCTGGCGGCGTTCGACCTTGATGAGCCGATTCAGAGCGGTGCCACCCGGGCGATCGAGTCGGTCAGCAAAGCCTACAGCGGCTGGACCAAACGTCAGCTGCTGGAGCAGCATGCGTTGGGGGGACGCTACGCGCTGATTGTCGGCGATCCGCAACAGGTCGCGACCGCGCTGATCGACTGGATCGACCAGGCCGGGATCGACGGCTTTAACCTCACGCGCATCGTTAATCCGCAAAGCTATATCGACTTTATTGAATTAGTGGTGCCGGAACTGCAACAGCGCGGGCGGTATAAGACCGCTTATCAGCCCGGCTCGCTGCGGAAAAAACTGTTTAATAGCGACAGGCTTGCCGAACGCCATCCGGCCGCAGCCTGGCGTAAAGGAGGGCGGAATTACCGCAATAATCAGTAATCCGTTCTATTGCTAAAACTCGCTCAGGCTTAGCTGAAATTGATCTGAATGGATTAATTTCAGCATGCTAAGTTGAACTCTTATTAATTTCACCAGGTACAGATGATGATTAGCCAAAATATAAAAAACAGTGCGGTTATTAAGTCAGGTTTGCGTGCGTCAGGTTTAGCCTTATTTACCCTGTCGGTATTATTTTCCCTGTCCGCTCAGGCGGCACCGAATGGTGAGGTGCCGTCGTTGCAGGGAAAACGCATCGGGATCACCGTGGCCGGGACCGATCACTACTGGGACCTGAAAGCCTATCAGGGTCAGGTGGATGAGGTGAAACGCCTTGGCGGCACGCCAATCGCGCTGGATGGCGGCAGGAAGGAGGCGCAGCAAATCGGCCAAATCCAGACGCTGATTGCGCAAAAGCCGGACGCGATTATCGAAACGCTCGGCACCGCCTCGGTACTGGAACCCTGGCTGAAAAAAATTCGCGCCGCCGGGATCCCCTTATTTACCGTCGATACCGCCAGTCCGTCGAGTATTAACGTTACCACCTCGGATAACTTTTATATTGGCGAGCAGCTGGCGCTGAAAATGGTTAACGATCTGCATGGTGAGGGCAATATTCTGGTATTTAACGGTTTCTATGGCGTGCCGGTGGTTGCCATGCGTTATGACCAGCTCAAAGCGGTATTAAAATGGTATCCAAAAATTAAAATCATTCAGCCGGAGCTGCGTGATGTGATCCCCAATACGGTGCAGGATGCCTATGCGCAAATTAGCCAGCTGTTAAATAAATACCCGAAAGGCACGGTGCAGGCGATCTGGGCGGCGTGGGATGTGCCGCAAATTGGGGCCACCCAGGCGGTGGATGCCGCCGGGCGGAGCGAGATCAAAACCTACGCCGTTGACGGCAGCCCGGACGTGGTGTCGCTGGTGAAGGATCCGAAATCCAGCGCCGCGTCGGTCGTGGCGCAGCAACCGTACCTGATCGGCCAGACCGCGGTGCAGAACGTCGCACGCTATCTGGCGGGCGATCGCTCTCTGCCGCCAGCCACCTACGTACCGGCGCTGGTGGTGACCAAAGAGAATGCCGCTGAGGTGCAGAAAACGCTGGGACAGAGCGATGCAAAATAACGCTCCGCTGCTGGCGATGAGCAACATCAGTAAAGCCTTTGCTGGCATCCCGGCGCTGCGTCAGGTCTCGCTGACGCTGGCGGCCGGGGAAATCCATGGCCTGATCGGCCATAACGGTGCGGGCAAATCGACGCTGATCAAAATTCTCGCCGGGCTGCAGCAGGCGGATGACGGGCAGATTGTGCTGGAAGGGCGGGAAACCGCGCTTCCTTCGCCGCAGGCGGCAAAGGCGCTGGGGATTGAAATTGTCCATCAGGAGCGGCTGCTGGCCCCGAGCCTGACGGTGGCGGAAGCGCTGTTACTGGGTGAGGAGCCGCGCTATCCCGGCCTGCCGTTGATCAACCGACGGCTGATGCGCCGCACGGCGGCACAGGCGATTACCGATCTGTTTGGCATCGCCATTCCTCCCGATCGCCTGATCGCCGATTTAAGCGTGGCGGAGCAGCAGCTGGTGCAGATTACCCGAGCCATGCGCCAGTCGCCGCGCATTCTGGTGTTTGACGAGCCGACCGCCGCATTAGGGCAACATGAAGTGGCGGCGTTGTTTCGCGCCATTCGCCACTTGCAGCAAAAGGGTCTGGCGATCCTCTACGTCTCGCATTATCTCGATGAAATTACCGCGCTTTGTCAGCAGGTGACCGTGCTGCGCGATGGCCGTAACGTCGCCCATCATCAGGTCAGTCAGATCACCGCCAGCCAGCTGATTGGCGATATGCTCGGCGGCGAACAAAAAGCGCTGACCCGCCGGGATGCGCAGCCGCAAACGCATCCGCTGTTGCGGGTTGACAATCTGGCGGCCGCCGGGCGCTTCGAACAGGTCAGCTTTACCGCGTATCGCGGTGAAATTCTTGGCATCACCGGCCTGCTGGGCTCCGGCGGCAAGGCGCTGGTGCGCGCGCTGTTTGGGTTGGAACATGGCCTGAGCGGCGCGCTGACGCTGGATGGCGAGGCCTGGCTGCCGCATTCGCCGCATCAGGCGGTGAAGCATGGCGTGGCCTTTGTGCCGGAAGATCGCCGGGCCAACGGCATCGCGCCGGATCTGAGCGTCAGGGAAAATATCGCCCTGACCAGCCTGTCGGCCTTAACGCAAAAACTGCTGATCGATGGCGGTAAAGAACGCCGCCTGGTGGCGGACAATATCCGCGATCTGGGGATCCGCACGCCCGGCGATCGGGCTGCGGTGCGCCTGCTGTCCGGCGGCAACCAGCAAAAGGTGGTGCTGGCAAAATGGCTGAATACCGGGGCGAAAGTCTATCTGCTGGATGAGCCGACGGTGGGGGTGGATATCGGCGCGAAGGCGGAAATCTACCGCGCGCTGCACCAACTGGCGGCCAGAGGGGCGCTGGTGATCCTGTTTTCAACCGATTTACTGGAATTGCAGTCGCTCAGCGATCGCATCCTGGTGATGGCGCGCGGCAAAGTGGTGAAAACCCTGCAGGGCGCGGACACCGACGATCATGAAATCCTCGCCTGGGCCGCTGGCGCTCAGTCGGCGGCGACGGGAGCGTTAACATGACCGAACTTTCTTCTGCTGCGTCAGCAACGGCGGTTAGCGGACGCACTGCCTCCGCGCGCGATCGTAAAGGGCCGCTGCTGCAACTGGGCGCGTTTCTGCTGATTATTGCGGTGCTGGCGGTGTTTGCCTTCCTGTCACCCATTTTCCTCACCTTCGGCAATCTGGGCAACGTCCTGCAGCAAACTGCGGTCACCGGCACGCTGGCCTTTGGCCTGACGCTGGTGCTGAGCGGTGGCGGCAGCCATTCGCTGACCGGCGGCATCGATCTGTCGGTGGCGGCCAATATGGGTCTCAGCGCGGCGGTTTTCGCCACTCAGCTAAGCCAGGGCGGGTCGCTGGAAACCGCCTTGCTGTTGGCGTTACTTACCGGCGGCGCGGTCGGGCTGGTCAACGCCATCGCGGTGGTGTGGCTGAAGATTTTGCCGCTGTTAGCCACCCTGACCACCATGAATATCGCCCTCGGGCTGGAGATGGTGGTGACGCAGAATTCAACGGTGCCGGTGAGCGGCCCGCTGTTCGATGCGCTGATTGGCGCAGGGCCGTTATCGCTGCCGTGGCTGGCCTGGGCCTTTGCCATCGTGGCAGGGCTGTTCGCGGTTCTGACCCATCTTTCTCCGTTCGGCCTGCGGCTGCAGGCGGTGGGCAGTCATCCGCTGGCCGCACGGGCCAACGGGCTGTCCGTCACGCGCTATCTTGCCGCCAGCTACGTGCTTTGCGGGCTGGCAGCCGGTCTGGCGGCGTTCGGTTCAGTCACGGTGCTCAGCGGCAGTTCGCCGGGCGCCAACGATAACCTGCTGATGGTGATCGCCGCCGTGTTGCTTGGCGTGGTCTTTTCGCGGCGGCTGGTGCCCACCATCCTCGGCACATTGGTAAGCGTGGTGTTCCTCGGGCTGATCGCCAATGGTTTCCAGCTGATCAACGTCTCCAGCTACTGGATCAACGGCGTAGAAGGCGTGCTGATCCTGCTGGTTGTCTCGCTGACCGCCTTCCTGCGTCAACGCCATCAAAGGAGTAAGGTCCTTGTCTGATATCACTCTGTCGCCGGTCCTGACCCGGCTGCGTGGCAACCTGCTGCGGGTCAGCGTGTTGATCTGTTTTGCTGCGCTGCTGATCTTCTTTAGCTGCTTCGCGCCAGGATTCTTCAGCCTCAATAATCTGCAAAGCGTGCTGCTGAATAATGTCGCGCCGCTGGCTATTGCCGCGCTGGCGATGACCGTGGTGGCCTCGATGGGGGCCATTGACCTGTCTATCGGTACCGCCATCGATTTTGCCTGCCTGGTGCTGGTGACGCTGATGCTGCATCAGGTCGGCCTGCCGCTGGCGCTGGGTGCCGCGTTACTGGCGGCGCTGTGCGTCGGGCTGTTCAACGCCTTTCTGGTGGCGGTGCTGGGCGTGGAGCCGTTTCTGGCCACGCTCGGCACGCTGTTTATCGGCCAGAGCGTGCAACAGCTTTCGTCGGGCGGCGGCCAGCCGGTCTATTTACTCAGCCAGGTGCTGCCGCCAGGCTTCTCCGCCATCAGCCACGGTTTGCTGGCGGGGATCCCGCTGCCGCTGTGGTACGTGCTGGTGATTGCCGTGGTGCTGCATATCCTGCTGCAACGCACCCGCTTTGGTCGCGCGCTGACCTTTACCGGCGTGCAGATCAGCGTCGCCCGCTACTCGGGCATCGCCGTTGGCCGCACGCTGGCGGTGGGATTTGTGCTCAGCGCGGTGGTGGCGGGCGTGGTGGGGCTGATGCTGGCCGCTAACGTCAAGGCCTGGGTGCCGATGTCGGGCAATGCCTACCTGCTGAACGCCATCGGCGCGGCCTTTATCGGCAGCACCTTTTCGGCTCAACGGCGGCCCAACGTCGCGGGAACCTTGCTGGGCGTGGTGTTGCTGAGCTTTGTCGCCAACGGGCTGTTGCTGATTGGCTGGAACTTTTACTGGCAGCAGGTCGCCACCGGCGTGCTGATTTTTCTGGTGCTGGCCGCCGGTGCGCTGAAAGGCCGGCAACGCGCCTGAACAAGGAACAATGATGACTGACAAGACGCCGCAACCCTTTATCCTGTTCGGCTTTATGATGAACGTGGTCGGACATATTTCCGCCGGATTATGGCGCCATCCCGAGGACAGCGCCGACCGCTACAAGGATATCCGCTACTGGGTGGAGATCGCCCGCTTGCTGGATGATGCGGGCTTTGACGCGCTGTTCCTCGCCGATGCGTTGGGCCAGCTGGATGTCTACCAGGGCAACGCTGACAGCGCCTTGCGACTGGCGGCGCAGATGCCGGTGAACGATCCGCTGCTGCTGGTTTCGGCGATGGCGGCCGCCACCCGCGATCTGAGCTTCGGGGTGACGGTGTCGACCACCTATGAACACCCCTATCTGCTGGCACGAAAATTCACCACCCTCGATCATTTGACCAACGGCCGGATTGGCTGGAATATCGTCACTTCAATGCTGGATTCAGCGGCTCGCAACCTCGGACTGACCCGGCAAATTTCCCATGACGAACGCTACGATCGCGCGGAAGAGTTTCTGCAGGTCACCGGCAAGTTATGGGAAGGGTCCTGGGAAGACGACGCGGTGCGGAATAACAAACGGCAGGGGGTGTATACCGACCCGCGCAAGGTGCATCCGATCGCGCACCAGGGCCGCTATTATCAGGTGCCGGATGCGCACCTCAGCGAGCCCAGTCCACAACGCACGCCGGTGCTGCTGCAAGCGGGCACCTCATCGCGCGGCAGCCACTTTGCCGCGAAACATGCCGAAGTCATTTTTATGGCCGGGCTGACCGCCGAGGCGATCCGCAACGATATTGCGCTTATTCGCACGCTGGCGGCGGAGTACGGGCGCGATCCCGCCTCGCTGCGCTTTATTGCGGCGGTCACCGTGGTCACCGGGGAAAACGATGCGCAGGCCCAGGCGCGCTATGAGGATTTCCAGCACTACATCAGTGAAGAGGCGGCGCTGGCGCTGTTCTCCGCCTGGACCGGCGTTGACTGGTCGGCGTTCGATTTGGATCGTCCGCTGGAGTATATCGAAACCGATGCCTGCCGTTCCGCGCTGGCCAGCCTGACCCGAATTGACGCAGGCCGACAGTGGACGCTGCGGGAAGCGGCAGGTTACATCGCCATTGGTGGCCTGCATCCGACGCTGGTCGGCGGCGCGGCCACCATCGCCGATCGGCTTGAGCAGTTTGCGGCTGAATCCGGCGTCGATGGTTTTAATATCGGTTATGCGATCAGTCCCGGCAGCTTTGAAGATTTCGTCCACTATGTGGTGCCTGAACTCGCGGCGCGCGGCAGGATCGCCGCCAGACCGGCCACGCCCTTAACGCTGCGTGAGCGGTTACAGGGCGAAGGGCAATCAAGGCTGCCGGACGATCATCCCATCAGCCAGTACCGTCATAACCGCTCTGAACCCGGCTAACCCTGCTTTCCTGTGCCAGGCTTAACAGCGATGCATAGCATAAGACATCGCCTGAGACCTTAAGGAGAACCAATGAAAAAGATGCTGGCACTGGCCGCATTACTGGCTTTTAGCAGCCACACGATGGCCGCAGAGGGCGGATATAAAACCGGCGAAGCGCCACCGCCACCGCAGCAGAAAGATGCGGGTAAAAAAGGCACCGAAGATACCGCCGAAAGCACGGTCGCCTCACTGGCGGATCAACGATTAAATGCCTGGGTGACGCTGGAAGGATTTTTGATTAAGAAAACCGGGGCGGAAACCTTCGATTTCCGGGATGACAGCGGCACCATCCGCGTCACCGTGCCGCAAAGCGCCTGGAAAGGTAAAGAGTACAGCGCCAAAGATCTGGTCCGCCTGAGCGGCTATGTGAAAGGTCAGGGCAAATCCCGCCATGTCCAGGCGCAACAGATCAAAGCGCCGTAAGTTCACTATTTCACAGCTCCTGCCGGACAGGGGCTTTTTTCCGTTTCCTCACGCCGCTTGAAAACCATAATTAGCCTGAAGCTCGAACCATCCCCTTTTATTACCCGTGTGCCATTTAACTGGCCATGAAAACCCCACCCCAAATACAGCAAACCGCATTGCTTAATCTGTTTCAGGCAAAGCTTTGCCGAAAATAAAATAACCGAATTTTGCCGTGTTAATTACGTCAACTTCAATCTGCTTGCGAGGTAAATGGCGTATTGCCATTTTATCACTACATATTTCACTTTTTGTTGTTTTACCTGTTCGCATTGCCACGCCACACTCAGTGGCAATTAGACGTGAAAAGGAATGGGTGAATGGCATATCGACTGAGTCTGTTAGATAAATCACCGGTTGCACCGGGTGAAACGCCGGGCGCAGCCCTGCAGCGCACGCTGCAACTGGCTCAGCAGGCGGAAGCCTGGGGCTTTCATCGTTTCTGGCTGGCTGAACACCATAATACCCGTCATCTGGCTGGGCCTTCGCCAGAAGTATTAATTGCGTGGATTATCGCCCAGACCCGACATATTCGCGTCGGCTCTGGCGGCGTGATGTTGCAGCATTACAGCCCGTATAAAGTTGCCGAGAATTTTAATTTACTCGCCTCACTGGCGCCCGGTCGAATTGATCTTGGCGTCGGTAAAGCGCCCGGTGGATTACCCCTTTCGACCCATGCATTACAGCAAGGCGTTCATGCTGACGAAAAGGGCAGCTTTGCCGAACAGTTGAGCTTACTGGATAACTGGTTGCAAACCCCATCGCCGGGTGATGAAGCCGATGAGGAAACGCTGAATGCCACGCCGCTGCCGTTAAAACCGGTGTCCCGCTTTTTGTTGGGGGCCAGTGAAGAGAGTGCGCGGCTGGCGGCTGAGCTGAACTGGCAGTTTGTCTTCGCGGCGCATATCAACGGCGACAGAAAGCAGCTGGAAAACGCGTTAAACACCTATGCACGCTTAAGCCAGGGACAGAAAGCGCTGGTGGCGGTGCAGGTGGTGGCGGCGGACTCGCCGGCGCAGGCCGAGCTGCTGGTCTCCGGCATGAAGCAGTTCCACGTGCAGGTCAAAAACGGTCCCGGCGTTAATGTTGCCAGCCTTGAACAGGCGGAACGCTATATACGACAGGGCGGCTTTACCGATTACCTGATCGAACCGCGCACGCCATCGCTGCTGAAAGGCACCGCCGCGCAGGTTCATGCGCAGTTTGAAGCGCTCCATCAGAACTTTGGCATTGATGAATTCATCATCGATACACCGATCGTCGATGCCGCAGCGCGACGAAACTCGCTGGAACTGCTGGCGACCCATCATCTGATCGCGGCCTGAAACGTGCAGCGGAGGTTTACCTTGAAGCCAAATGAAGCACAGCTGATTGAATGGCGTCGCGAATTGCACACCTGGCCGGAGCTGTCCGGCAAAGAGTTTGCCACCACCCGACGCCTGCGTGAATGGTTGCAGAATGCCGGCATCAGGCTGCTGGAAACGGCGCTGGAAACCGGCGTTGTGGCGGAAATCGGTGAGGGTGAACCGCTGATTGCGCTGCGTGCGGACATCGATGCGTTACCGATTTTTGAAACCAGCGGCGTGCGTTTTCACTCGCGGGAAGCGGGCGTGATGCATGCCTGCGGTCATGACCTGCACAGCGCGGTGATGCTCGGTGCCGCGCTGGAGCTGAAGGCCAATGAAGCGCAGCTGAAAGGCCGGGTACGCATCCTGTTTCAACCGGCGGAAGAGATCGCCGTCGGGGCAAAGCAACTGATCGCCGCCGGACTGCTCGACGGCGTGCAGGCGATTTTCGGCATGCATAACGAGCCGGGCCTGCCGGTCGGCACCTTTGCCACGCGCAGCGGCGCGTTTTATGCCAACGCCGACAAATTTATTATTCGGGTGACCGGCAAAGGCGCGCACGCCGCCCATCCCGAACAGGGGGTTGATGCGATTGTCGTCGCCAGCCAGATTATTCAGGGGCTGCAAGGGCTGACCAGCCGCAGCTTCAATACCCTCGACAGCCTGGTGCTGAGCATTACCCGCATTGACGGCGGAAAAACCTGGAACGTGCTGCCAGCGGGCGTCGAATTTGGTGGCACCGCACGGACCCACGATCTGCAGGTGCGCGCAGAGCTGGAAGCCCGCGTGCGCCAGCTGGTGGAAAGCTACGCGCTGGCCAGCGGCGCAGAAGCCACCCTGAGCTGGCATGCCGGCCCGCCGGTGCTGGTGAACGATGCGGACTGGGCGCAGTTCAGCGCGCAAGTCGCTGAGCAGGCCGGTTACCGGGTGCTGAATGCCGATCTGCATCTGGGGGGCGAAGACTTTGCCTTCTATCTGCAACAGGTGCCAGGCGCTTTTGTCAGCATCGGCAGCGCCAGCGAATATGGCCTGCATCACGGCAGCTTCAATCCTGACGAGGCGTCTATCGCCCCGGCCTCACACTATTTCGCGCTACTGGCGCAGCAGGCGTTGCAACAGCTTAACGCCCGATGTTGTACGCCCCTGACCGAAACGCACTAAATCCCCGATTAACGCCTGAGCGGGAGGATCACCGTCCTCCCGTCCGGCACCGCTATCGCTAAAAAAGAGAGAACATTATGACCCGTAGACAGCTTCGACTGGGCACTATTCTGCACGGCGCATCTGGCAATATGTCCGCATGGCGCCATCCGGCGGCGCAGGCAGATGCCAGCATCAACATTGATTACGCCAAAAAAATCGCCCGTAAAGCCGAGCAGGGCAAGCTGGACTTCCTGTTTGTCGCCGACGGTCTGTTTATCAACGAAAAGTCGATCCCGCACTTCCTCAATCGCTTTGAGCCGCTAACGCTGTTGTCCGCACTGGCGGGCGCCACCGAGCATCTGGGGCTGGTGGGAACGGTTTCCACCTCTTACAGCGAACCCTTTACCGTCGCCCGACAGTTTGCCAGCCTCGATCACCTGAGCGGCGGTCGCGCCGGCTGGAACGTGGTCACTTCGCCGCTGGAAGGCTCGGCAAAGAACTTCTCGCGCCAGCAGCACCCGGAACACGCGCTGCGCTACCGCATTGCGGATGAATATCTGCAGGTGGTGAAAGGGCTGTGGGATTCCTGGGAAGAGGGCGCGTTTGTGCGCAACAAGGAGAGCGGTCAGTTCTTCGATCCGCAGAAACTGCACACGCCAAATCACCACGGCGATTTCTTCCAGGTGCAGGGCCCGCTGAACATTGAGCGCACGCCGCAGGGCCGTCCGGTGATCTTCCAGGCCGGCGCGTCTGAAGATGGTCGCAAGCTGGCCGCCCGCCATGCTGATGCCATCTTTACCCATCAACCGACCCGTGAAGAGGCGCAGGCTTTTTACCGCGATGTGAAAAATCAGGTGGTGCAGAACGGCCGTCAGGCGGATGAGCTGCATATTTTCCAGGGCGTCAGCGTGATTGTCGGTAACGATGCGCAGGATGTTGAGGATCAGTATCAGGCCACCGCCGCGCTGGTGTCGATCAAAGATGCGCTGAACTATCTGGGGCGTTTCTTCGACCATCATGACTTCTCGCAATACCCGCTGGATGAGCCGTTCCCGGAGCTGGGCGAGATTGGCCAGAACAGCTTCCGCAGCACCACCGATGAGATCAAACAGAAAGCCCGTCAGCACGGCCACACCCTGCGTCAGGCCGCGCTGGAATCGGCCACGCCGCGTCCGCTGTTCCACGGCACGCCGGAACAGGTCGCCGACGGTTTGCAACTGTGGTTCGACAGCGAAGCGGCCGATGGCTTCATCATCAATGGCGGGACGCCGGATACCTTTGAGCGCTTTGTCGATCGCGTGGTGCCGATCCTGCAGGCAAGAGGCCTGTCACGTAGCGAGTATCCCGGCAAAACCCTGCGCGACAGCTTTGCCCTGAAAAATCCCCTTAATCAGTTCGCTAAATAATAAGAGCCTGAACAATGCAGAAAACTCATACCTTTATCGCCTTACTGTTACTGGCCGCCAGCGGCAGTAGCCTTGCAGATACCACCAATGTGGCGGTTAACGGTCAGCGCGTCAGTCTTGAAGCCAATAAAACCCCGGTCAATACCGAAAAAAATCCGCAGGCGGTCTCGGCATTACCCGCTGGATTCCGCCCGGCGGTTCCCGGCTCCTTTACCGTGGCGGTGGCAGCGCTGAATTCGCCGCCGCTGACGGTGTTTTCCGATGACAACAAAACCCTGCTCGGCAGCGAAGTGGATATCGCCCGTCTGGTGGCCGACAGCCTCGGCCTGAAGCTCAACGTGGTGCCGACTTCCTGGGAAGACTGGCCGCTGGGCGTGGCTTCCGGCAAATATGATGCGGCGATCACCAATATTACCGTCACCAAAGAGCGCAAAGAGAAGTTTGATTTCGCCACCTACCGTAAAGACTCGCTGGGCTTCTACGTCAAAACCAGCAGCCCGATTAAATCGCTGAGCAAAGCGGAAGACATCGCTGGCCTGCGCATCATCGTCGGTTCCGGCACCAACCAGGAAGCGATTCTGCTGGCCTGGGATAAAGAGAACCAGGCGAAAGGGCTGAAGCCGTTTACCCCGGTCTATTCCAAAGATGATGCCGCCCAGACGCTGGCGCTGCAGTCCGGCCGCGCGGATGCCTATTTTGGCCCGAACGTGATTGGTGCCTGGAAAGCGGCGCTGACCGGTAAAACCCGACTGGTCGGCAGCGTCGATGGTGGCTGGCCAAAGGCGGCGCATATCGCGGTGACGCTGAAAAAAGGCAGCGGCCTGGTCGATCCGGTGAATATTGCTTTGAACGGCGTGATGAAGAACGGCGACTACCAAAAGGTGCTGAATCGCTGGGGAGAAGGGGTTGAAGCCATCGACCATTCCGAAATCAACCCACCCGGATTAGGCGACTAAGGAGCCCGCAATGAGCGACAGACAATTCCGCGATGTCTCGCCGGAGGCGCCCGAACTGCAACCGATCCTCACCGGGTTGTTTGGCGAGTATGCCGCGCGCTACGGCGATTACTTTAGCAGTCTGAAAGAGGTGGAGCTGACCGAATGGTATCTGCCGCCGCAGGGGCTGTTTATCGTGCTGGAGAGTGATGGCGAGATCATCGCAATGGGCGCGTATAAGCCGTATGACGCGCAGACGGCTGAGCTGAAGCGCATCTGGACGCGCAGCGATCGGCGTCGTCAGGGGCTGGCGCTGATTGTGGTCAAAGAGCTGGAGCGCCGGGCGATCCTCGCCGGTTACAGCCGCTTTTTCCTCACCACCGGATTCCGTCAGCCCGAAGCCGTGCGCCTGTACAGCGGCCATGGCTACGTGCCGCAGTTCGATCTGAGTGGCGACCTGGAGCGTTACAGCCAGCCGCCGCATGACGGTCGCCTGCGTTTTATTAAAGTGGTCGATGCTGACCGCATCGCCCAGGCCAGTTAAGGAGTGAGCATGGACAAGCAGCTGGAAGTGGTACCGGCCCGGTATCCAGGGCGCATTATCGGGGCGGTGGTCGCCCTGTTTATTCTTGCCGGTGTGGTGCAGTCGGTGGCCTTTAACCCGCGCTGGGAATGGGGCGTGTTTGCCCGCTGGTTCTTCGATCCGGTGATCCTGCACGGGTTGGGCCAGACGCTGCTGCTGACCCTGTTGGGCACGGTGTTCAGCCTGGCGTTCGGCGGCGTGCTGGCACTGGCCAGGCTCTCTTCCTCCTGGTTGCTGAGCAGCCTGGCCTGGGGCTATATCTGGCTGTTCCGTTCACTGCCGCTGATTGTGGTGCTGATCATTCTGTATAACTTCTCGTACCTGTACGAAACCCTGTCGGTCGGCGTGCCCTTTACCAGCCTGTCGTGGGGCCATTTCCAGACCATTAACGTGCTCGGTCAGTTCCCGGCCGCGATTATTGGCCTGACGCTGGTGCAGGCGGCGTACAGCGCCGAAATCATTCGCGGCGGTTTCCTCGGGGTGGATTTTGGTCAGCACGAAGCGGCGTCGGCGCTCGGCTTATCGGCCTTCCGCCGTACCTTCCGCATCATTTTGCCGCAGGCGTTACGCGCCATTATTCCGACCGCCTTTAATGAAATCATCAGCCTGGCGAAGGGCACCGCGATGGTGTACGTGCTGGCGATGCCGGAACTGTTCTACACCATTCAGATGATTTACAACCGCAATCAGGAAGTGATCCCGCTGTTGATGGTGGGTGCGGCCTGGTATCTGATTATCACCACCGTGCTGTCCGTGATCCAACATAACGTGGAAAGCTGGCTGGCACGCAGCGTCACCCGCGAACCTAAACCTTCACGCTGGCGTCAATGGCGTACCCGCGTCACGCCTGTTACCCCGTCAGAGGAGATCGTTCATGTCAGAAGCCATTGATTACCGCAACGTCAATGCCACCGGTGCCATCAGCATTACCGGCGTCAGCAAAAGCTTTGGCCAGCATAAGGCGTTGAACGACGTCTCGCTGGAACTGGAACCCGGTTCGGTCACGGTGATCCTCGGCCCGTCGGGCTCCGGGAAATCCACCCTGCTACGCTCGATTAACCATCTGGAGCGGGTCGACGAGGGCTTTATCCGCATTGATGGCGACTACATTGGCTATCAGCAGCGGGGAGACAAGCTGTATGAACTGAAGGAGAAGGCGATCCTGCGGCAGCGCATCAACGTCGGCTACGTGTTCCAGAACTTCAATCTGTTTCCCCATCTGAGCGTGCTGGAGAACCTGATTGAAGCGCCGATCGCCCATCGTCAGCTGTCAAAACGCGATGCGATTATTCGCGCCGGTGAGCTGCTGGATATTGTTGGCCTGCGTCACAAGGCCGATGCCTGGCCGCGCCATCTTTCCGGCGGTCAGCAGCAGCGCGTCGCCATTGCGCGGGCGCTGATGCTGAATCCGCGGGTGATGCTGTTTGACGAGCCGACCTCCGCGCTGGACCCGGAGCTGGTCAGCGAAGTGCTGGACGTGATCAAGAAGCTGGCACGGTCCGGCACCACGCTGGTGATCGTCACCCATGAGATCGGCTTCGCCCGTGAAGTGGCGGACCATGTGGTGTTTATGGACGAGGGCAAAATCATCGAGCAGGGCAGCAGCACCCAGGTGTTGAACAATGCCCGTCATGAACGAACGCGGCGTTTCCTCGCCCGTGTGCTGTAAGGAAGGGACATGATGATCAAAGCAAACCCATTATGGCAATGCAGTCTGCTTGCCGCTTCGCTGACCAGCGTGATCTGGCTCAGCAGCGTTACCGCCACGGCGGCAGAAAAACTGGACGTGTTGAAGAACGAAACGCCAATTAATGCGCCGGCGAACCCGGACGCGATCGGCAAGATCCCGGCGGGATTTCATTTTATCGAACCGGGTTACCTGACGGTGGCGACCTCAGCCACCAATTCGCCGCCGCTGGCGTTGCTGGCGTCGGACAATAAAACCCGCATTGGCAGCGACCCGGATATCGCCCGCTTATTAGCCGACAGTCTGGGCTTAAAGCTGCGACTGGTGCCGGCTTCGTGGGAGGACTGGCCGTTAGGGATAGCGGCCGGGCGTTATGATGTGGCGATGTTTAATATTGCGGTCACCGAAGAGCGCAAAAAGAAGTTCGATTTTGCCACCTATCGCTCGGATAACCATGCGTTTTCGGTGAAGGCCAACAGCCCGATCGCCGCCATTAATTCGCCGAAGGATGTCGCCGGTAAGCGGATTATCGTTGCCTCTGGCACCAATCAGGAACGCATCCTGTTGAGTTGGGACCAGCAGAACCGGGAAAAAGGGCTGGCGCCGGTTGAGCCGATTTATCTGACCGATGATGCCTCGGCGACGCTGTCGCTGCTATCCGGCCGCGCGGATGCGATGTTTGGTCCACACTCTATCGCCGCCTGGAAAGTGGCATCTCGTGGGCAAACCAAACTGGTGGGCAACGGCCCATTCCGCGCCTGGGTGGCCGTCACCACCAAAAAGGGCAACGGCCTGGCCCCGGCATTACAAACCGCGCTGGATGGCACCATTGCCGGCGGGCAGTATCAACAGGTGCTGCAACGCTGGGGCGAGCAGGATGAAGCGATTGCTCATTCCACGGTGAATCCGCAGGGGATTGTTTATTAAAAATATTGGTATTTTGCAGAAGTATAGGGTTGATTTGTTGACAATATAGGTTTTCGACCCTATATTTCGCATGGCGCTGGGATGGCGTTTTAAGGGATGTTAAGCTAACAAGGATGTTATATGGTTCAGATCTATTGGACAGGTAAAGCAGCGAAAGACCTGCGAAAACTACCAGCGAGAGACCAGGAAGCTGTGCGCAGCAAGGTTAATTCTCTGGGTGATTTCCCCATTATCGGCAATCTTGATTTCAAAAAGCTTACCGATATGAAAAACCAGTTTCGCCTCAGAGTTGGAAATTATCGTGTCCTCATAGAGTTACATGGTGGAACCCCAGTAGTGATTGAAATTCTGCACGTTCTTCGCCGAAACAACTCGACCTACTAAGCAAACTGGGCGATCCGTCTGGCTTTTCACCTTAGCTTATGATTTTTGGGCTAAGACGCCAAAACAAGCAGCATAATGATAATTTTATAACTCTCTGAATTAGGAAGGATTAATGGCATGGCGATTCAATATATCACCAACAGTAAAGGTGAAAAACTTTCGGCTATTGTGCCTATGGATTTGTTTAAAAAGTTAATTTTTAACAGCGAGTTAGATGAGCTTTATGAATACCTTGAAACCGAAAGGGGCCCCAGCGATAACGTTAAATACCCCAATGAGGTGATAAACATATTCTCATCGAAAAACTGCACCATGCAGGCTGCCTGGCGACTCTACAGAGGCATGACGCAAAAGCAAGTTGCTGAAAAATTAGGAATCACTCAAGCAACTGTTTCAGAGTTTGAAAAGTCAGAAAAACCCAGAAAAGATAATTTAGAAAGGCTTGCCCAACTCTATAAGTGTGATCCCGAACAGTTGACGTTAGAATAAATTTAACCCCGCATAAGCGGGGTTTTTTGTAGATAAATTAAGGCGATAGAAACAGGGTGGCAACCTGTTTCACTGATGATATGTCGGCGAACAGGTCGCGGCTTTTATAAGGTCAGATAAGTGAGCGCCTGGCATATCTGTCCACCGCATAACGGATGCAGATATCCTTATTTCCGTTCAATGCTGGGATCCGGTAAATCTGGTGTCACAGAACGAATAATCCTTTAGGAGATGATGATGAGCAACTGGTTAACTCGCCTGTTTGGGCAGATCGCTAACGGGCAAACCGATGAAATGGCCAATCACAATCCGATCTCAGAACGCGTGTTTGAGTCGATTATTCCTATCGCCGGGATGTATGGCCTGGATTTTGGCAATTTCGATCCAAGATGGTTTGCTAACGCCGATTCGCAGTAAACCCGTAAGTGGGTCACAGCTCAGGAAACAGATCGGGATAGTCCGTGTAGCGTAAAGATTGAACGTCGAAACCATCGCCGTGAGGTGAAGGAATGTGTTGAAAGTAGGGTCGTGTGTTGAGGTTTGCTGTAGTTTTGCACGCTATGTGTTACCGGGGCAGGCTGAATCTGCCCCGGTTTTTTCATGCCTTACTTGCCAATCTGCTTCAGGATTAATGCCAGCTCATCACGCTGTTCGCTGTTGATTTCACGCGCTGCCGAGTAGCCCGCGTTCTGCAAAATCATCTCGTTTAATCCCACCAGCCAGTCGTAAATATACCAGGCCGCGTAATTATTCGGTTTCAGATCCAGTTTGGTCAGGCGCTGGCCGGGGCCCAGGCTGGCGGTCTGCGTTTCCGGTTTGGCGAAAATCGGCTTTCCACGGTTGATCTTGCTCTGCGGACGCTCGGCTTCCGGCACATGCTGGAAACCTAACCAGGCGACAAAATCCCCCATCACGCTTAGCGCGCGGGAAACCTGACGATCGGCCATCATTTCAACCGGCGTGCCTGACGCGTCATGATCGGTCAGCTTTTTCACCAGCAGGGCTTCAATATCTAAACGGATGCTGGCGGTCACCAACTCTTCGGTCAGCATTTCCAGCGTCGGCTTGGTCACGCCCAGCAGCTCCAGCAGCGGCCCCTGATCCGGCAACTGACGCAGAATATTGATCCAGTGGCGATACACCTGCTGGGCAAATTCGGCTTCGGGCTCTTCGGCGGCGTGTTGCTCTTCCGCATTCAGCAGTCCGGCGACCGGCTCATCGCTCAGTAAATCGATGCTCATGCCGATGCCAAACGGGTCATCTTCACTTAACGCATACTCTTCCACCAGCGGACGCTCGCCGGGATTCTGACGCTGCAGGAACAGGTGACGCAGGGTTTCACGCGCAGGCAACAACCTTTCCAGCAGCTCGCCATGCACGCCGGTTCTGGCCTGCAAGGATTTCAGCAGGCTTCCGGCAATGCGCAGACGCGCCTGCGGCTCTTCCTTCTCGGAGGCCAGATACCAGCGGCCCAGCAGGTTTTCTGCCAGTTCACGACGGATTTCGGCGCTCTGTTCCTGCAATCTTTCCACTTTGGCTTCGCGACGGATCTCGGTCATCAGCCAGCCCGCCATGCGCTTAACGCCTTTTTCATCCATCGCCAGCATCGATCCCCAGACATCGCCCGGATTACCGACATAACGCTGAACGGCAGCATCAAAGTTCTGTCCACGGGTGATGCGCTGATCGAACGGCGTCAGTGCCCAAATCAGGCCGGGCTTGCGGCGGCTGCGCACCTGGGTATTTTCGCCCTGAGTCTGCTTCACCCAGTTATCCAGCACGCGGCCAACGGTGCGGGTCTCTGAACGGTGACCGACGGCGCTGCACACCATCAGCAGGTTAACATCCTGATGCTCTGCGGCACGGGTTAACAGGAAAGGGCGCTTGGCGGTCATAAAGGCCAGCGCCAGCTCATGGTGTTCATCATCGGGCAGCACCGCAGGCTGTTCGAAGCCCGGATAATCCAGCATATCAACCTGCTCAAACAGGCTCTCACGCGGGGCGCTGTACAGCGGCATCAGCACTTCACGGCCTAACAGCGCCAGCTCGGCCAGCGGCAGATTGACCGGCTGCAGATTGCGGCCGTTATGCTGAGGTACCACCTGAATCACGCGATCCGACGAGGCGTTGAAATAACGCAGGCCGTTGCTATTCAAAATACTCAGGGACGCATCGTCCAGCGCCGCCAGCGGAGCCAGCACGCGAGGCACGCAGGAGACATGATGCAGCACGTGCGCCAGCTGGCGATAAAGGGCGGTCAGCCCGCGATCTTCATTCCATAACAGCGAGAACAGGCGGGCACGATCGTCGACGCCGAGCATCGGGGCCAGTTCAATCGCCAGCGGCCAGAAGTGCGTTTCCAGCGCTTTACCGGAACACAGCTGCGAGGTGGCAAGGCGATCCCACAAGGCCACCACGTCCTGGCGGTTCATGCCATCGATGGCCTCTGGCTGACGGTACATCGACACCGTTTTCAACCGTTCAGAAATCTGCTGCTCGTCGAGCACCGCCGGTTGATCGCCGCAGCGGCGTGACCAGACGTCGGCCAGAATAGCGACCAGCTCTGCTTCACTCAACAGCGCCAGCTGCACCGGCCACTCGTTATCAACGCGAACCTGCTGACCGCTGTAGCGAACCACCATGGTGCCGGTCAGCTGTTGCGGATTCAGCACGCTGTAGTCGATCACTGAACTGCCCAGCGCAATCTCGGTTTTGCCTTTTTCACTGGCCGCCAGGGAGGTGATCAGATAGGACTTTCCCGCCTGCGACAGGCCAAAGAAGCCAATCGCGCACTCTTTACCGGCGGCTTCCAGCAGGTTAGTGGCTTTATTCAGCTGACGCTGCAGCCGCACGCTCAGGCGATCGGCTTCCATATTCAGGCGCGGCGAGGTTTCGCGGGCGCTTTCCAGCCAGCTGACCGAGCGCTCAATGCCCTTGGCCAGCGTTTCCAGTTTTTTGCCGAAGGTGCCGGACAGCTGTTTTGGCGTCAAAGGTTTCATTTCTTGTATACGCTCCCGCTGTCGATCCAGTAATGGGTTAATCCCGATCCGCTGCTGGCTAAGGTGTTCAGCTTCAGGCGTAAATGCTCCAGCGGAACCTGGGTGCCGTCATCGAGCGTGGCGTCCGCAATTTCAAAGCGTTCCGGGCCAAAGTCGCCGGATTCTTTAGCGACAGCAAGTTTAATTTTCAGCACCTTGTCGCCAGCCACGCTGCGCGCCAGCTGTGGATCGGCAATGTGCAGGGTGTAAAGCGGCGAGGCGGGCCAGCGGTCATTATCCAGCTGACGGAAGCCCAGCGTCAGGGCACCGCGTACCTGGAAACGCTGACGGGAATCGAGGCTGAACTTCTCGTCATCCAGATCGATATCGCCATACCAGACGTTATCGCTGCTCAGCGCGCCGTTGCTGTCCAGCATCCCCAGATAGCGGATGGTTGAATAGGGCTGGAAATCGCCGGCTTTGAACCAGAAGTTCGCCAGGCGTAAATCCAGCGACAGCAGGCAGAGCATTGCCCCGACGGCGGCGGTAGATTTAGGGTTCTCAATGCGGCCCTGTTTGTTAAACGGATACCAGTCGTTGGTGTGGTAACCGTCCAGCGACAGAATACGACTGACCGGCAGCGGCTGAAGGTGGCGGAACAGCGCCTGCACGCCAGGGAAGCGTGAAGGGCGACCGGTAAGCAGCAGCACATCGCAATCATACACCGCCACCACTTCCGCCATCGAACGCAGGCTGTGGGTGATGTTCATGCGCGGTGACAGGAACTCGGCGTGCAGCTTGCTCAACTTGACGATCAGCGGCACGCGCAGAATATCAAACTCATCGGCTTCACCCGGCAGCTCGCGCTGGATTTCCCGGTTGATGTAATCCAGCAGCTTGCTGGTCGGTGGCAGCGCCAGCAACTCTTCAAAGCGGGCATCCACTTCGGCATTCAGATCCAGCGGATCGAAGCGCTCGTAGGCTTCCAGAATCGCCTGGCCGACCGGAATAAACACCTGTAACGTGACCTGCTGACGCAGCGTGGAGTGCCCATCCAGACGACCTTCATGGCCGAACAGCCGGGTCATCACGCCTTCCGGGTTGACCATACCAGCCTGCTTGAACGCCGCCTGTAAGGCCGGCAGAACATACAGCTGGATCACGTCGAGTAAGATGTCGTCACCGGCCAGCTTAAAGCCTTCACGGAACAGCAGGCGCGGCATGATTTTGACGTTGTTGCCGACGCCATCATCAAGACGGTACTGGGTGATCGCCAGGTCCGTGGTGCCGCCGCCGATATCAATCGAGGCGATGCGCAGGGTTTTGCCAACCGGCTCATCCGCCGCGCGGGCGCGGTCCGGGCGTGCCATGCTGACAAAGAAGGCTTCCGCACGGCCCCCAAAGTTCACCTGGGTTTCATTGTAGAGATAGACCATCTGACCACAGGTGGCTTCATCCCATTCCATCTGCACTTCCGGCACCGGCACCAGGCTTTTGGCCTTATCTTTGGCGCTGGTAAAGTCGTCATCTGCCGGGTGCCAGCCCATCGCTTTCCACACCAGCGCGATGGCTTCGTGCATCCGGCGGCGGAAGATTTCCCGCTCGGGTTTCGGCATCGCCGACGGCAGCGTCAGGATGATGTTGCGTAACTGGCGCGGCGCGCTGCTGTGCAGCATTTTCTGGCGCTGGATGGCGCTGTTCATCTGCATCAGGGCCTGGGCCAGCAGTTCAGACAGCATAAAGCTCATCACCGAGCTGCGGCTGTACTGCGGCAGGAACACCGGCAGACGCTCATCAAACGGTTGGTTATACAGCGGCTGGCCTTCGTCATTGACCAGATTGGTCATCGGCGCGGCGGTGGCCAGCGGCTCCTGGGCGGAGTTGCCCGGCGTCCGGCTGAAGCGCCAGCCCGGCGTGTAGCTCTCTTCATCCCACAGGTAGCGACGCGGGCTGGAGATGCCGGTGGCGCCTTCGGTGCCGAGACGCTGCAGCGCCAGATGGCTGGCTTCGCGGCCCACGCGGGTGATCGATGGCCAGATAAAAGCGTCATCGCGCCCGCTTTCGACCGAGAAGTTCTGTTTGCCAAAGTTGGCCTGGGCAAACTCCACGCGGCTTTCAAACAGCTCGTTAAACAGCTGATGCGGTTCGCTCAGGTTGCGCAGATGCAGTTCATAGGTGTGCTTGAGGCCATGATGATCGTCAACATGCTCTTCCACCATAATGCCGCAGGTGTGCGAGTTGCCGACATCGAGGATCAAGTCCACCGGGATCGCCGGTTCCTGCAGGGTGGCGGCGCTGATTTTTAGCTCTGGCAGATTGAGCTGATCACCGAGCATATGCAGGACATTCAGGTAATGCGCCTGATATTCGAACTCGCGCAGGGCGGCACGAATATTGACCTGCGGGCGGTCTTCCACGCTGGCCGCCTGCTGGCTGAACACTTCGCGCAGCCAGCCGTCAATCCAGGTGTGGTCGAGGAATTCGCCCAGTTCGTTACTGCGATGTGCCAGCGCAAAGCTGACGCCATTTTTGACGTCGCTTTCGTTCAGCGCCAGCGACTCATCTTCACCTTCGGCCCAGACACGGGTTTCAAAGGCCAGGCAGACGCGGTACGAGTTGCCATTCTGATCCGGCTTTTCAAGGGCGATAATCTGCATGCGCGCCCAGTTATCCGGGCCACCTATAAAGGTGCGCGGCGGATTGAAGCGCAGGAAGGGCAGCGGCAGCCAGATGCCGTTCAGCAGCGCAAGGGATTGCGCCAGCGGGAAGCTGAACTCCGGCTTCACCACTTCAGGCGCGGTGCCGGCGTTCACCGGCAGCATATATTTGCCATTTTGCGTGTTGAAGTTCAGGCGCAGCAGCGGGCCGTTGGCGGTCTGGCGGACAAATTTGCCCGGCAGATCGGCGTCCAGCTCAGGCGTCAGCGCAAAGTCGAGGAACTGAATGCCACTGTTCTGAATCAGCGTCATATTCGGTTTAAAATCAGCGATCGTTGCCAGCATCATCATTTACTCTCGCGCTTCATCGTCATCGGTAACACCGTATTGGCATCGTACTGTCCGCTGCATTCGGCTGCGCCAGTCAGGCCTTGTTTACATACCAGGTCCGGCATCTGATAGCGCGAACCGTCACTGCATTTGGCTTTGGTGCGGCTGTTGATCACCAGGTTGCCGGATTTCATCAGGCCGGCATACACATCAACGCGGCACACGATGCCATCGCCCATGGTCATTTTTGCCACGCCTTTGCCAGCTTTCATCTGATAGCGCAGGCTCGGTGGCTTGCCGGTGATCGGGTTCTTACCGCCAACAATCACGCGCCACTGGCCATCAAGGAATTTGGTTGATCCCAGCTTCACCGCATTGGCCGGCAGCACCAGGTCATCTTTCTGCGCGGGTGGCAGGTCGGCGACCGGTTCAGCGGGTTGTTCTGCCGCGGGTGTCGCCGCAGCCGTCGCATCAACCGGGGCAACGGTTGAAGGCGCGACCGGCAGCGCAGGTTTCACGTCGGCAGGCGTTTGCGGTTTAGCGGCTTCAGGCGCGGCTGCTGGCTGAGGTGCAGCTGCGGACTGAGGTGCGGCAGCAGACTGAGGTGCTACGGCGGGCGTTGTGGCTGTCGCTTCAGGCTGTGGCTGGGCTTCTGGCTGCGCTTTCGTCGCTTCAGGCGCGGCCGGTTTCACTTCCGCCGGCGTGGCGGTTTTCGCCGTATCCGGTTGGGAAACACAGCCTTTAATCTGCACGCCAAAGGCAATCAGCAACGCGGCAGCCGGCACCATCCAGCCGTAGCGGATCAGCTTGTTTTTCGCGGCAGGCGATGTCACCGGCGGTTGCGCTTCTACGGCTGCAGGGGCTGCATCCACCGGGGCTTCCGGTAATAAAGGCGTCACGGCAACCGGCTCTGGCAGCACGTCAGGTGCGGCGGCAACCGGAGCAGGAACGATAACCGGGGCCACGGCGGTAACCGCGGGGATCGTCGCCGTCATTTTGGAGAGATTCAGTGGCGGCTCGTCCTCTTCCACGGCGCGCAGGCAATCCAGTGCATCCTGACGGGATTTTTTATCCAGGCTGACGAAGCCCCAGAAGGTCAGCACCGGCTTACCGCCCACCAGATAGACAAAGTTCTGGTCGGGGAACTGCAGCGCCTTGGCGAGCAGGGCACCGAACAGCTTCTGGCTGGTTTTTTCTGACTGCTGTGCTTTCTGGCACATATCCGCAACGGCCTGCTGGCAGGCGATCAGCTGATTGAGCGCATGGCTGCGGGAGCTTTCGCTCGCGGCGGCCCAGGAAGTGACCTTTCCGGAAATCGGTGAGTACCAGTCAAGGCGATCGCCGGCATCGTTAGGCTGAGGGATAGCCAGGCAATCAGCAATCTGAGGTTGTTTCCTGAGGCGCAGCGTTTCGCGCAGTTGCAGGGCTGACAAATAAACGGGCTGACCGTTCTCGCCAAGAGGCAGAACCGCATCCAGACTTCCGCTGCGTAAGAATGATTTTGCCACGCAAAAAGGACCTTCTAGTCAGAAGTGGAAAGTAAACTCTTCTCCAGTGTTGCCGATAGTGTAGTTGAATTTGACTTAAGGCTAAGGCGGAAATAAGAGGGTAAACAGGTGATTACTTTCGCAATGGGATGCGCGAAAGGCAGTGCCGAATAGGGTGAAAATTCACGGTGGCCATCCATGGCCGGGGGATATCCTGCCGTTTAACCGTTTACTCGCCGGCTAAACGGGCGTACAGCCTGTCCAGATCGTGCCATTCCTCAATGCGATGCTGGTCGATCAGCAGGAAGCGATTGCAGCTTGAGGCGATCAGCTCCCGGTCGTGACTGACGATCAGCGCGGCACCCTGATAGTTACCTAACGTAGCGGCGAGCTGCGCTTTGCCATCCAGATCCAGATGGTTGGTCGGCTCGTCGAGCAGCAGCAGGGAATAACGCGCCAGCGAGAGGCCGACAAAAAGCAGCCTCGATCGCTCGCCGCCGCTCAGCGTACTGACCGCTTGCTGATGCCGTATCCACGAAAATCCGGCGCTGATTAACGCCATTTTCCGCTGTTCGCTGGTCATCGGGGCAAAACGCGCCAGCGCATCGCTCAGGCTTTCACGCTCATCGAGCTGCATTAGCCGCTGATCGTAATAGCCCACCTCAACGCGGGGATGAAACACCAGCCCGTCACGCGGGTGCGAAAATCCCTGCCAGACGGTACGCAGCAGAGAGGATTTACCGCCGCCGTTGGCGCCGATAATCGCCACGCGATCGCCACTTTTGACCTTCAGACTGTTGACGGTAAACAGCCGCGGAGAGCCAACATCGGCGGAAATCACCGCATTCTGTAGCTCAATAAGCCGATCGGCAGGCAGTGCTTCGCCCTGAAGCGTCAGCCGCCATTTCGATCCTTCCGTCAGCAGCGTTTGCTCATCCCGGAGCTTGTCGATGCGCTTCTCCATCTGCTTAGCCTTGCGGGACAAATCCTCGTTATCGTAAACCTGTCCCCATACTGCCAGCCGTTTCGCGCTTTTCGTCACCCGATCGATTTCACGCTGCTCGGCTTGATTGCGTAACGCATCGGTTTCATCCCGCAGGGCCAGTTCCGCCAGCGCCTGGCTACAGGGCAAGTGAAAGCTGTGCAGCTGCTGGTCACGCATAATCCAGCTGCGCTGAGTGACGCGATCCAGCAGATAGCGGTCATGAGAAACCAGTACAAAACTGCCGTGCCAGCTTTTCAGAAACTGCTCCAGCCACAGTAGCGTCGGCAAATCCAGGTGGTTGCCCGGTTCATCAAGCAGCAATAAATCGGGCTGCAGCATTAACGCTCTCGCCAGCAGCAAACGCGTATGCTGTCCGCCGCTGAGGGTATCAACCTGTTGTTGCCAGACCGCTTCGTCAAAGCCTAAGCGGTCGAGCATTACCTCGGCCTGCCAGCGATCGCTTTGACGTTCGGCAGCGGGAAGTTGGGCAACAACCGCGTCAATCAACGTCGATTGGGTCAACGCGGCGGGAAGGTGCTGTTCGATATGCGCCATCAGACAATGACTGGCTTTAGTCACCGAACCGGAAACAGGCTCGATATCGGCGGAAAGCAGATGCAGAAGGGTGCTTTTGCCACAGCCGTTATGACCAATCAGGCCAATACGATCGCCGCTTGAAAGCGTCAGGGAAACCCGATCCAACAGCGGACCAAAGGCGTTATCAAAACAGAGTGATTGTGCAGAAAGTAATGTGCTCATTGCTTAATCCAGAGTTGCAGGCAAAAGCATGCCCGTCGTCATAAAAAGCAGACGACAACCCGGAAAGCCGGAGGGAAGGGAAAATCAGTAGGTAGCTTCGCTCAAGCTCAGGTCATCGCCGCAGGAAAGCGGATTAGCCTGAGCAGCCCAAATACCAAAAGTACGTGAAAATAAATTCATTTCACAATACTGCATGGGGGCCTCCTTACTATTGGTTAAGGGTTAATTTGTGCCAGAAGTATAGCCATGAAATCAACAGGGTTTCAAATCGCATTGAAAATAATCAGAAAAAACCGTTTTAAAGATGCCTCTCAATTACAGCTTAAATTTCCGCCAAATCTGCCGATAGTGTACTTGTGACGAATACCATAAATATGACAATAAGGTTACAACATGATTAGCACGATTAAATCCGGGGTTTTATCACGTGTTTTCTACAACAATACCCGTCATTCAAAAGCGACATTAAGTTCGCTGAACGACGCCATTGCGATGATCGAATTCACGCCCGAAGGCATTATTTTGAATGCCAATGCGCTGTTTTTAGAAAAGATGGATTACGAGTTGCATGAGGTGATCGGACAGCATCACCGGATGTTTTGCCCGCCATCGCTGGTCAGTTCGCCCGAATATGCCCACTTCTGGCAACGGCTGAAACAGGGCGAAAGCTTCAGCAATAAGTTTCTGCGCATTGCCAAAAACAGCCGTCCCTTATGGCTGGAGGCCAATTACGTGCCGGTGCAGGACCGCAGCGGTCGGGTGATCAAAATCGTTAAGCTGGCCTCGGACATCACCGACCACATTCTGGATGCGCAGGAACAGCGGGCGATGACCAATGCGATTAACCGCTCAATGGCGGTGATTGCCTTTAACCTGCGCGGCCAGGTGCTGCGCGCCAATGACAATTTCCTGAAAACCATGGGCTATCAGTCCCATGAAATTATCGGCAAAAATCACAGCCAGTTTTGTACGCCTGAGCTGGCGAACAGCCGGGAATATGCCGAGTTCTGGAAAAAACTGCGCCGTGGCGACTTTGTTTCCGGGCAGTTTGCGCGCATCAATAAGCAGGGCAAAACCATCTGGCTGCGCGCCACCTATAACCCGGTATTCGACGAAAACAATCAGCTGTATGAAGTGGTGAAGTTTGCCACCGACGTGTCACCACAGGTGATGAAAAACCAGCAGGAGCGCGAAGCCGCCGAGCATGCCTATCAGGCCGCGCTGGAAACCAGTGAAAATACCCGCGTTGGCGTGACGGTGATTGAAAACAGCGTGCGAAAAATGAATGAAATTGCCAGCGAGCTGCGCAAAGTCTCCAACGATATTAACGGGCTCAGCTCGCAGTCGGCGCAAATTGGGGTGATTGTCGAAACTATCCGCTCGATTGCCAGCCAGACGAACCTGCTGGCGCTGAATGCGGCGGTGGAAGCTGCACGCGCCGGCACCCATGGCCGCAGCTTTGCGGTGGTTGCCAACGAGGTGCGCAGCCTGGCGGCCAATATTCATACCGCCAGTCAGGAGATCTCCGGCGTGGTCGATCGCAATCACGAGTTAGCGGCGATGGCGCAGAAGAACATCACCGCAAACCTGGTGCGTGCCGATGAAGGCGTCCATCTGGTGCGCGAAGCGGGCAACGTGATCGTCGATATTCAGGCCAATTCCTCGCAGGTTGTCGAAGCGATCGGCCACGTTACCCACAAACTGACGGATTAAGTGGCGCCCGGCGTAATCTCTGGTTATCGACGCCTCGCGGTTCATTTTACCGCGAGGTTAATTTTCGCGCGGTCTGGTCGATAAAACCGCAATAGTTACAATCAGATACAATAGACTGGTCTCTTATGACGCGTTTCGGTCCATGGCAGCCTTGAGCGGTTTGCTAAACTCTCTCAGGTAATTTCAAAAACCGAGGTGAAGAGTGAAAATTAAAAGCTACGCAGCTATGCAAGCCGGACAGGCCCTTGAACTGTACGAATACGAAGCAGGTGCACTGAGTACAGAAGAAGTGGAAGTGGAGGTTGAATACTGCGGCGTCTGCCATTCTGACCTGTCGATGATTGATAATGAGTGGGGCATCTCCAGCTACCCGACCATTGCCGGCCATGAAGTGATTGGTCGCGTTTCGGCACTGGGCGAAGCGGCTGCGGGCAAAGGCCTGAAAGTCGGTCAGCGTGTCGGCATTGGCTGGACGGCGAAAAGCTGTCAGCACTGCGATTCCTGTATCAAGGGTGAGCAGGTTAACTGTGAAAATGGTTCAACGCCGACCATCCTGAATCACGGCGGTTTTGCTGAAAAACTGCGTGCAGACTGGCAGTGGGTGATCCCGCTTCCGGAAAGCCTGGACGTGGCCAGCGCCGGTCCGCTGCTGTGTGGCGGTATTACGGTGTTCAAACCGCTGCTGATGAGCAACATCAACGCCATGAGCCGCGTCGCGGTGATTGGGATTGGTGGTCTGGGCCACATCGCCATCAAAATCCTGCGTGCAATGGGCGCGGAAGTGGTGGCATTCAGCTCAACGCCAGGCAAAAAGCAGTCGATTCTGGATATGGGCGCAGATGAAGTGGTGAACAGCCGCGATCCTGAAGCCCTGAAAGCGCAGGCCGGACGTTTCGATCTGATCCTCAGCACCGTGGCTGTCGACCTCGACTGGAAACCGTACTTTGACGCGCTGGCGCCACAGGGTAAATTCCATACCGTGGGTGCAGTGATGAAGCCGTTCCAGGTCAGCGCGTTCGACCTGATTATGGGCGACAAAGCGGTAACGGGTTCTTCTACCGGTTCTCCGGGCCAGCTGCGCTCTCTGATGAAGCTGGCATCCCGTGCCAACATCGCCCCACAGGTCGAGTTCTTCCCAATGTCGAAAATCAACGACGCGCTGGATCATGTCCGCGCCGGTAAAGCGAATTTCCGTGTGGTTCTGAAAGCGGATTTCTGATTCGCGCATAAAAGTTCCTGACATTGTTAACCAGCGCACTGTGCGCTGGTTTTTTATTGTCTGAAGCCGGGCATTCACCCGCTATAATCAGTGTTATTGCACTCCCGCGCAGCATTCAGTATGTTGTCCGCCATTCTCACCCGGATCAGGACATACCATGACCACTCACTCTTCAAATGACCCAATGCATGGCGTAACCCTTGAAGCCGTCGTTCTCGCTTTAGTGGATCGCTTTGGTTGGGCCGAGTTGGCCAACCGCATCAACATCAACTGCTTCAAAAGCGACCCGAGCGTCAAATCCAGCCTGAAATTCCTGCGCCGCACGCCGTGGGCACGTAAGGAAGTGGAGGATTTGTACCTTGCCTCGCTGAACGACAAATCTGCCGCGACCACCCGCGCCACAGCAGTGCCGCAATCTGCGCCGGTGCCCGATCACAGCGCGACGCACGAGCCAGACATCCTCACCGAAGATCCCTGGGCGAACTGGAAAAAGAAAGACCAGTAAATCAGAGGCTTCTTAGCGCTTAAGGCATGTTCGGGCAAGTGAGCAGGCATTTATGGCTGATACTCTTTCATTCATCATGGCAACGACCTGACGGTCAGCGCTGGTTTATGACGAATAACGAAAGGATTACCCATGAAAGCTGCAATCTACACCTCACCTGGCAAACCTGAAGTCCTCCATATTGCGGACGTTGCCGATCCGGTTCCTGCGGATAATGAACTGTTGATTCGGGTTGAAGCGATCAGCATTGAGGGGGGTGATCTGGTAAATCGCCGCGAATTTCCTCAGGAAGACCATGCGGTGATCGGCTATTCCGCCGCCGGTGAAATCGTACAAATCGGTAAAGACGTCAGCGGATTTAGCCTGGGTCAAAAGGTCACGACCTTCTCGTGGAAAGGCTCCCACGCTGAGTTGCGCGCTGTTCCGGCGGGCAACTGTTTTGTGGTGCCGCATGGACTGGATTTGGGCGTGGCGGCGACTATCCCGGTCAGTGCCGGAACGGCGGCATGGGTTCTGGAACTGGGCGCGCTCAAGGCCGGTCAGACCGTGCTGGTGTTAGGTGCCAGCGGTGGCGTGGGCGTGGCGGCAGTGCAACTGGCAGCGAAGAAGGGCGCGCGCGTGATTGGCACCGGCACCCGTGCGGAAAGCCTGGAAAAACTGCGCGAATATGGCCTGTCTGACGCCATCGTCACCGCCGATAAAACCGCCCATGAGCAGGTTCGCGCACTGCTGGACGGCAAGGGCGTCGATCTGATTATCGATAACGTCGGCGGCGATGTATTAAATGATGCGCTTCAGGCATTGAACGAAGGCGGACGGGCGGTATTGGTTGGTGTATTCGGTGGCCGCAAAACGCAAATCGATGCCGGACAATTGCTGATGCGCCGTCAAACGGTGATTGGCTGCCTGCTTGGCCCAATTATGGGTGAGCCGGAACCGCGTAAACTGATTGAGGAACTGCTCAACCAGGCGCTTAGCGGCGAACTGAACGTGCCGATTGACGCCACCTTCGCCTTCGCCGATGTGGCCGAAGCCCATCGCCGTGCAGAAGAGCGCGGCCGCATTGGCCGCGTGGTGATGACCCTTTAGTCAGCCAGATCCTCTTTGGTCAGATAATGTCTCTGCATGCCTCGCTCGGGGAAATCCGGCAGAGACATTTTCAGCGCATAGCCGAGTTTCTGGTAAAACGGCAGCGCCTGGAAGCTCATCGTATCGACCTGAACATGCAGGCAGCCCAGCGTCAGGGCTTCCTGCTCTGCCGCTTGCATCAGTTCACTGCCTAATCCAGAGCCTCTGCTGCTTTCGCTAACCCACAGATAATCAATGCACAGCCAGGGACCTCTTTTGGTGGCAATAAGCCCGCCGGTCATCTTGCCTTCACTGTCGTGGCGGTAAATCCCCACCTCATGCCACTGGCTGTTACTGAAAAATTGGCGGTTATATGCACGAAGCCCATCCAGCAATTCTTCACGATCTTTATCGGTAATTTTATGGCTGACGGTCAGTTTCATTGCGGTCCCTTTTTGCTCTGATTTTAAGGCGTTATAACACAATAACCCCTCTCCAGATCAATGATCCGCGCCTTACCATGGCACCACCTTTCCCTGATAATCCAGATAGTGCAGCCCGCGGCGGCCTTCATATTCCGCCATGGTATTGACCAGTGACGGAATGCTTTCACCGATGGTTAACCGCGCGCCGGCACCGCCCATATCGGTACGTACCCAGCCTGGCGCCATCAACAGCAGCGTTTTGCTGTCATCACTGTGGCGCGCGGCAAAACTGCGCATAAACATATTCAACGCCGCCTTGCTGCCGCGATAGAGTTCGTAATTGCCGTTGGTGTTATTGGTCAGGCTGCCCTGGCCGGAAGACATCACCGCCAGGGTTCCGTTTTGCTCCACCAAATCCTGAAACGCTTCGATAAAGCGCATCGGGCTGAGGGCATTGGTGATCATCACGCGAATAAACTCCTCGGTGGACACATCGGCGATGGTTTCTCCGTCCTTGTTTTTCACCCCCGCATTAACAAACAGCATCTCAAAGCGATGTTCACTGAGGCGTGAGTGCAGATCCTGAACCTCGTCCGGCACGGTGATGTCGACGGTTTCCACTTCAAGCGCATGCGGGAACTGCTCTGCGAGCATCTCCAGTTTTTCGGTGGAAGCGCTGCGGCCGGTGGCAACCACCTTGCAGCCGCGCTGCAGATACTCTTCGACCAGCGCGAATCCCAGCCCGCGAGAAGCGCCGACGATCAGCACGGTTTTGGCATGTGATAAAGGCATTATGCTGTTCCTCTGAATAAGGCTTCCGGTCAGGGAAGCGAAGACGTTTGCGTCACTGAGAGAAATATAGACCCGTGACAGACCGGGCGGAAGACGCAGCATTTGCAGTAATAACCTGCATCAAACGCCTTCCCACCGTTTCTGTTGCATGCCAGGATAGGGCATGACTGATCCCGATCTGAACTTACTGATTGCGTTAGATGTGCTGCTGGCTGAAATCAGTGTGGCTGGCGCTGCGCGTCGGCTTGGCTTAAGTGCTTCGGCGATGAGCCGCACCCTGAGCCGGCTGCGTGCGGTAACCGGCGATCCGTTACTGGTGCGTGCCGGACGAAAAATGGTGCTGACACCCTATGCCGACGGCCTGCGCGAACGCACCCATCACGCGGTTTCCGATGCCCGATCGCTGCTGCGACCTTCCACCAACACCTTGCAGTTAGCCACCCTGGAGCGAACCTTTACGCTGCGTACCAATGACGGTTTTGTGGAAACGTTCGGTGCGGCATTGATTGCAGCCGCCGCTGCCGTTGCGCCCGGCGTGTGTCTGCGGTTTGCGCCCAAGCCGGAAAAAAGTGCCGAACCGCTCAGGGAAGGGCTGATTGATATTGAGATCGGCGTACTGGGTGAGATGGGGCCGGAAGTGCGGTTGCAGGCGCTGTTCCGCGATCGTTTTGTTGGCGTGGTCAGAAAAGGGCATCCGCTGGCGGCAGAAACCCCTGTCAGCAAAGCGCGTTATGTCTCTTTCAGCCATGTGATCGCGTCACGCCGTGGGAAGCTACGGGGTCCGGTAGATGACGTGCTGGCCGAGTCCGGCCTGCAGCGGAAAATTGCGGCAGTGGTGCCGGGCTTTTCTGCCGCGCTGGCGGTAGCTGAAGCGTCCGATCTGGTGGCGCTGGTGCCCGCTTCCTGCCTGAACAACACCATGCTGTCGGGGCGACTGGTTGCCTTTGCGCTGCCGGTGAAAACGGCAGAGATCACCGTTTCACAAATGTGGCATCCCAGGCTGGATGCGGATGCCGCACATCGCTGGCTGCGCCAACTGCTGCTGAGCGTCTGTCGGCCGCAAAATACGCTATCGTCCTGAGCTGTGGCATACTGCGTATAATAAACCGTACGGTTCAGTAATTAATAATGCGGTTCCGATCGTCATCGCATCAAGGCTCAACCCGTTTTTAAGGAATAATTATGAGAACACTGACAGAGGAAAAACGTCAGGCAATCATTGTCGCGGCTTCCCAACTTTTCCAGGATGTGGGCTACGAACGCGCCTCAATGAATGAAGTAGCAAAACGAGCCGGCGGTTCCAAAGCCACGCTGTATAACTATTTCGCTTCGAAAGAAGCGCTTTTTGAAACGGTGGTCCGCCATCACAGCACCCGCTTTCTGACTGAAGCCGCGTTGCAACTGGTGGCAGAAGAAAACGTTGGCCAGAACCTGGAACAACGGCTTATTCAGTTTGGGGAAGGGATGTTGAAGGTGCTGGGCGGTGACAATCAGGCGATGCAAATTTACCGCGTGGTGGTCGGTGAAGCGGGGCATTCTGATATCGGCAACCTTTTCCTCGATGCCGGCATTCGCGAAAGTATGGGCACGCTTGGCCAAGTGATGTCTGAAGCCATGCGGAAAGGTGAGCTGAGTGAAGCCGATCCGATGCTGCGAGCCCAGCAATTCACGTCGTTAATGAAAGCCGAGATAGACGGTTTCATGCTGCAGCGGGAAATTCCCCAATTCACCTCAGGGCAGATCGCACTGATGGTAACCAGGGGCGTGAACGTCTTCCTGTACGGCACCCTGGCTGGGCAGGCGGGTCGCCAGTCATAAGTTTCCCTGTGCCGGACAGGATGCTGTTTGCGTCGACAAGGTGATTGCGGTCGCTGCAATCTGTTCACTGAGCCGGTTGAGCAGGGTTTGCCACGCCGGGAACAGCGCTGAAACGTCACCCCTTACCGCTTGTGATAAATCGCTGTGACACAGGGCCTGACGGTTTTCAGGTTTCAGCGTCAGTATCCAGTCAGCCTGCAGGTGGATTTTGTTTCCTGGCCAGCTGTCAAAACGGCGCACTTTTACCTTCACGGTGACCACGGGCCTGTTCGGCTGATTCGCCAACCCGGCAATATCCTGCGTTGCCAGTCGCTCCGCCAGTTGAGCGGACAGGGCGGTGGTAAACTCATCAGCCAGCGGGCTTAACCAGCGCTCGTTTTCAAGTATCGCCGCGCCGCTGCTGTTCTCTCTGATCACCACCTGCTGCATATCGAGCTGTGCCGGCACGATAACCGGCAAAACACTGATATCAAAATGGCTCCGATAAGCGGCGGAAGGCGTGCTGCTCATTAAGGTGTGATAGTGACTATCAGGCGACGTACATGCCGCCAGCAGCAGGCATATTCCGGGCAGTAAATATCTCACTCGACCCTCCATTACTGTTTCCCTTCTGACTTCGCCTGGCGATCGGCCGCGCGGCCCTGAATCAACGATTCGGGATGGCGGCTCAGCTGGTCGCTGACATTTCTGATCGCTTTAAACGCCCGTGCCGATTCCTGCAGGGTCTGCACTAACCCCATTAACAGCGGTGAATCTTCGGAAGTTATGTTCTGAACGTTGTCACTGCTTTTCTGTACCGACAGCAGCAGCGAATTGGCGCCAGGTAAGGTTTGTGTATTGACGATGCGCAGGGTTTTGCTCAGTTCGAACAGCGTGCTGTCCAACCGGTTGCCGATCGATTCCAGCGGCATTTTATTGACCTTACCGACGATATCGGCGAGCTGTTGCTGAATTTCATCCAGTCCGCCGCCGATCGTTGGCAGCATTAACGGCCGGGCATGGCGATCAAACGGGACCTTTGCCGCCTTGGGGAAAAAATCCAGTGTCAGGGTCAGCTGTCCGGTTAACAGGCTGCTGGCAACGGCTTGCGCCCGTAACCCGTGATCGACCAGATCCTCGGTGAAAACAGCGGCCGCCATTGCCGGATCGCCTGAAGATTTAGGCAGTTTATTGAGCACGTTGCCCATTCTGGCCGGATAGACCTCAATATCGACCAGCGTGGGGAAACGATAGCCGTGGGGATCGTAGTCCAGCGAGACGGCAGAGACCCGGCCGATCCTGACGCTGGCGAACACCACCGGCGCGCCCACCTCCAATCCACGCACCGAGTGTTCAAATCTAAGGCGAAAAGTCATCTCCTGACCATCTGCGGGCGCCATCGCTTTATCCTGATCGGCGGCCAGCGGGAAAATGGCGGCAGGATTAGCGGGTGCTGATGGCTGACTGTCCGGCGTGTAAAAGGCGATGCCGCCGGCCATAATGGCGGCCACCGTTTGTGTCTTTAACTGGAAACCGTTACTGCCAACGGAAAGATCCAGCCCGCTGACGTTCCAGAACCGACTATTGGCGGTGACCAGGCGATCGTAAGGGGCGTCAATAAAGACTCGCAGCTGAACGCCTTTCCCGTCCTCCTGAAGATGGTAGGAGGCAATGCGGCCAACCTGCACCCGGCGAAAGTAGACCGGCGAACCCACATCCAGCGAGCCCAGATCGTCTGTGTTAAGCAGAAATTGACTGCCGGGCGTATCGTTGATCACCGAAGGCGGCTGTTCAAGCCCGGTAAATTCGCTGGCATGTTGCGCGGCTTTGCCTTTATCCACGCCGATATAGGCACCGGAAAACAAGGTATCAATTCCGCTCACGCCATTGATAGCCACGCGCGGCCGGACGACCCAAAAACGGCTGTCTGCGGCGGTTAAATTCTCTGCATTTTTATTCAGTCTGACCTGCACCAGCACCTTTGCATCGTCAGAACTTAGCGAAACCGCCTCCACCACACCGACGTTGACCTCTTTGAACTTCACCACGGTTTTTCCCGCCTCCAGTCCTGAAGCATTGGTGAAGACAACGGTGATCAGCGGCCCTGCGGCCAGATGAGACTGTATGAGCAGGGTTATCCCGATCACCAAAGCCACCATGGGCACCAGCCAAATCAGATAGGGTTGGCTGCGCAGATAGAGTGGCTCGTCAGTTGGCTGTGCGTTCATGGCGTGACTTCCCAGATACTTTGTGAACGAAAACGCTGTGCCGACAGCATCGTCAGGATCACCACCAGCGCGAAATAGATAATCCCAGGCCGGGGTTCGGCTTCACTCAAGCCCGGAAATTGCACCAGACCGGTGATAATCACCACCACGAAGACATCAAGCATCGACCAACACCCGACCCATTCGGTGAAGCGATACAACCGGTCTCTTTCGCGTCGCGCCCACTGGCTTTTGCGCTGGCTGGTCAGCAGCAGCAGGGCCAACGCGATAAATTTAATAAAAGGAATAACCATACTGGCCAGGAAGATCAGCAGCGCAATGCCCGGAGATCCGCTGCGCCAGAACTCAATGATCCCCTCGAAGATGGTTTTCTCGCTGCCGGTGCCGAAAAAAGAGGTAAACATCACCGGCAGCACATTCGCGGGCAGGTAAAAAATCATCGCGGCTATCAACAGCGCCCACGCCTGACCGTTGCCTCCATGCTGGTCAGGTACCGACGGTGCTGCCCAGAAGGGACGAAGATCCCGTGCAGATAGCCGGAAGAAAAGCAGCGCAGACGCCGCAAGTGCCCATGCGCCGGCACCGGGTTTGACCTGAAGCAATGTGGATAGCTTGATGCCCACCACCAGAAACCCCACGGCAACCACCAGCGGCATGCTCCAGGGGGCGATGGTTCTGAGCAGGGAGGTAATTGCAGCAAAACCCGGGGCTTTTCGCTGAAATTGACCAAATAGTGACAGCCAGACGATCAGCAAAATCTGCGTCATCGGCGCGACGACGATCAAAAAAGTCGACAGCACCGACAGCAGCAGCGAGTGTGCCTCGCCCGGACCCAGCCAGGCGGCTTGCCATAACGTCATCTCTTTTGAGCTGCCCTGAAAATTCAGGCTGATCACGGGCAACAGGCAGGCAAACAGCCAGCCCAGCGCGGCCGCGACAGCAAGGGGTAACAGCGATGGCGCCTGGCCTGCTTTTCGCCACAGCGGTGCACGACAGCGACAACAGAGTGCCGCCTGACTTCCAATCGGAGGAGACAGGCGATGCAGGTAGTTGCACTGTGGGCACACCACCAATTCTGATTCTGGGTTCATGGGCCGACCCTGGCGGATCACTTCAGCGTATTCGCTAATTCATCGGCCCCTTTGTCGATGCCGACTTTGGCCGCGCTAAGCGAGCCAATCGTTGCGGAGATGTTCATGGCATTCGGAAACTGACGGGCAACCCAGGCAGTCAGTAATGTATTGCTCTGCGCATCGTAAACTTCGACCGCATAGTCGACATAACCACTGAACATGCCCCGGCCACCGCGAACAGACTGCACAATATTGTACGGGCCGCCTGCAAGATCGAATTTGGTGAAGGTACCCACGACCTGGGTGGTGGTATCCGCTCCGGTCAATGTCAGTTTTATCCGCAACGTTTTCGGCGCAACCACGGTGGTTTCCTGATAGTGCGCGCGAAGACTGGCGGTGAATTTCTCCTTCATATAGGCCGCCAGCTGTTGGCGATCGGCTGGCGACATATCGCCAAACTGGCTGTCAGCACCCTGATAAATCGTCACTGGTTCAACAATCATGGTGCTGTACTGATTCCAGTCCACCTGCGTGCTGTACTTAAACGGGATGCGATCCGCTTCATCGCCCGTATTGGGTGTCAGCCGCGAGGCGGAATCTATCCCGGCATAGCGGGCGGGTGGCGTGCCGGCACAACCGGTCAGGAAAACAGCTACGGTGAGTAAGGCAACAGTCGACAGTCTGATCATTTTTTAGGCCCTGGATAAAGGAAAGAGAAAGGTCAGTGGATAAACTCAGTCTATAACTGAACTGTACGGTTTAGTTATGCATGGGTTGTGAGGAAGTGTCAAGAGGATGTTGCGTGGTGTTAACGTGAGGGAGGCGGTTAACGCCAGCCACAGAGGATGTGGCTGGCGGAGCGATCAGGGTTGACGGACCAGCGCCCGAGTCTTATCCAGCAGGAAAGGGCGCAGATAACCGACGGTGTTGGAAAGCAGGATGACATCCTCTGATACCGTGATATTCAGCACATCGCGCAGATAGCGTTTGCGGGTTTCCATCCGCTGCCAGACATCCGGATAGTGGGTTTGCAGTGCTTCTCTTAGCGCCGCATCAGCCAGCGCAACGGTATCTTCAATGCTGCAACCGCCATAGCCAGGCAGTGACGGAATAATGTCGATCTGAAAAATCATTCCGCTCTCAAGCGCGATCGTCGAATCCGGGTAGACCGGCGAGCAGAGCCACTCTTCATCCGCCACCAGATGGCCCGGATTTAAATGCCAGTGCCATTTCGCCTTCGGCATGGCTTCTTCAACAACCTGATAAAGCTCGCCGCCCGTCAGGCCTGGGCGAAGGGCTTCCAGCCAGCGGGTTACCGCACGATAGTAGGGGATGGCTAACGCCGGCAGATAATCCGCCACTGCCGCAGGCAGTTCATTTTCAGCCGCCACCACATAGGCGGAACGACTGGTCAGCCCGCCCTTAAAGCCGACGGTCATCGAGAACTTATCACCGGCCTGAATCGCTTTATCCGTGGGGTATAAGCCCGCATTGGCAAAGCGGTCGCCGGTGGCGGCGATGGTAATGACGCTATTCGGCTGACCATCCGCAGCTAATAGCTGGCCAATCTGCTTCTCGGTTTTACCGGGTTCAATCTGCTCAAGCGCGGCCAGCACGTTGGTTGAAGCCAGATTAGCGCCATACTCATAAAAGGCGATTTCGCTGGCGGTATTTAGCCGACGCACGCCAACGTCAGGGGAAATAAACAGCGAGGTGGCGTTAACCACATTTTTCCGCTCGCCTGCGGCGTCGATAATGGCTTCAACAATAAACGACGGCACGTCGAAGGTATAACGGGTGTCGCGCAGCCGGTTGGTAAATAACTTCCAGCCGACCACGCCGATCTGGCTTCCGCTGGTGAGGCCTGCCTGCAGCAGTACATCCACTAACGGCGCGTCGTTATCCATCGGTTGATTAGGCAGGGAAAAGGCCGGTGCGTGCAGGCATTTGCCGCCGTTGCGTGCAAAGGGAACCAGTTTCAGATTCTCATTACCCATCACGTAAGTCAGTTCCCCCTGCGCCGTGAGGATCAGCAAGGCTTCTTCAAAGCGCGGAATAAATCCGGCGAGGTATTCAAAATTCCCGCCATGCTCTTTGTCGGCATAAATTGCAATGGCATCAAGCCGATGCTGCTGCATGGCCAGGAGAATATTCTGCAGCCGCTGACGCATCGCCTCATCGCCGATCGCCGGCGATTTTGCATCAGGGAAGGTCTTTGGTGGCGGGACAGACGTAAGCTCAAAACGGACAGGGGACTGATTCATCGTCAACCTCAATTATGCTGTAGCTCTTTCATTCCATGCATCAGTGTACTGGATATTGCCATCTACAATGCGCCAGGTAATTTTTTCATACTGCATACTGACGCTTTCTGAGTGGTTCATTTTATCGTTTCCCGTAAGTTTTACATTGGGCACTGAGCAGTGAACGCTGGTGATTTTTACATTTTCCAGAAGCACCATATAGTAGCAAACCTCTTGCCCCGCATCATTGATGTTATAGAAGCGGATTTCAGCACTTTTTAATGACTGTCCGGTAGCTGCTGCCTTGTATAGATAGGGAGTTGAGCTATCGACATCCTTTTCAATACGCATTGATGAGTGCTGTCGCGTGCCTGTAATTTTTCCTGCTGCAGTGTCTACCGGTAGGTTTATGCCGTGACTTAATCCAATTATTTCAATGCTTCCTTCACGATCACGAACATCGACAGAGCCTTTAATTACTGCGCCGCCATCATCGGTTAGCCACATATAAGGTGGAATTGGCATTTAACTTCTCCTTATTTTTCGTAGTAACTTCATTGTTAAAATATAAATTACAGTAGTTATGGAAAATACAGAGATGACAGAGATATAAAAATACAGATCGTAAAAATTATCAGCTCCTATCTCTACATCACCATAGATAAGTCTAGCAATCCTAGTCGCTAAATCATGATCAAACCAAAATTCAGGACTGCCGAGCGCTCTTCCGGTGATTAATGACACCCCGAAATAAAAGATTGCTTTGATTGTTCTACGGACAAAAGTTCTTATTGCCACCGGCAATCACCTCTATCAATCCCCGAGCCATAAGAGATTTCATGCAGGGAACCTGTACTGGTGCAGTTTGAAGTAATGCATCACGAATCAAGGCATAATCAGAGTTATGAACTAATGTAATGCATCCTTCAGAGGAACGGCCGGGGTGAAGTCTGAATAATCCACGTTTAACTCCATTTATCCAGGTATGATCGTCAATCGTCAAGTCATCCCTGAACAATGCAAACCATTCATCACGACCAAATTCAGCGCCATTATAAATGCTGTTATAAATATCTTGAGACTTGGCTTTAAGCCACGAGCCTAACCCACCGCCACCACGCTCAACTATCCAGTATTTTCCTGGTGGAACAGGCCCTTCGTTGGGAATTGCTCCGCAGGCGGCATTGTTCATGTAAGCGCCTTTGCCAGAAAAGGCCATAAAAACGCCCACACCATAAAGGTTAAAGGGTACGTAATCCGCGCCGTTCAGAATCAGAGTTCCATTCAGTGCCATCGCTTCTTCTACACTCCATGTAATAACATTGTGTGATGATAACTTTGTTTATTATTTGGGGCCAGCGTTTATTAATTTAAATTGAAAATCAATTTGGCTTAAGTTGATAACGTGCGGGGGAAATGCCCCCCGCGCGTCGCCTTAACGGCCAACGGACTGCATTTGTACCAGCGTCGCCTGCAGAATCTCTGCAACCTGGCGCTGCGTGTCTTCATCGCTGCCGTGATACGCATGCAGCTGGCTGCGCAAATCGTGGATGGCCTGGGTCAACTCCGGTGAAAACGGCTGGCGGTGTTCGAACATCGCCTGACTGACGGAATCACTCTGGCTGGCAAACAGGGCCAGCTTGGCAATCAGGGCATCAGCCACCGCCTTGTTTTCGTTCAGATGCGCTTCGCCTTGCTCATTAATCGCATAGCGTTTGCGGTTGCCTTCCTGCTGAACGGTCACAAAACCCACATCCTCAAGGTAGGTCAGCGCCGGATAAATTACGCCTGGGCTTGGCGTATAAAAACCACCGCTCTTGTCGGTCAGGATCTTAATCAGCTCATAACCGTAGCTGGCCTGTACTTTTAACAGGGACAGCAGCAGCAACTGCAGTTCGTCCGCGCCAAACTTACGGCCACGCAGGAAAGAAGGGCGATCGCGATGACCGGCGTCGTCCCGGCCGCCACGGTGTCCGCCGCGATGCCCATCATGACGATCGCCACGGCGATCGAAATGACGTTCACCAGACGCATCATGACGCCCGCGATGGTGGTGGTGATGTCCGCTGCGGGGATCTTCATGGCGGCTGCGCATCCGCTCATTGCGCATCGCTTCACGCCACTGGTCAAACATCATCGCCAGCGCCTCTTCGCGACTTTCGGCCTGTTGGAAGCAATCACTGCGACGGTCCTGAGACTGGGAGTGAGAATGGTGGCGACCGCCACGGCGATCATTAAACATTTCTTTAAACATAGGGTTCTCCAGATTGAAAGGTATCTTACGACTGTATCGTAAGATAGTGCTAGTTTTATATCTTACGATAGTAAATAGCAACAGGCAGCGATCGGCATTGCGCACGTTATGTTCATTTCGGTCTGAGGGCAGGGAGGGTGAAAAGGGGAATGCGCAAGGGTGGATCTCAGCTCTCATGTCGCCATTGGCAGGAAAGCCGGATCCGTCGCATACTCCTTTAATGATTCATTTTTATCATGTTAAGGAACAACGTCGTGATCAACGAGCAGCGTAAAACCACGCTTTCCTCCATTCCCTTGTGGCAGAGCCGTGGCCATATGGTCAGCCATGCCTTAGCGAAAAGCCTGAGCTGGTTCGCCTTTGTGAACGGCAGCTTTGCGCTGATGATTTACCTGCGCAACATCATGTTTGGCAATTTTGATGCGGGAGTGGTTGTCTCTGGCAAACTTTTGACGGTGATCGACCTGCTGATGTTAGCGACCCTGCTGGTGTCGGTCGCCATGCTGGCCATCTCTTTCGTTTTGAAGGCGAAGCCATCTCCAGCAATTAAGCCTTTACTCTCGCTCCTGTTGCTGCTGCAAAGCGGACTCTGGGCCGCCAGCGGCTTCAGCTTTATCACCGCGTTGCAGACGCCGCTTGCCTATCCCTTAAGTTCGATCTTGATGATGAGCGCGCTGGCAGCCCTCTATTACTGGCCTTCAGGTCTGCTGCTGTTTGTGGTGCCCATCTGGCTGGCCACGGTGGCGGGGAATCTGCAGGTCAATGCCGGGTTGAATCTGCGTTTTTCAGCGGTGTGCCTGATCTTCACGCTGATCCTGATTTACGGCCGCTATATGTTGCAGGGCTGGTTTAATGAAGCCTGGCTGCGCTTTCAGGAAAATCAGCTGCTGATTTCCAGGCTGGATACGCTGGCCCACCAGGATGTGTTGACCGGCACCGCCAACCGCCGTGCGCTGGAAGATCATCTGCACAATGCCGTCAGCCGACAGGCGAGCTTTGAGCTGATTATGCTCGATGTCGATTATTTTAAACGCTACAACGACCATTATGGTCATCAGGCCGGAGATGTCTGTCTGGCGGAAGTGGCTGCGGTGCTGAAAACGGCGGTACGCACCTCCGAGGATCTGGTGGCGCGTTATGGCGGTGAAGAGTTTGTGGTGATGCTGTTTGGCGCAACGCCACAAGGTGCAGAGCAGATTGCCGAACGCATTCAGGCTAACCTGCAACAGGCGCATCTGCGGCACGAACGGTCAGATGTGAGTGACACTGTCACGGTGAGTATGGGCATTGCCTCATCGGATGGCAGTAAGGGCGTGGCGCAGATCCTCGCCGAGGCCGATGCCGCACTGTATCGTGCCAAGGAGCAGGGCCGTAACCGCTGGTGCCGTTAGGGGCACGCAGCGCATGTCAGCAGGGTGAGCGCTGAAGGTTGGCCGCTGTTCCGCTATCGCTACCCGCCGTTATTTTTTTGCCGGCGCACTGTACCAGTCCGCTTCTTTCACCAGGACCGGCGCGTCGGGCTGATTCACAAAGTTAGGCGACATAATCTGCACGGCAAATTCGCTGAACACGTCCTGTATATGGCCGTTGAGTTCACTTCTGACCGCGGCCAGCGACTGGCCTTTCAGCAGTCTCACCTGCAATTCATACGAGATATACCAGTCCATTAACGCCAGTTGGCGCACCACCGGCGGCTGCATGCCATCGATGCCGCTTGTCCGGCTGGCGGCAAGCTCAAGCATTGCATGTACCTGTCGCCACGGCGTGTCGTAACCGATGGTGACGCCGGTGGTCATGTTAACGCCGCCGCTTTGGACGTGGGTACTCAGATTGACAATTTTCCCGCTCACCACCACGGCATTGGGTACCGTCACTTCATAATTTTCCCGGGTGATGATTTTCGTCGCCAAAATGCCCACCTCACTGACCATGCCTTCATGATCCGCCAGCCGGATAATGTCACCCCGGCGCAGCGCGCGGGAATAGGTCAACACCAGTCCGCTCATCGCATGGTTCATCACCCCGGCGGAACCCAGCGTCAGCATTAAACCAAAGAACACGCTGATCCCTTTGAAGGCCAGTGAATTTGCACCCGGCAGAAATGGATAGGCGATCGACAGCGCAAACAGCCAGATCATCACGCTGATTAATTTACGGGTGACGCCAACGGTATCCGGGTGCAATCCCGGCAGCTGCAGGCTGCCGGTTTCAACCCGCTGCAAAACCAGTTTGAGCAGACGCTGGATAATTCCGGTCAGAACAAAGATAACGCAGACGATAAACAGCCCAGGCAGGGCAGACAGGAGAATCACCCCGGCTTTTTGCACCATGCCCACGCTGTAGCCACCCAGCTCCATGCCCCAGATGCGCGTATAGGGGAACAGCCTGAGTACCCAACTGATCCAGAGATAGAAGGCCAGCAGGCACACAAGGGTGACCAGTAATAAATATAACCGCAGTTCAAAAGCGCCGATAAAACCCCGTAACGATCGGGGGATCAGGCTTTTGTTCTTTTGCTGACGTTCAGCGAAGAAGTGCTTCACCGGCCTGATGGAATAGCCCGCCGCAACACACAAGGCGATGACCGTTATCAAACCGGCAAGGCTTTTGCCCAGTGATAACAGCAGGTATTTCGGTGAATACTGCTCAATCATCGCCTGTTGCAGCGTCTGTAATCGTTGTGCCACTTTCGTGGCGGCCTGCGGCAACGTCAGGTCATCGCCTTCATCCAGATCGCTATCGGCCAGCAGCATAAGGGGCTTGTTATTGACGCTAAACAAGACCGCCTGGCGTTGATAACGGGTGATCGGGGTGAGGACCAGCGGATGGCGCAGGTCATCCTGGCTCAAAGCCCGCACGGTATTCACAATGCGCCTTACCCGCTCCTCGGGCGTAGTGAGGCCGAATTTCGCCTGAAGCATCACCACCGGTTGATTAAGTAAGAACAGCGTGCGGGCTATCTCCTGAGGAGAAGGCGACTGGCGCGGCTCGGCGCTATGAGAAAGAAAAGGGAATGACAGCAATATTCCCCAGAGCAGGCAGCAGATCGCGGGTTTGATCATCGGCAAACCTCTGGCACATCCGGAAAAAAATCGCACCTGACCGCGGCGTTTGCTGCCGCAGACAGGCTTCCCGTGTTCATTCACTATTTAATGTCAGGGCACTCTATGTCGTCGATAGCTTCGCCGTAGGCGTCGTTGTTTTTATTCCGTAACGCCGCGGCCACGGCGAGGATCTGCGATTCGGTCTGCTTATCGTGCAGGAACGTGGATTTTATTTTTGCATCGGGAATAGCGGGATCAATCTGGCAATGGCTGCGTAAGTCATTGATGATTTTTTGCTGCCTCAGCGCATAAGCCAGGTCGTCGTACGGTGCTGCCACGGCGGAAGCCGTCAGCGAAAATAAAACACCGGCCAGAATCGTTTTGCGAAAGTTCATGCTGTTGCTCCTGCAGAAGTTAGGGCGTTGTGGTGGTGAGTACGGTGCCATTCCCCGGACACAAGGCGGGATCGAACACCGTTTTCCAGTCTTTTTTCATATCAACAATCGTCCAGCCGTATTTTCCCGCCAGCGTTAATCCGTTCACTAAGGTTCCGCTGGCCGGCGGATGCGCATCGTAGGCATATTCGCGTTGGCTGTCGGTATGGTGTACCAGCAAACCAAAGGTTTTCACGTCGGGATTAGCTGAAGTGTATTGCAACATGGGCACATCGCCATCGCTGTTGCCAAAAGCGGCTACCGGGCGATGGCCCATAAACAGATGGATCGCCACCGGCTTGGCGGCGGCATCATCATAGAACGCACCGTTCATGGTTTTGCGCAGTTGGGTGCCGTTGTCGGTAAGGGAAAATTCAGATAACGAAAAGGAACCCACCACTTGCTCAGGCGGGATGTCATACATTTTCTCTGCCAGCACACGCATAAAATCCACGCCGCCACCGGAGATAATCCAGGTTTTAAAGCCGTTTTGCCGCAGATAATCCAGCAACTGGCGCATCGGTAAATACCCCAGCCGATCGTAACCGCAACCAAAGCGTGCGTGTTTCTGCGTGCTGACCCAGTCGGTCACCCGTTGGGTGAATTCTTCGGTGGTCATATTGCTGTGGGTCAGAGCGACCAGCTTAAACAGCCCTTTGCTGCCCGACGCGGCCAGCGTTTTGATGTCGTTCTTTAACGCCGCAGAAATCAGCGGGTCGCTTTGCCATTCAGGATGGGCCGGTGCCAGCCGCTTCAGCTCATCCAGCGCAAACTGCAGCTGGAAGGTGACCGGCGCTTCTGGCCACAGGGTGCCATCATTATCAAACACCACGTAGCGCTGCTTCTGCGGGATAAAGGCGGGATCGCCCGGCGTGGTGGCGTGGCCAACCCACTGTTCGATGGCCGTTTTGGCGGCGGTGTCATTCCATGCCGACAGCGTCGGATCGGCGGCAGCCTGACACACGCCCACGCCGCATAACAGTGCCAGAGCACAGAGTTTACTCTTCATGTTTTCTTCCTTTTCAGCGTTGCCAGGTCGGGCAGCGGCACAATGCGCCAGATCCGCAACCCGCGTTGAATAACAAAACGGCCCGTGCGCCATAACGCGTGACGCATAAACCAGCCGACAATCGCCAGCAAAATGAGCGCGACAGCGATCGATACGGCAGGCCAAAGGGAGCTCGTGCCCTTAGCTCGCAGGACGTTTTCACTGCCTGCCGCCCGTGCGGGCGCGATGGTATAGGAGGCTGGTGGCAGCGAGGCAATCTGCCATTGCTGATTACGGGTGTCCCACCAGCGCAGCTTGATCTCGGGCAGGATCAGGGTGCCGGCCGTGGCGGGCAGATAGCGCAGGCGTTCAGTGCGCTGGGCGCCGATCACCTCACCGCGGCCCTCGGTTAGCAGGCTGTTTTCCGGCGTCAGGCGTTGCGTACCTGAGCCAGGAATGGCGAACAGGATTTGCGGGATCTGCGCCGGGATCACCGCCTGCGCCTGCACCGTTACCTGCCGTTCAATGACGTCACCAACATGAATCGTCCGTTCGCCGTCGGCCCGCCAGACCTGAATTTTCTGCTGCAGGCTGAGGGCGCTGGCCGGCAGAAAACGATCCGGCTGTTGTACGCCGGCTGGCCAGCTGACCTGTTTCTCTATCGCGGGCAGCGTCACCGTTTGCGGCGGTTGCCCGGCCGAAGTTAGCGTCAGATCCATCGCCGGCAGCCTCAGCATGCCGCCATCCCAGGCCATCAGCTGCCGCTCCATTTTGATGCCGCTCCAGCTGGTACTTCCCTCGCGCCGTGAAACCAGCTGGTTGGGCAGCGAAGTGGTCAGCAGCATGCCATTTTCGACCGTCATTTCTGGCCATTCCGGCGGAGGATTAAACCAGCTATCCGTCCAGAAGGTGATCGCCACCCGCACAGGTTGTCCGGGGACCAGATGATCCGGTGCTTCCAGTTCGCGGGTCAGCGTCATTGCCGCCTGCGGCATCGCGGAAAACAGTAAAAGTATCAGCAGAAACCGTCTCATTTCCCCTCCGCAGGCGCTGAGTTGTAGAGGTTTTCCAGCAGGCCGCTGGGTGACAGGCTGAGATTGTCGTACCACTGATTAACCTGCGGCGAGTTGCCCGCCGTGGCCTGCATATCCTGCTGCTTAACGCCCTGATCTTTCTTCAGATCGTTTTTGATCGCATCGGGCGTTTCATCCTGTTCCTTATGCTGAGAATCCTGACGATCGCGCTCTTTTTGCCGTAATTGCATGATGATGTGCGCAATCTTCGCCCGGTTATCTTTCGCCATCGTCCAGTCAGGCCGCAGGCTTAATGCCTGGTCATAACTGGTCAGCGCCTGCTGCCACTGCTTTTGCTGCGCGTAGCTGTTGCCGATCCACAGCAGGGTATCGGGTGTGGCTGGCGCCTGAAGAAAAGCGCTGGTGGCCGCAGGGAAATCGCCGGCGTTGTAAAGGGCAATGCCGCGCCACAGGGGATTGGTGAAATGCGCTGCTGCCTCAGCATAATCACCCCGGTTGAAGGCCCGCTGCCCCTGTTGATCCGGACTGATAAAGGCCTCAGTCCAGGCTGCGGCGGCTGGTGGCGTAAAGGTGGTCAGCGAGACGGCGATCAGCAGCAGTAAAATCATCTGCTGACGCCAGACCAGCAGCAATAACAGCATTGGGATAATCAGCAGGTAACCACTGTTTTTCCAATGCAGATCGCTGCGGGAGTTTTGCTGCGCCACCACGGACTGCTGAATGTTTTGCAGAATGGCGGGCAGGTCGTCATCGTCAGCGGTCGCCAGCGTTACCGGAATACCGTTATTGCGCAGCTGTTCGAAACGCGGCACGTTCAGGCGGGTATCAATCCCTCGCGCTGCCAGCGCCTCCGGCAGCGCGCCGCCTTTAGCCGTGCCGGGCACCCATACCTGCAACGGCAGTTTCTGTTCCGCCAGCCAGCGCGCGTCTTCCGCGCTGAGGTTGTCGGCCACCAGCAGCAGGCTGTGCGGCACCGTCGGCGACTGAGGCAGGTTTTTTAGTGCCAGCGCAATGGCTGCCTGTAATCCGGAACCTTCCCCTTCGGGCAGCTGCGTGGGCTGCTGCGCGTCGAGAAACAGCCGGAAAAATGCGCCGTCGTTGGTCATGGGCGTGGTCAAAAATGCCTGCGCGTTGTACACCACCAGGCCCATATGGCTGCCGGGAAGCCGGCTCATCAGCGCTTCAATTTTCGGCTGCATGCGTTGATGACGGGAAGGCGGTAAATCCTGCGCCATCATGCCCAGGTCCTGTTGCAGGATCACCATGACCTGAGTTTGCGAGGTCATGCCGGCGGGCAGATCTTTTTGCCAGCTCGGCCCGGCCAGCGCAATACAGCCCGCTGCGAAAAGCCACGGCAGCACCTGAAACAGCGATCGGCGCTGGCCATGAATGAGTGCGCGGGCAAAAGGTTTGGTCATAATGCGGTGCCAGGCGCTGCGCGAACCGCTGGCGAGAAACCACAGCAGTGGGCAGAGCAGCAGCCCCAGCAGCCGCCACGGATAGATAAAGAGAAAGTCCGTCATGTTCTGCGCTCCCGGATAAGCCGTAGCACGGTGAACGCCAGCAGCAGACACATCGCTCCCATTAGCGGCCAGTGAAACAGCGGCAGGTGCCAGGAGAATCCCGTGGTCCTGACCTGCGAAGGCGTCATCGCATCAATCTGCTGCCAGACGCTGTCCAGCGCCTTACCGGATGTGCTGGCCTGCAGGGCCTCGCCGCCGGTCAGCTGGGCGATCTGTTTTAACAGCGCCGTATCCACTTTATCCTCTCCGCTGCTGTTGATGTCGCCAAAGGCGATGGTATGCACCTGAACGTGATGCGATGCTGCCAGCTGTGCCGCCAGCGCCGGAGAGAGCTGTGACGCGGTATCGTTGCCATCGGTCAGCAGGATCGCCAGCCTGCTGGCATCTCGATCCAGGCTGCTGTCCAGCAACTTGACCGCCACACCCAGCGCATCGCCAATGGCGGTTTGTTGGCCAATCATGCCGGGGGCCAACTGGTTAATCCGCGCCAGCAACGCCTGCTTATCCTCACTGATGGGCGCAAAGGGCCAGGCGCTGCTGGCAAAAATAACCAGTCCAATGCGATCCGTTTTGCGCTGGGCGACAAAAGCACGCACCGATCGCTGTACCGCCTGCAGCCGGGTGATGCCATCCTGCGCATCGTTTTTCTCCATCGATCCGGACACGTCCAGAATCAGCACCATATTGCGCATCGGCTTGATGATTTGCTGTGGCGGCATCAGGTATTCCGGCCTGGCCAGCGCACACACCAGCAGCGCCCACACCAACCAGAAGACCAGCCGGTCCGGCCAGCGGATTTTCGCCGCTGGCGTATGCAGCTTCAGCTCGCCCGCCAGCGCCGGTAAAAACGGCACGCGGACTTTCTCTTCCTGCTGCCGTTCTTTTGTCGGCAAAAAGTGCAAGACCAGCGGCAGCAGAAGCAGGATCCCGGCCAGCGGCCAGGCAAAATCAATGTGGGTCAGCAGGTCAGACATCAGGAAGCGTCTCCAGCCAGCGGGAGAGTTGCTGTTGCAAACGTGCATTTTGATCCGGCTCCAGCCGGTTATCCCGCTGACAATAGCGGCCAATCAGCAGCTGTCGGTCAGGTTCATCCAGCGGCAAACGGGCGAGCAGGGCTTCTGGACGGTCCAGCGTCGAGATGTCGTCGCGCGGATGGTGCACCAGCAAAATGCGTTTGATCACCGCCAGCCAGCCGTCGGCATTTTGCTCCTGCCGGATATGGCGTCGCGCTTCACGTCGCCACCGGTTCCGCCGCCAGCGCAACAGGCGGAGGCAGAACCACACCAGCAATGCTGCTGACAGTAACGCGCCGAGCACAATCCAGCCCGGCGGCAAGGGCAGCCATGGGATCGCCGCAGGCAGGGCGGGATGCGCCAAATCAGGCACGGAAAATCCTTTCGCCAGCATTCAAAACCCCTTTTGTAGTTGCGGCAGCAGATCCTCACCGACCACAATCTGATTGACCTTAATCCCCAGACGCGTCAACCGGTTCTTCTGGTTTGCCAGCCGGGTGGTCACGCTGTCCTGAATTTGGCTGCGCAGGGCGGGCGAAAGCGAAAGGGTGGTTTGCCGATCCTGATACCAGGCGGCCAGCTGGCCTTGTGCCGGTAAACGCAGATGCAGGTCGTCGAGGGTAACAAAGGCGCTGATTTCACAGCGACGCCGCAGGCCTGCCAACAGCGCTTCACTGTGGGCATCCTGGTCGTGGAAATCGCTGATAATTGCCAGCCAGCTGCCGGTCGGCACGCTGCCAGCGATCCGTTCCAGGCTTCCCGCCAGGGTCATCGTTGCGATGACTTCCTGCGGATACTGTTCCGCTAACCGCTGGTTATAACTCTCAAGGTGGCTCAGTAGCGGGGTCAGGCTGGTTTTCGGCGAACGGCAGGGAGTCAGCGCGCAGGTTTCATCGTCAAACACCAGGCACCCGAGGCGATCGCCGTCATGCCAGCTGCGCCAGGCCAGCAGCCCGGCCAGCGTCGCCGCAGCCACCGATTTGCTCTGGCCGCGGGTGGCGAAATACATATCCAGACGCTGATCGACCAGCAGAAACACCGGGCGCTCACGCTCTTCGTTATACAGGCGTATCCACGGCGAACGCAGCCTGGCCGTGGCCTGCCAGTCAATCAGCCGGACATCATCCCCCGGCTGATAGCGACGCAGGCTGTCAAAATTGAGGCCGCGACCCTGCTGTTTTGACGCCCGTTCACCCGCCATTGCACCGGGCGGCATCTGTCCCGGCGGGTTGTTCAGCCTGCGGGCTTCGCCAGCCAGCGCCATCAGCGCGGCACGATCGATCACCAGAGGGCTGCTCATCATGCCACCACGGCATCAAGCAGCATTTGTACTGCCCGATCGGCGCTACAGTTATCCGCATTGGCCTGATAGCTCAATAGCAGGCGATGGCGTAATACCGCTGGCGCAATGCGCTTGATGTCTTCGGGCAACACCGCATCGCGACCTTCCAGCCACGCCAGCGCGCGACCGCAACGATCCAGCGCCAGCGTACCGCGCGGGCTAACCCCAAGGGCGATATAGCTGGCAAAGGTTTCACTGACCGAGGCCGGCTGTCGGGTCATTTCGACCAGGTTAATGATGTAACTCTCGACCGTTGGCGCGACGTAAACGCTGGCGATCTCCCGCCAGCAGCTGGCAATGTCGGCCTGGCTTAGCCGGGTGATCGCTGCGGCAACAGCGTCGGGTCGGGCCGCCTGATACTGTGCCTGCTGCTCGGCCCGCACCAGTTGCATCACCTTTTGTTCGTTTTCCTGCGAAGGATAGCTGACGAGGATTTTCATCAGAAAGCGGTCAAGCTGCGCTTCGGGTAACGGCCAGGTGCCTTCCTGATCGATGGGGTTTTGCGTTGCCAGCACCATAAACACGCCGGGCAGTGGCCAGGTTTTCCCGGCAACGGTGACGTGCCGCTCTTCCATCGCTTCCAGCAACGCCGACTGCACGCGGGCTGAGGCGCGGTTAATTTCATCCGCCAGAATAATGTTGCCGAACACCGGACCAGGACGAAAGCGGAACTGGTCTTCTTCCCGCGTGGCATTTTGCTGGTAGATTTCGCTGCCGGTAATGTCCGACGGCAACAGATCGGGGGTGAACTGGATACGGCAAAAATCGCCTTCGAGGTGTTTCGCCAGTTCGCGCACGGCACGGGTTTTTGCCAGGCCTGGCAGGCCCTCAAGCAGCACATGGCCATCGCAGAGCAGGGCCACAATCAACATTCTGACCAGCTCTTCCTGCCCGAGCACCTGGGCATTCATCTCGGTTTCCAGTGCCAGCATTTTTTCCCTTTGAGTCATAGCTGCTCCACCGGTTTAGGTTGCAGAAGGGTGGCAAGGCCCACCAGCATCGGGTGTGAATAGTTGAAAAAGGCTTTAATACCCGGGCAGAGATAGTTGAGGCCCAGTTCGCCGTCTTCACTGCGCACCAGACGATTTTTCGGGCATTCGCCATAACACAGCTTCAGGTAAGGGCAGCTTTTACAGGCCTGCGGCAGGGTTTCGCGTTTACCGTAGCCGAAGGCTTTTTGCCGTTCAGAAAACGCCAGATGCGCCAGTTTGGTTTGTTTGATATTGCCCAACTGGTATTCGGGGTAGACATAGTGGTCGCAGGAGTAGATATCGCCATTTTTTTCGATGGCCAGCCCTTTACCGCAAAACTCGGAGGTGATGCAGATCTGCGCGGGCATCCCCATGGTCTGGGCGACGGCGGTTTCGAACAGATTCACCTGCACGCGGCCCAGGTCGTTGTTGACCCACTCTTCAAAGACGGCAATCAGGAAGCTGCCCCAGTCATCGGGATCGACCGACCAGTCGGTGACGATGGAATCCAGGTCTCCGGGTTTGGCGCGACGGGTGCCGGTGATCGGAATGCTGTCATCACGCCAGAACTGCGGTGCGGTACTTTTGAAGTCCACCGGCTCGACGCAAGGATTAAACTGGATATAGGTCGCGCCCAGTTCTCGCGTCAGGAAGCGATAAACCTCCAGCGGAAACTTCGCATTGGTGCGGTTGACGGTGACCAGGGCATTAAACGGCACCTGATGGCGCTTCAGCGCCTCGACGCCTTTCATCACCATGGCAAAGGTCGGTTTGCCGCTGCGCGTCACGCGGTAACGATCGTGGAGTTCGGCCGGACCATCAATCGACAGGCCCACAAGAAAATGGTGCCGCTTCAGAAATGTGGCCCACTTATCATTCAGCAGAATGCCGTTGGTTTGCAGATCGTTTTCAATCCGCTGGCCGGGCTTCTGATAACGCTTTTGCAGCGCAACAACTTTCTCAAAATAGGCCAGGCCCATCAGCGTGGGCTCGCCGCCTTGCCAGGAAAACACTACCTGTTCGCCGTCCTGACTGTCGATGTAATCGCGGATAAAGGCCTCGAGCACCTCATCGCTCATCCCGCTGTGATCCTGCTTCAGCAACTGCTCTTTATGCAGGTAGAAACAGTAATTACAGTCGATATTGCATCGCGATCCCGTGGGTTTCGCCATGACATGAAAACGGCGCTTATATGCAGGGCCCCGACCGTCGTACTTTTCTGCCGTGGGCAGTGCCTTAGCAGGAAGAGTGGTACTGTATTTCATCTCAGCCTCCGGAAGCCGGGCAGATAACCGCCCGGCTGTGGGTCGTCACATCAGTTCGTTGACGGATTACCTTGCTCAATCAACGCGGACACATCCGATACGGTGAAGGAGCCCGGTTTCTGCCTCGGCGGGAACTCTTTGAAGCTTTCTATCATCTCTTTGGCGTATTTCTGCGCGCCGCCCAGCAGGAACAGGCGGTCATAGAACCAGTGGTTGTAGTCCATGCCGTCGGAGCCTTTTTCAAGCGGATCGATTTCCAGATCGAAAAGCAGCGGCGTACGCAACTTAACAAACGGGTATTTCCACAGGTCCAGGCCAGTATGCTCCT